>JBKDUK010000291.1:0-4809 GCA_046339535.1 Planctomycetaceae bacterium | reverse complement strand
GGGGGGCGGACCTCTGTGTCCGCTCCGCTGGACAAACATCCGAAAAGACCCGTCCCACTGGGCAGAGAAAAGACCTGGATCAGCAAGCCACCAATGTGCCCGCAACCGAGCACCCCCCCCGCAAGGGCCCAGCACCCGGGTGGCGGGGGGGCGGACCTCTGTGTCCGCTCCACTGGACAAACATCCGAAAATCCCCGTTCCAACGGGCAGAGAAAAAACCTGGATCGGTCAACCCCCATGTGCGCGCCACCGCGAACACCATCCGGCCAAGCCATGTCCTGAAGGGACATTCTTCGATAGCCCAGGGTTCGTGCGCAGCACTACCCTGGGTTGCGGGCCAGTGAAAACAATCAGCCCTGAAGGGGCTGGCTTGATCGGTGCCCGCAGGGAGTGATCGCGCGGGGACTTCCACCTGTTTCGGATGTGTCCGCAGGTCGATGACGCGGCTCGTCCAAGCGACCGTTGCGAGAGGCGAACCCTTTCCGGGTTCCGGGGGAGTTGCATGTCCCCTACCTGGGGTAGCCGCTGCGCGGTAACCCTAGGCTATGGAAGATTTCCCCTTCAGGTAATGACTTTGGCGGAGGTTGGACTTTGCTATTCCCGAGGTGGTTTGCAATCGAATGCGGATGGGTTTCCGATCCAGGTCTTTAGGCTGCCCGTTGGAACAATTCTCTTTCGATCCCAACCCAGCGGAGCGGACACGGAGGTCCGCCCCCCCGCCGGCTGTGGCGGGGCTGCAATCCCGAGCGGGGCCTGCCGGTATTTGGTGGTCTGCCGAGCGGTCCATCAAAGGCCAGTCGGACGACGTCGGTGGGAACCCGGGAGGGGGCAAAGTCGCTGCGGAGCCGGACCACGTGGGGAGCGGGAGAAGACTGGTCGCTGAGGGCCGCTTCACATGTTCGTCTTGGCGTCCACCACATCGCCCAGCACGGCGTTGAGCGCCTGCTGGATCTGGTCGTCGTGGGTGTGGTCGCGGGTGTAGATGCGGCAGATCGAGAAGCTGAGGGGCAGTTCGCGGAACAACTCGTAGTCGCTCAGCGAGCGGGGTGTGCCGTCGGCCGGGTCGTAGACGAAGTTCTGCCCCGCGGTCGGCTGCCGGGTGCTGGGGCGGTGGTAGTGCCGGGCGATGTCGACCCGCATCTCGACCGAGCGGATCTCCTTGGGCAGTTTCTTCCGCACCCGCTGCGCCACCACCTCGGGCTCGGAGAAGATCGAGGTCTGCTCGCTTTGCCCCGAGTGGAAGTACATGGCCCGCTCGGCGGCCATTTTCCACAGCACATTGCGGCTGAGCAGATCGTGCCACTTCTGGCCGAGTTCCCGCACCGCCGGGTCAGCGTGGAAGGGCATCCGCTGCACATCGACCAGGAAGGAGGACTCGGTGAAGCCCCGGTACTGCGTCAGGTGTTCGAGCGGATTCCCCGGAAACAAGTGGGGCATGGTCTCGCCGAAGAGTTCGGCCAGGGCCACGTCGAGCGCCCGGACCGTGCGATGGAAGTAAATCGTGCGGAACAGGTTGGCCCGCACCTCGATGAAGGTGATCAGCGCCTGCAGCCCGCGCGAGTGAATCGTCAGCCCCTGGGGGGTGAAGAAGCTGTAATGCAGCAGCCGGAACAGATCGAACGCTTTGACGCTGTATCCCGACATGTAGGCGTCGCGCATCACGAAATCGAGGTTGTCGACCGTGTAGATGCCGCTGAAGAGGGCCCGCAGCTTGACGAGCCAGTCGGGTTGTCCCTGGGTGTCGCCCCCCCGGGCGGGACGGCGGATCAGCCAGCCGATCTGGGCCGGGTCCAGTTCCTCCAGCGGGGCGAGCCTGCCATGCGGATTGCGCCGCACCCGCCGCAGCAGGTCGGCCAGCTCGGTCTGGATGATCTTGGCGCCCAGATCTTCGTGGGTGACTCCAAACTGGTCGAGATAGTGGTCATCGAAGAAATGCCCGAACGGGCCATGTCCCACATCGTGCAGCAGCCCGGCCATCCGCACCAGGCTCTCGACATAGGCCCGCGAGGGAACGTTCCGGCAGGCGTCGCAGAGCGAGTCGTACCAATGCTCGACCGCCTGCGAGGCCAGGTGCATCACCCCCAGAATGTGCTGGAAACGGGTGTGCTCGGCTGAGGGAAAGACCCACCAGGCGGTCTGCAGCTGGTGGATCTGGCGCATGCGCTGGACCCACGGATGGTCGATGATCTCCTGTTCGGAAACCTCCCCCGCCGGGAGTCCCGACCGTGAGATGAAGGGGATGTAGCCGTGGATGGGATCGTGCGAGAGGCTCTCGCTGCTGTATTCGCGGATCATGGTGTGTCGATCAGTGGGCGGCGTGCAGTGCTTCGCAGATGCGTCCCAGGGCCTTCCCGGCGATCGCCGTGTCGCCGGCTTTCTCGATGTGCGCCCGGTTGAGGAACAGGGCGAACGCGAGCGGGCGGCCCGACGCCCCCTGCAGGTCCCCCGCCAGCGATTTGCTGGTCAGCAGGTACCGCTGGTTGAGGGTGTTCTCCCAGAAGTACGTTCCGGTCTTGGCCTGCACGCGCCCCCGGGCCGGGCTGTCGGCGGAGACCGCTTCGGCCAGCGTGCCGTCGACCCCCAAGACGGGGAGCGCCCGGCGGAAGGCCTCGGCCGCCCGGTGTTTGTGCATCGCCCGCAGCAGTTCGACAGTGGCCTGTGGGGTCACGCAATCGGCCTGGGAGCCCCCGGCACCGCCGCCGAAGGAGATGGTCTCGACATCCACTCCCAGTCCCTGCAGCAGGTCGTGTTGCCGATGCAGCCCCTGGGCCAGAGTTCGTTTGCCTTGGCGGGACGCCAGCAAGAGCGGCAGCGTGCTGGCGTGCAGGTTGTGGCTGACCTTCAGGATCAGTCGGGCGTTCTCGGTGAACGGGGGAGACTCCAGCCGGGCCACCACCGGCAGTTTCGCCAGTTCGCTCCGCGGTCCGTCGAGATCGGCGTCGTCTTGCCGCACCAGTGCCGAGGCGGTCACTCGGACTCCCGCCCGATCCAGCGCTTCGATGAACAGCGAACGGGCGAAAGAGGCGGGCTGGGGCATCTCGGCCACCCGCAGGACCGACCGCGAGTCGGCGGCAATGCGCCCTGTCACCACCAGTTCATGCGGCGAAATCAATTGCAATGTCACTGACAGAGGCGATCCCGCCGGGCCGGTTTCAAGGCGGTTGTCGATCCGCAGAAACCGGCATTCGGGCCGGGTTTCCAGGCGGGCCCCTTGACCGGCCAGGGATGGCGAAATGGTCAGATCGACCAGGCTGTCGTTGACCAGAACAGGGCTGACGCGGGTGGGGCCGCTGCCAGTGCTTGGTTCTTCGTCGAACAGCCGGTTGTCGACGAGGATTCGCCCGGTCACCTGCCGGATTCCCCGATCGGCGATCTGGCGGGCGAGTTCGTTGAGACCGGCCAATGGATTGGGGCTGGTGAGTGCTCCCTTTTCACTCCCATTCGCGTAGGTGTGGTCATTGTTGGTGAAGGCGATGCTGCCGTCGGCGAGAGTTCGGCCTCCCAGAGTGGGGTCCCCGGAGCCCAGCAGAATCAGGTCGCCCCGCAAGACCCCTTGGGAATCGACCTCACCGCGACGAACCACCGGCGTTTCGACCCGAAAGTCAGGGCCGAGGGCGTCGAGGGCGGCTGCCACCGAGAAGAGCTTGGTCACCGAGGCGGGGGTGAACAACTTGTCGGCATTCAGTGAATGCAGCGGCTCACCCGTTTCCAGATCCACCACCAGCACTCCCCACAGCGAGTGGCGGTATTCGGGAGCCTCGATGACTGTCAGAGCGTCGGCGGGCAGGGGAGCCTGCGCTCTGGCCGTGGGGGCAATCCCCACACAGGCTGCCGCCAGCAAAACCAGCATCAGGCTGCGCAACGGTCTGGTCCAGACGCGGCGGCAGGCACAGGAAATCACTGACAGCGAAGGGAGCATCGTGGGGGCGAACCGTGCGGTGGCGGAATGGAAGGAGGAACAAGCAACCGCCAGAGGGTCAAAAGTTGAGCAGTTGCGGGTGGCAAGTCGATCCGACGCCCCCCGTCTGGTCCCAGAATAGCGGACGGAAGGATCAATCGAAACTGGGGCCAACCGAAGTGCCAGGGGAACCGCGGACGGGAAATCAGGGTCGTACCCTCATCTTCCCGCTCCTCACTGGGGAACGCACGGTGGGGTTGGCCCGATGAGTCCCGCTGCGCCGTCCGGCAGGGGATGAGACGCGGGGGGAGCCCCCCCTGTCGGCCCTGTTTGCCCGGGAAACTGGCACGTTCCTCACTCCGACGCCACAATCGGGAGAGGAATTCGTCCAACCTGCCGCACACGGGAAACCCGGGCCGCAGCGTGTGTCCGGAGTTCTTCGTTTCGCTCGCCACGTTTTCTGGATTGAGTCTTCCATGTCGGTTCAACAACTGCTGCGGATTCTCTGGCTGATGGCGGGGATCGGATGGGTGTTCCCTCTGGTCCAGCCGGTCCGCGCTCAGACGCTGGAACGGCGGTTGATGACCTTCATCGAAGATCACGATGGAGAGGTGGCGGTGGCGGTTGAGCATTTGTCGACCCGCGAACGGTTTGCCCACCGCTCGACCGTTCCGATGCCCGCTGCCAGTCTCATCAAGTTTCCGGTGATGGTCGAGGTGTATCGCCAGAGCGAAAAAGGGGAACTGGACCTGCGGCAGTTTCTCGAACTCAGGGAAGAAGACAAGGTTCCCGGGGCGGGGATATTGACGCCGCACTTCAGTCCGGGGGCCCGGCTGGCGGTGGGGGACGCGGTGCGGCTGATGATTGCCTTTTCCGACAACACCGCCACCAACCTGCTGCTCGACCGGATT
>JBKDUK010000290.1:0-10977 GCA_046339535.1 Planctomycetaceae bacterium | reverse complement strand
AAACAGGGTGGCGGGGGGGCGGACCTCTGTGTCCGCTCCGTTGGATGTCCCACCGCAAATCACCGCAGCGATGGGCCACCCAACTGCCTGGATCGGTAATCCCGATGTGCGTCCCCCCGAAGACATCATCCGAATGGAACCGGAGACAGGGTGGCGGGGGGGCTCAGCGGGGTCTCGGATGCATGCGGTTCGGCTGCTCAGCGGGACGGTTACCCTCCGATGCAAGCCCAGCGGAGCGGACACAGAGGTCCGCCCCCCCGCGACCCGTTGGCTGGCCCCTGGCCATGTTGGTCTTTGGAGGCGGGTCCAGCGGGTTTTTCGATTCAGGTGTTTGGGTTGCCCCATGGGACGGTTGTCCTCTGATCCAAACCCAGTGGAGCGGACACAGAGGTCTGCGCTCCCGCGATCCGTTTGCCGGGCCCTTGCTACGGTCGTTTTTTGGGGGGGAACAGCGGGGCTCAGGGAGACTGAGGTGTTTGGTCGGGGAGGTCAGTCGTCCTCGTCGAGCGGAGCACTGTCGAAGTCCGTATCGTCCGCGTCGTCCCAGGAGTTGGCCAGCAGGCCCGGGGCAAGGGGGAACACAGTCGGCCGAAAGGTGTCGGAGCCCCAGCATTCAAACGGCAATCGGGCGCGGGCCTGGTTGGTCCAGCGCAGCAGCAGCCAGAGACAGGTCAAGCTGACGGCGAGAATGGCTCCCACGATCGCGATGTCGAAGCCGGGGCGCGGGCCTTTTTGCGGCAAGAGGCTGGCGATCGCGATGATCATGGGCGTCAGCACGGTCATCAGCAGTACGGAAATCATCAAGAGGTAGGGCATGTCGGCCAGATTGTGGACTCCCAGGATCGAGACTGGCCATTGGCGGGTCTTGCGGGAGATATGCAGGCCGGGGTCGAGCCAGACCTTGACCGCATGCCGGCGGGCCGAGAGGCAGGCGATCAGGCTGAGCAGGGTCGCGAGAGGCAGGCCTCCCATCATCAACAAAGCGATGCCCCAGAAACCGGCCGGCATGTTGCCCGGTCCCCGGGGCTGATTCCGCGCGAATTGTGCCGTGATCACGACCAGCAGCATCATCAGCAGGAACGCGGCCAGCAGCGTGCGGGTCACGGCCCGGGCGAAACTGAACCAGCCGCAGGCGCGCCCCCGGCCTCTGTCTGGATCGGTTCGCCAAAGCCAAAGGCCCGTCAGCCAGTCCTCCACGCCGAAGTGGCAACAGAGCAAGACCGCCGACAGAGCCGGGCTGGCGGTCAGCTCGAACGCCAACAGGGCGGCCAGGGAGACCGTGGGCCAGTACCAGCGCTGCCAGAACCTGCCGAACGGCGTGCTCTCCAGCGGCTCGTCCGCTGAGTCAGGGGGGGCAGACGGAAAGGACATCCGGGGAGACTGTGTGAGATCCGGGACAGGCGGGTGGATTCCGGGATTCTACCACACTGGTCCTGCGTCGCCTCCAGCCGGGATCTGTGCGCCCGTCGACAATCGTTCGGCAAGTGTTGCCGACCGAACGACAGCGACCGGGGAGAGACACACTCCGGCAGGTGGAGATGACCCGGGCCCCGGCACCGAACATGGGACGCAACGTGGAGCCAGCGAGCGACGGGGGCTGTCGAGGGTTGGACGGGTGGGATCACATCGTTCTCTCCATTTGACAGGGGGGCAGGCGACCGACATGCTCGGAGAGAGAGGAGAATCTCCGCAGGTGGGGTTCCCTGTTGGAATGACGAAGGAAGAGGTGGTTCCATGAGGCTTCCCGTGATTCGAGGGGTCATCGACCGCCGGATCCTCGTCAACTATCGGGTCGACCCCGAGGTGCTGGCCAAAACCCTCCCTCCTCCCTTTCGTCCCAAGCGCTACAACGAACACGGGGTGGCGGGGATCTGTCTGATTCGGCTGCAAGGAATGCGCCCGAGGTTTCTGCCGCGCTGGATCGGCCTTTCGTCGGAGAACGCCGCCCACCGCACTGCCGTGGAGTGGGACGAGAACGACCGGATTTGCCAGGGGGTGTATGTCCGCAGGCGGGATTCCAATTCCTGGCTGAACGCAATGGCCGGCGGGCGTCTGTTTCCCGGCATTCACTTCCACGCCCGATTCACCGTTCAGGAAGCGGGTGGCCACGTCGAAGTCTCCCTGCAAAGTGATGACGGCACCACCAGTCTGGCCGTCGTCGGGGATGTCTGCTCCGAATTGCCGGCCGGGTCCATCTTCGGGACGCTCGCCGCAGCGTCGGAGTTTTTCCAGGCGGGCTCGCTGGGTTATTCGGACAGCTCCGAGGCGGGGCGATTTCAGGGGATGGAACTGTGTTGCCAGCGATGGCATGTGGAGCCGCTGGCGGTCTCGACGGTCCGTTCGAGTGTGTTCGACAACCGGCACCTGTTCCCGGCCGGATCGATTGAATTTGACAGTGCCTTGTTGATGCGCGGCATCGAGCACGAGTGGCACGGCCGGTCGGACCTGTGCTGTAGCCGGAAGCCCCGGGATCTCTCGTTGGAAGAGACAGATTGATTTGCTCCACGAGAAACCGGCGGGACGCCCGTCGCGCGCTTCAACCCTTTGGCTTACCCTGAATCAACCGTGGCACAATTGTGTTGAGCGTGTCGATCAGCGGTTGTCCGTCGCGAAGGGAAAAGATGGTCTCGTGATTGCCGGGGAGTTCGTGGATTTCAACTCCCCCGGCACACCGGTGACCCCAGCGGAGGTCGTGGGAATCACCGCTGAACAGGGGGCGGGTCTGGGCCCGCAGCAGAATCACGCGCAACCGGGACATGCGTTGGGGGGCGTTGGTTTCCAGACGCCAGATCAGATCGGCGAACTCCTGGCGGTGCCAGCGCGGGGTGACAGGGTCATCGCCTGCGGGGGGGACCTCGGCCCGGCCGCCCAGACGGGGAGCCTCGCGGTCCGTCGATGTGGTTCGCCACAGCCAGCGGGACAACCGCTTCCGCCATTCGACGGAGGTCATGGCCAGCGCATCATCCCGGAGCCAGCGCGGCAGGTTCGCGAGGATGCGAAACGGGCGCGCCAGCCGGACTTGCCAGCGGTTGTCACGCGCCGTCCGTCGGGCGGCACTGTCGACAATGATGACATCCTCCACCAATTCCCCCTGTTCGACGAGGCGGTCGGCAACGTAATACGCCAGTCGACCCGCCAGGCAATACCCGGCCAGCAAATAGGGTCCCGTCGGTTGCTGACGGCGAATCGCCTCGACGTAGCTGTCGATCATGGTGCTGAAGTCGGGCCAATGCTCGGCCATCCGGTCAACCTGCAGCGGCAGCAAGGCCACCACGTTCAACTCGGGCACCAGAGCCTGCACGATATGACGGGGGAGCGAAGCGCCTCCGTACATGCCGGGGAGGACAAACAGCGTGCGATCGGGGTGGGTCCCCGGACGGATACGTGCCGGGGTGACCAGTCCCCGGAAGGAATCATCCACCACAGCCCGGGCCATGCGGGCAATGGTCCCGTGCTGATACAGGGCCGCGAGGGGCAACCGTCGTCCGAATCGGGACTCGACCAGCGACAGCAGCCGCATCGCCGCCAGAGAATGGCCGCCGCAATCAAAGAAGTCGGCATCGCGATCGAGGAGTGGTTTTCCCAGCACTTCGGCCCAGAGTCGCGCCATTTCTCCCTCGAGACCACGCCGCGGGGGGTCCCGGGGGAGGCGGGGGCTGGAAGTGCCGGGACCTGCCGGAGCTGGAAAGGCACTCAGATCCAGCTTGCCGGTGGGTGTCAGCGGAAACCGGTCGATCCAGACGAAGTCGGCCGGATGCATCGCCGGGGGCAACAACCGCGCGGCCTCAGCACGGAGCTCGCCGACTGTGCATCGGCTGCGGGAATCGATGGGCCGCAGGTAGGCGACGAGGTGCCGCTCTCCGGGTGATACCTCCTGGACCACGACCACGGCCTGGGCCACGCCAGGAAGTTGTGCGAGGGTCTGCTCGATGTCTCCGAGTTCGATACGGTAGCCGCGAATCTTGACCTGGCGGTCGTTTCGTCCCAGGAATTCGAGACTTCCCCGGGGGCTCCAGCGCACACGGTCACCCGTGCGGTAGAGGCGATCGACCTCCAGTTCGGGGACCGGGTTCGCGACGAACTTCACGGCGGTCAACTCGGAAGCGTTGAGATATCCGCGTGCCAGACCCGGTCCTCCGACATGCAATTCGCCAGGGATCCCTGGTGGAACGGGGCGTGACCAGCGATCGAGGACGCAGACGGGAGTGCGCGGGATGGGGCGGCCGATGGGAATCGACCGGCAATCGGCTGGCAGGTCGGGCTCAATCGGGTGGACCGTACTGAAGGTGGTACACTCGGTGGGACCGTACCCATTGAACAGGCGCTCGCCGGGAGCCTGCCGCGCGAGCGCCTCGCGCACATGACGGACGGAGAGTGCCTCTCCTCCGACCAGCACCTGGGGGATTCCCTTGGGAAACGGGGGGAACTCGTCGACCAGCACGTTGAAGAGCGCCGCCGTGAGCCAGAGGGTATTGACCTGACCCCGGTCGAGTGCCGTCACCAGATCACCCAGATGGGTCTGCTGCGATTGCGAAATGGGAACACAACAGCCGCCGTTCAGCAACGGACCCCAGAGTTCGAGTGTGGAGGCATCAAAGGCAAGCGGTGCGTTGAGCGCCATCCGGGTGGTTGGACCGAGCTCGAGATAGTCGACCTGGTCCACCAGCCGGGAGACTCCGGCGTGGGTGACTTCCACTCCTTTAGGGACACCCGTGGAACCCGAGGTGTACATGACGTACGCGCGGTCCTGGGGAGTGACTTCGAGATCGGGATTGCCGTTTGGGAAACCCACATCGGCGTCATCCCACGCACAGAGGGGAATCCCCAGACCGGCATCATCCAGCGGGTCCGCACCGTCGGCAATGATCAACCGGGGATTGGCGTCGCGCAGCAGGGTGGCTCGTCGCGCTGGCGGCAGAGCGCGGTCGAGCGGCAGATAGCCGGCACCGGCTTTGAGGATCGCCAACAGGGTTGCGACCAGTTCGGGGCTGTGGGGCAGGGAGACTCCCACGAGATCACCGGGGAGTACGCCGGCACCCATCAGGCGGTGGGCAAGGCGATTGGCCCGCTGGTTGAGCGTGGCATACGACCAGTCTCGCGTACTGGTCGAGATGGCGGGTGCCTGGGGAGACCGCTGGGCCTGGCGTTCGAACAGCCCGTGGATTGTGGCGGGGGTCCAGGCGGGAACCCGGGGGGCATTCCATTCGACCAGCACCTGCCGCCGGACGTTGTCGGTCAGCAGTTCGAGTTGCTGACAGGGAAGATCGGGTTGTGCGGCCACTTGCGTGGCGAGGTGACCCAGCAGGCGGCACCACGATGCGACGACCGCGGCATCAAACAGTTCATCGCGATAGTCGATGGTCCCGAAGAGTCCGTCAGTTCCCTCAATGAAGTGCAATTCGAGATCGAAGCGGACATGGGCCCCCAGACCGGTGAGGCGTTCTGCGCGCAGATCGGCCAGGGTGGGTGACTGCATACCGCGGGTGCGCAGTTCAAACAGCACATCGCACAGCGGATTGCGTCCTGGATCCCGCCGGGGATTGAGCGCCTCGACAATCTGGTCGAACGGAAGTTCCTCGTCGTCGTAGGCCTCCAACGAAGCATGCCGGGTGCGGCGGACCAGTTCGCGGAACGTCTCGGGCCAGTGGACTTCGGTCCGGACCACCAGGGTGTTGACGAAGAGCCCGATCAGCGGATCGAGTTCGGGACGGAGGCGGCCGGCGACGGGGACAGCCACCCCCAAATCGGTCTGCTCGCTGAGGACCGCGAGCCACAACTGGACGAGGGCCAGCAGGACCATCTGCCGGGTGGCCCCCGACGCCACCCCCAATGCGGTGAGCCGGTCGACGGTCTGTCGGTCCAATTCGAGGGTCAGCCTCCCGCGCGTGAAGCGGGGCTCGGCCGGACGGGGGTGATCGGCCGGCAGATCGAGGGGGGGCAATCCCCGGAGACGCTGTACCGCCCGCTCCAGCCGCTGGGCGAAGTCGGGACTCTGCAGCCGGTTCTGTTCCCAAACGGCGTAATCCCCATATTGAATCGGCAGGTCGGGAAGCCGGGGATCGCGCCCGGCGACCGCGGCGGTATACAGCTCATTGAGCTCGAACCAGAAGCGGTCGAGAGACCACGCGTCGAAGACCGCATGATGGACACAGAGGACCAGGACGTGCTCCTGGGGCCCCAGACGCATGACTTGCGACCGCACCAGGGGTCCCTGGTGCAGATCGAGCGGCGTCCGCGAGCAGAGGGCCAGTTCTGCGCGCAGACGGGCTTCCCGCTGTTCGGCAGAAACGGCGCCGAGATCGACGACGGGGAGTGGATTCGCTGACGGGGGCTGGATGCGGATCTCCAACTGGCCGCCGGATTGGTGAAAGATCCCCCGCCAGACATCGTGCCGGGTGATCACACCGCTCAACGCCGTCTGCAGCGCGGCGAGATCGAGCGGACCGGACAATCGCCAGGCATGGGTCAGCAGGTAAACCGGCAGGTTGGGACAGGCCTGCTGCAGAAACCACATCCGCCGCTGGGCATAGGATGCGGGAACAGATCGCCCCTCCCGGGACTGCTGCCGTGCCGCGGGAACCAGGGGGGCGCCGGAGGGACGGCGGGAGGACCGCACGGCCTCGGCGAGGCGGGCGACCGTCGGCGAGCTGATCACCGCCTTGAGCCCCACCCGGCAGCCGAACTCCTGCTCGATGGCAAGCGCGATGCGGGTGGCGGTCAGCGAGTGGCCGCCAAGCTCATGGAAGTCGTCGTCGATGCCGATCGTGGTGGTTCCAAAGATCCGCCGCCAGATGGCGAGCAGGCGGCGTTCGGTCTCATCGCGCGGCGGAGTTCCACGGGTGGAGCGTTCGGACCGCAGTGTCTCCAGTCCCGGCAGAGCGTTGCGATCCACCTTCCCATTCGCGTTGTAGGGAAGTCTGGCGAGCGGTCGCAGGAAAGTCGGCACCATGTGCTCGGGCAATTGCTGCCGGAGGGCGTCGCGGACATCCTGCGGAGAAGCGGTGCTCTCCCCCGCGGGAACGTAAAACGCCGCGAGGGTGATCTCACCGGTTGCTTCCGGGTGAGCGACCACCACGGCATCCTGAATGAGCGGCTGGGCACACAGGGCGGCCTCGATTTCTCCCAAATGCGTCCGCTGCCCGCGCACCTTGACCTCATGATCGCGCCGTCCAACCAACACGATCGGGCCGTCGGTCGGCCGCCGGGCGAGATCTCCCGTATGATAACGCCGCTGATTCGGCATTCCGGGCACGGCTGGAAACCGCTCCGCGGTCAATACGGGAAGGTTCCAGTAGCCTGGGGACATCGCACGGGCCTGAACGACCAGTTCGCCAATCTCCCCGGGAGCCACCTCATGCCCCGCGTCATCCAGCAGCCGGACCATGCGGCCGGGCAACGGTTCTCCCACGGGAACCACCGGTCCCGGCAGGGGATCGCCCGAGCGGTAGGTCCACTGCAGGTACGACTTGGTCTCCGATGTTCCCAGCTCGTTGACCAGGAAGGTGTCCCGGGGGAAGAACCGGCTGAAGAGCTCGAGATCTCCGGGCAAGACCGCCTCGCCAGTCAGGATCACGCGACGCAATCCGGGCAGGCGGGTTCCATCGGGCAAACCACGCAGGAAATCACGAAAGACGCTGGGGACCGACATCCACGCCGTAGGATCGTGTCGTGCCATCCACTCCGCCAGCCCCGCGAGTCCCCGGTCCCGCACATTCCAGGTCAGGGAGGTGGCTCCATGCAGGATGGCCCGGTTGACCCCCATGTTGGAGCCGGGATAAACGACGCGATCGCCGGGTCCGACGTTCGCCTCACCGGCCGCCTGCGACAGACAGAGAGTCGAGCGATGGGTGTGCATCACTCCCTTGGGGGTCCCGGTTGAGCCCGATGTGTAGGTCACACTGGCCAGCCCATCGGGAGTGGCTCGCGAGGCAAATCCGTGGCCGGTCGCCGAGGCGGGCAGGTCCTCGAGGGACAGTGCGCGCCCGCCGCTGGGGAGACAGGCCTCGGCCTGGGAGAGGTGACGGTGCGTGGTGAGAATCTCGACCAGGCCCGAATCGGCAACCAGGCGCGACAGGCGTGCCGGGGGTTGGCTGGTGCGCAGCAACACATACCAGTGCCCGGCTTGAAGTATTCCCAGCAGGGCGAGGAGGTGATCACGGCCCGGACCGATCAGCAGGCCGACGGGATGGGGAG
This sequence comes from Planctomycetaceae bacterium, assembly GCA_046339535.1. Lineage (GTDB taxonomy): Bacteria > Planctomycetota > Planctomycetia > Planctomycetales > Planctomycetaceae > UBA10511. Next base: position 2,784 of record JBKDUK010000290.1, on the reverse strand, counting down.
ACGAGGGGAGTTCGAGGGAGAGCCAATGGGCGACACGGGCTGCCTGGTCGTCCAGCTCGGCGAATGTGAGCTGTTCGTCGGGCGTACGAACGGCGAAGTGGTGGGGATAGTCCTGGGCGAGGCGGGCGAACCGGTCGGGAATTGTGCGGTCTGCTGGGCCAGTCTCCTCTGGCGTTTGCGGTCTTGTTTCGGGGAGAGGCAGGTCTTGGTGGGCGCCGGTCATGGCAGACCTCCGCGCGGCACCTGGCGGGATGCGAGCTGTTGGCAGAGCCACGCGGTCGTGCGGGAGGCACCGTCGAGCTGCAGGGAGTGTCGGGGACGGGGTTGCCGCAGGCTTGCTGTGATGGCGCGAGCCAACACGTCGGGGGTGGTCGTGGCGACATCCAGCCGCGAGAGCAGGCCCCGCTGCTGCAGCAACTCGGCGCGCACGACCTGATCGTGCATGCGGGGATTGGGAGCGACGATGGCCCGGCAGCCCGCGCGGAGGATGTTCATCGTCGTGTTGTAGCCCGCCTGGCTGATCGAGACTCCGCACCCGAGAATCTGGGACAGAAAGTCATCACGGAATGGAGAGAGTTCGGCCGGAAGGCCGGCCAGTCTGGCCGCGAGCCGGTCGAGGCGGGATTGCGACAACTGGAACGGGGCCAGCACCACCAGGCGTCTGCCCCCGGTCTGTCCCTGGCGGAAAAGAAGCTCCCACGCGGCGATGCTAAGTTCGGCGAGTCGGTCGCCGTCGTCGAGTCCGCCAGCGCTCACCAGGACCGGGGCGTGGGGATCTTCATCGGTCGCTGTGGAGGAGGAAGAGACATCGACTGGCTCTTCGACCACATAGCCGGTGTGGATCACTGGAATCGTGAGGCGGCTGGCCCAGGGGCAGTCGTCCGTCAACTGCGACACCGCGGGATCGGAATGCACGAGGACCGCGGCGAAGTGGTTCTGCAGCGTGTCGACGATCCAGTCGTGGGAGCGGGTGTCCGCCTGCAACAGTTCATTGGTCGCGGGGAAGTCCCGCAGCGAGCAGCAGACCAGCACCGACGGATTGGCGGCACGGATGGTCGCGATCCAGCCGAGAATCTCCCCGGAGAGTTCCCACTTGCTGACCGGGAAATGCTCGATGATCACGGCATCGGGAATCCACCCGGCAACCGCCTGCGTCAACTGGGCTGAACGCCGTTGGCGAACATCGGCCAGCGGTTCATCCGGTGAGGCCGCGACCAATTTCCCCGAGGCCGGCTCGCGGCGGAGGGGGGCGAGCGTGACCAGTCGCACCTTGCGATCCAGGGCCGGCCCGGGAACAGGGACACCCCCGGAGACGAAGAGAACATCGCCAACCCGGGAGAACGCCCGGCACAGTTCCCGGCTGCGCACAAAGTGACCGACCCCGCTGAGGTGCTGACAGGACACCGCGATGCGTGGCCGGCTTCCGTGATCGGTCATCGGCTACTCCTGTCGGTCGCTGGCGAGCACCTCGAGAATCTGCTCGCGCAGCGGACTGTAGCGGGCATGCCCCATGGCGAGAGATTCGGCGAGGAAGGCCCGTCCGCGCCCATACTTGTTCGCCTCCTGGGGAAGGTCAATGCGCTGGTTGGCGGCGGGATCGCGAATGGTGCCCAGGGGATCTTCACCCCGGGTGACGCGCTCCATCTGGTCGAACAAAACCCGGCGCAACAGCGCGATTCCTTCGTCGGACCTTCCCAGGATTTCCTGCGTCCGGTCGGCGATCGGCCCCTGGGTGACACAGGCCATGATGTCTTGCCCATCAACGAAGTCGACAATGTGCTCGCCCGATTCGGTCTGCCAGGGCACGTTGTACAGGGGGATCTCTTTCTGCCCGATCTGGCGTGCGGGATCGGCGGGCCGGTAGCAGGCGTACCAGAGGTGCCAGGTGTGGGTCTCGTCGATCGGGACCCGGATCTGCATGCGGTGCTGGCCTCCGGAGCCGACCCGCAACATGCAGGGGAAGATCAGCGGATGTCCGACTTTCCAGTCATCATCCGCCTCGCTGCTCCCTTCGAGAACCCGCCGCTTGATGATGCCGTGGGGAAAAAGGTCGAAGCCGACCTTCTGATGGCGGCGCTGGTAATGCGTTGGGGCCGTCAGACCGGCGTTTTCCCGCACATACGCCAGGTGTTTGCCATGCAGGTGTTCGAGGTGATGCGGGTCGACACTGTTCTCCATGATCTGGAGCCAGTGACAGGGAACCATGGCCTGACCAATGTCGCGCAGGCAGTTGTCCCAGACGAACAGGTCGTAGCGGGGGAGCAGTGGGGCGGGCTCGGGACCGAGATACGCCCAGATCAGCCCCCCCAGCGATTCGACATGGGCGGCGTCGAGTTTGACCCGGTCGAGCAACGGAGAATCCGGGGGCTCGGCGGGCAACTCGAGGCAGCGTCCCCGGCGGTCGAATTTCCAGCCATGGTACGGGCAGGCGATTCCCTCGCGATCGACAATTCCGTGGGTCAGGGTGGTTCCGCGGTGGGGGCAGCGTTCGGGAAGCAGCCCGAGCCGTCCCTCGGCATCCCGAAACAGCACCAGCCGCTCACCCAGCAGCGTCACCCCCTTGATGGGACGGTCGCGGAGTTCACTTTCCGTCGCCACGGGATACCAGTAACGCCGCAGCAGTTCTCCCATCGGGGTACCGCGTCGCAGTTCCGTGAGCAGGCGTTGGCGTTCGGGAGAGAGCATGGCGGGGGTTCAGAGAGGTCGACGGGTGCCGGGAGGGGGACACTCTCTTGCTGGTTGATGCCCGCCCCAGCGTCTTCCGGTTCGATCGCGTGCAGTACC
>JBKDUK010000289.1:0-23841 GCA_046339535.1 Planctomycetaceae bacterium | reverse complement strand
AATGCCGGTGGGTAAGATCAAGAAGCTTGTGCAGGAGAAGGGGTTCGGGTTCATCTCGCAGGCGCAGGGGGAAGACGTGTTCTTCCACCACACCGCAGTGGAGAACCGTGGCTACGAAGACCTGCAGGTTGGTCAGGATGTTGAATTCCAGATCGACAACTCTCCAAATCCGAAGGCCAAGGGCCCTAGGGCGAAGACCGTCAGCCCCCGCTGACCCAGACCGGCCAACTGCCCTACGAGTCACCGCGTTGGCGGCCTCGGGTGAGTGATGCCGGATTCTGGAAGATCCCAGCTCTGGGAATGAAAAATTCCAGTTCCATCCTGTTTCATGCCTGAGGAGCTCCTTCCCGGAGATTCGGAGAACAGCAGAACCGTTCGAGGGGCAGTTCGTCACCAACTGTGACGGACTGCCTTTTTTTGTTACTTAGCGAATTGTTATCCCTCTCTGGCGTCGGCGCGTTAGCTGAATCGCGTTGAGACGACCACGAAGTCGTCGCCCGCCAGGCGTTCCAAACGGCGTGCCGGCTCTTCGCAAGACCACGCTTCATGCTCACCGACCGACCGAATTCAAACGGTCTTTACGGCATGGCTGGACTTGGGTTATTTTCCGAGTCAGTTCATGGAAGTTCGGAGGTTCACAGGACCCCGCCTGGGAACCTCGATTGAGGCTGCCTGCGCGGTGAACTAGAAGGTTCACCGATCGTCACCCAAGGAAGGATCCGGCGCATGATTGTCCGACTCGGTTCATTGTTTGGCCTGTCGCTTCTTGTGGTCACGGTGGGCTGCTCTCAGCCCGGCGGAAACCCATCCCACACATCGCGTTCAGCGGGGAATGGCGGAGTGGGAGTGGTAGACCTCGACGCAGTTGCCAAGGCCATCGGCAAAGATCTGGCGATGTCTGCCGAGGCGGAACAAAAGGTGGCCCAGCTCAACCAGGAACTGGCTCAGATTCAGGAAGCGATGAATCGTCACCTCGCAGGAAAACGCGAGGAACTGGGAGACGACCTTTCCGACACCCAAAAACGACAACTGCTGCTCGCCAAGGCGAAGCTTGAATCGACTTACCGCGACAAAAAGGCGATTGCGGAACGGAAATTTGCCCGCTACAAGCAGGAGTTGATCGTTCAATTCCGCGAAGAGACCAAGCCGATCCTGCGTGAGGTTGCTGCCCGCCGAGGACTGAGCATTGTAATTCCCAAGAACGAAGCACTCTTGCTGACAGTCGCCAGCGAAGTCGACCTCACCGACGATGTTGTGCTGGAAATCCGTAAGTTGCAGCCCGCAACGAGTGGGGATCCGCCGGCTCGACTTGACACGATTCCTGAAACCGCCGCACGCGACTGATGCCTGAATCCAGGGAGCGACTTTCGCACACGTTGTCGAATTTGCACGCGCCGGTTCAACCGGTGCGTGTTGTTTTTTGTACTGGCGATCACCGCCGGTCAAGTCGACTTTCGTTTTGTCCGAGATCGGCTCGCCAACTTTCCAAACACCGTTTCAAAACGCTACCTGAGCCACTTTGGATTTTCCCATGACCAGCCGTGCCGCGACGGAATACCGATACGAGAAACTGACCTGGCCCGAGATCAACGATGCCGTCGACCTTGGCAAAATCTGCATCATTCCTGTCGGATCCGTGGAGCAGCATGGTCCGCATCTTCCCCTCGATGTCGATCTTGTCTGCCCAACCGGGATTTCCCGGGGAGCCGGGCAAGCACTGCCTGAGAAAATTCTCGTCCTGCCCGTCATCGCGTATGGCTACACGGGGCACGTCATGGACTTCCCGGGTACCATCAATGGACATTATTCGACCTTTATCGAACATGTGCTTGATATTACGAAATCGCTGGCCTATCACGGATTCAAGAAGATCCTGCTGCTGAATGGCCACGGATCCAACATGCCCAACCTCGACCTTGCCGCCCGGCGCTGCAACCTGGAGACCGATGCCGAGTGCGTAGTCACTGCCTGGTGGAACCTGTTGACTGTCGACAAGTCGTTTCTTTCCAGTTGGCGCGAGAGCCCCTTTCCGGGGGGCTGCGCACATGCCTGCGAACTTGAAACATCGCTCTACATGTACCTCGACGAAGACAACGTCCGGAAAGACCGAATCCGCAGCGGCGATATTTCATTCAATCTGGACCAGAGTCCATTCAACTGGGTCGACCTGTTCGGAGCAGGACCGTCGACCGTCATTTCATGGACGAGCAGCTACAGTGAAACCGGAGTCCTGGGGGCGGCCGAGTTGGCGAGTCGTGAAAAGGGTGAGCGCGCCTACCGAGAAGCGGTAAGACAACTGCTGAACTTCGTGAATTATTGGCATCCCCGGCCGCGCGACGAACGCCGCGATTTCCATCGCACACCACCAACCATGCCTCTTCCCTGGGGACAGCAGCCAGCCCCGCAGTGAAACAGGATTCCGTCCTGCCCAGCCTTTCGGGGGACATGCAATCGAGGGTTCTCTGTGTCCTTCGGGGGGCAATCACTTCCAGTTGGGCCGGTTTTACCGGTCCTGCGTGGGAATTGTCGTTGGCGAGCCGGTGTTCCGTGCTACCTCTGCCCCTGTTTTGACTGGTACAATCAAGTCCGGCCTTTCGGGTCAGCCCCAAGCTCTTGGGTCAGACCTCCCGATTTCGCTCCAGTTCAGTTTTGCACATGTCCACTTCGTCCGCCTCAGCCGACTATTCCCAATTCAGCCAGCAGTTGCTGCAAAAACTTCAAGCCAAACAGGCCATCGTGGGAGTGGTCGGCCTGGGCTACGTCGGGCTTCCGCTGGCCAATCTGTTTCACCGGAAGGGCTTCCGGGTGGTTGGGTTCGATATCGATCGGCGGAAGGTCGACGCCCTTTTGGCCGGGAAGAGCTACATTGGGCATATTCCCGACAGCCGTGTGGCCGAACTCGTGGCGGATGGCCGGTTCACTCCCACGACGGACTTTTCCAAAATGCGGGAGATCGACACAGTCTCGATCTGTGTGCCCACCCCGCTGAGCGAATACCGCGATCCCGACCTCAGCTACATCGAGTCCACCGGGCGTGCCCTTGCTCCCCATCTGCGACATGGTCATCTGATCGGTCTGGAAAGCACCACCTATCCTGGTACCACCCAGGAGGTACTGCGCCCGATCCTTGAGGCAGGGTCGGGGCTGAAGGCGGGGGTCGACTTCTTTCTGGGTTACAGCCCAGAGCGGGAAGATCCCGGCAATCCCAACTTTTCAACCTCGAACATTCCCAAGGTGGTCGGCGGACTCGACCCGGAATCGCAGGCGGTTTCTGTGGCTTTGTATGCCCAGGCGGTCCCCAAGGTTGTGGGGGTCAGTTCGATGGAGGTCGCGGAAGCCTGCAAGATCCTCGAGAACACCTATCGCGCCGTCAACATCGCTCTGGTCAACGAGCTCAAGGTGGTCTTTGACCGCATGCACCTGAGCATCTGGGAGGTGATCGACGCCGCCAAAACAAAGCCTTTCGGGTTTCAGGCGTTTTACCCGGGACCCGGTCTGGGGGGGCACTGCATTCCGATCGACCCGTTTTACCTCACGTGGCTTGCCAAGCGGTATGGGCTCAATACTCGCTTCATCGAACTTGCGGGCGAGGTCAACACACGCATGCCACGGTATGTGGTCGAGCAGGTGACCGAAGGACTCAATGAGCACCGCAAATCGGTGCGGGGTTCGAAAATCGGTATCATTGGCATCGCCTACAAAAAGGATGTGGACGACCCCCGCGAGTCCCCGGCATTCGAGATCATTGAGGAACTGCTCCATCTCGGAGCCGAGATCAGCTACCACGATCCCCATGTCCCGACTCTTCCGCGGATGCGGAAGTACGACCTGCGTCTCTCCAGCGAACCACTGACCGCCAATTGGTTGTCGGGCCTGGACTGCACCTTGATCGTCACCGACCACTCGGCCGTCGACTGGAATCTGGTCGCACGGAATTCGCGGCTGGTCGTCGATCCCCGCAATGCCTGCGGAAAGATCACGAGCCCTCGCGACCACATCATCAACTGAGCCTCCCGGTCCCCGGTCGACTCAAGGAGTTGGGATTTTTTCCGACATTGACTCACACCGGACAAGATTTTTCGGCGGTTTGGATCTTCCCGAGCCCTGGAAGGACGACGAGATATCCTCCTCCCGGGTGCGGACCGTATCGCCACGGGAATCAGCAGGGTTTGCCGGTTTCCACCCATGTGTGGAGACAGGCCTGCATGATCATTCCCACAGAAGCATGATCGACCAGGCATTTTTCGAGAATCTGGCCCAGGGTCCGGACTTCCAACTGGGTTCGCTCCGTATCGGCCGCCACGCCAAACACTTCCGCTTCTCGCTCGCGCCGTTCGACCTCAGCCAACTCACGGGGGGTCAGTCGGACGCCAAACAAATGCGCTTTGTGGGTGGAAAATGGCGCCACCAACTGCCGCGCCCCCAGCTCCCGGAAACGCTCGGCTGGCAGCGACATCCCCGTCTCCTCCCGCAATTCGTCCGCAGCCACCTCACAAGGATCAGTCCCCGAATTGAAGGTTGATCCGCCTGGGAGGTCATGCACGAATCCGTCGGCGGTCCGTCCGGGTGAACGAAACTCCCTGACCAGAACAATTCGTGTGTCGAGAAGTGCATGTGTCGCTTCATCGGGACAGAACGCACAAATGGCCGAGATGTCGGGCCGGGAGAGAATAAATTCGTTCTCTTTGTGGCGTTGTTCGGCGGCCACCCAGACTTTGACTTGAAGGGCGTAGCTCAGCAGCAGGTTGTTCGCCTGGGGAATATAAAAACTCCAAAGCACCCGGGCGGCATCAAGTCGATTCCCTACCTTGGTCACCTCGCGATACCAGCCCTGGAATTGCGGCGTGCGCCAGACGGCGAGCTGGACCTGACGCTCCGCACCTGTGCGCGAGGCTCCCTCCCCCAACCGCCGCACGACCATCTGCGCCAACTGGTCGAGAGACTCAGCAGGGGCATGGAATGGCGGCTTTTGTTTCGAGTTTACGCTGCGGTAGCGGGCATCCAGATAACTCGTCTTGGGAGAGTCTGGGGGACGGCCATAAAACAGTTTCCCCGAATTGAGCCATTCCCCAAACTCAACATTCGTGGTGAAGCCGGGCAGGACCTCCAGATCGCGGGGAACCCACATCAAGAGCGCATCACAAACCCCCAGATGAGCCGATTCCCAGGCGATCTGGTCGTTGTAATCCCGAGGCCACTCCCCATTTCGGGGGACGGGCGACAGCACTGTGCCCTGGTAACCCGCCCGCCGTAACGCCTCAATCGCCTCGGGCCGCCAGTTGGGATCGCCCACTTTCCGGGGGGATGGCCCCGCCAGAAACACCGTGCTCGTGATTGTTTCCGGAAGCTCCTCCGGAGAATGCACTATCTTCAGAGCCATCACTTCACCTGACCATGTGAGGTCGCATCCGACATTCCTGATGATGCCTGTCTTACGAGTCTACAACAGCCAACGCGCTCTCGCGAGATCCCTTCTATGCGCACGCCGGTGCATCCGATCGGTGAATACCAGATCCCTGTGATGGTCCTACACCACCAGACACACTCGCAGATCCATCACATTGGTGTGAGTTGGACCCGTCTTGAGCAGTCCTCCCGCCGCCTCCAGAAAGTGATAGGCATCGTTGCGGGCCAGCGATTCGAGCGCATTCAGACCAAGCCGCTGGGCCGCCGCTGCCACTCCGGCACTGGCCCAACCTCCCGCGGCATCTGTCGGCCCATCTTCACCATCCGTTCCCCCCGACAAGACCACGATGTTGTCAGGAAATTGATTCCCGGCCGGTGCCGACAGCTCTTCAAGGGCGGCTAATGCCAATTGCTGATTGCGCCCCCCCTTTCCGCGCTCTCCTGGCGGGGCCAAGCGCACCACCGGCTCGCCTCCGCTCAGGACACAAATCTTTGTTCCCCTCTCCCCACTCTCGTGACTGAGCCGCACGCATTCCCGCGCCAATTCCCGTCCCACCTCAGATGCTTCGCCGGTATTGTCCGATCCCGCATCCACCACCCGGTATCCCAGCAGTTCCGCCTTCCGCTTGGCAGCCTCCAACGTCACACGATTCGTGCCAATCAAGTGGTTCCGGACCGTGGTGACCGGGACCGGTTTCACTCGCCGTCCTGACTCGACTGCACTGGATTGAGCCAGCAGTCTCCACACACTCGCTGGCACATTGGACGGATTTCCGCAAAACCGTCGCAGCACGGCCTCCGCCTCGGCGGGATTCGACTCATTTTCGACGGTCGGCCCCGAAGCGATGATTCCCAGCGGGTCCCCCACAACATCCGAAATGATGAGTGTTTCGGTACGTCGCGCCGTAATCGCGCGGGCCAGCCCCCCCCCCTTGATTCCCGAAAGCTGCTTGCGGACGGTGTTCAATTCCTGAATCGTCGCCCCCCCTTGCATCAACAGCCGGGTCACCAACTGCTTTTCCGCCAGGGTGACCCCCGCCATCGGCGCGGGCAAAAGAGCACTCCCTCCGCCGGAGATCAACACGAGACACAGATCATCGGGAGCCAACCGGGAGACCAATTCGAGAATCTGGCGGGCCCCTTCCACCCCCGCCTCTGTCGGCTCATTCAGCCCCGCCGGACGTGCGGCATGCAGGTGGATCTTCTGCAATCGACGCACACAGTCGGCAGGAACGTTGATCCAGCCGGAAACCCGCTGCGCCACGCACCGTGGGCCCAGGGCTTCTTCGACCCCAGCCGCCATACCGGCCCCCGCCTTTCCCGCCCCCACGACACACAAACGTCCGACCGAATCCCCGGGATATAGTAGGCCGCAGATCGATAGTCCATTCTGCGTATTACGTACCACTTCCTGAACCAGCCGGCTGGCGTCGACCGACGCCACTCCAGCTCGCCAAATCTCCTGCGCGTCAATCACCATTCGTTCTTGCTGCATCCCTTCTTTTTATCCTGCGTTGGCCTTCTGGAAAACCCATTACGCCCATCAGGTATCGGGACTCTTCGACTACCGGCGGCGCCGCTGCGAATTGACCACCGGACCCCGGCTTGGGATTCTTTCGCAAACGATGTGGCTGAGCCTTCCTCCTCTCACTCCACCTCCGCCCCTCCCATGCCCGATCAAATTCCTGTCGTGTTCCTCACTCATGCTGGCGGAGCCCATGTGGAAGGCTATCTGCAGGGGTTGGCAGCCAGCGAAACCTGCGGCCCGGTCATCCTCTCGGATCCCGACGGCAACTGGAGGGTCAAGGCCCACCAGATCCTGCAAGACAGGCTGCAATCCGTGGTCCAGACGCCGGCCGAGGCGCTGCAGCAGGTCTCGGAGGGCCGATCCCTGGCCCTCATCTCCTACGAAGCCCGGCTCGCCCCTCCCATCATCCAGGAGGCCTTGTTGGCGGGATGCCACGTGTTGGCCGAAAAGCCGGGTTGTGTGCGGTTGGAAGACTTCCGGCCGCTCGTTCAACTGGCCGACAGCCGCCATCAGTTTCTGATGCTCGCCTTCGCCAACCGGCTCAAACCCGAAATCGAGGCGGCCCGCAAGTTGATTGCCGAGGGAACCCTCGGTCGAATCTTTGGCATCGAACTGCACCTGGTGGCCGACCAAACCCGGCTGACAAATCCCGCCTACCACAAGCAGTGGTACGCCTCGCGCGAACGGGCCGGGGGTGGGCATCTGATCTGGCTGGGGATCCACTGGCTCGATCTGGCGATGTTTGCGACCGGGTCACGAGTCGTGGCCGCGACGGGGTTGACAGCCAACATCGGCGGGCAGCCGCTCGATGTGGAAGACTCGGCGGTCGCCGCGCTGCGGTTTGACGGCGGTTTTCTGGGAACCCTCACCTCGGGATACTATCTGCACAGTGGCTATCACTCCCATCTGCAGATCTGGGGTTCCGCCGGTTGGCTGAAGATGGACCCAGTCAATGAAAAGCAACTCCGCTGGTCGGTCTACAAAGGACCGCGAGCCGGGGAAATCCAGGAATTGCCCGCTTCCACCGCTCTCAACAGCTACACCCCGCTGGTCCAGGCATCGCTGGCCGCGGCACTGCGCAATGATTCCCCTCCGCTCACCTCGGCCGATTCGCTCCGTGCCCTTGAGACTGTCTACGGGGTCTATCGCGCGATGGAAACCGGGCAGACTCAGACCATCGGCTGAACCACCCAGGACGACAGCCCCCACCATACCGAAGCGAGACCGTCGCAAATCGTTCAGCCTGCCGGAGCACGCGACTGCGCAGGGCGGATCTCAATCGTTCGGCAACTGCAGCGGCGACTCGGGATGATTGGCGTACGGCCAATCCGTCCCGGTGTAGCGGATGGCCAATTCGGGGGTTTCAATGCGTTCCCCCCGTTTTGCGTGGCTCTGCATCACCCGGTCCAGAATGCCGGTAGTCAACAGGGTTCGCTCGACGGGATACACAGTTTTACTCTGCCGAATTGTTTGTTCGATCGCCCGCAGCAGGTAGGCGAAGTGACAAAACGGGGCGTTCTCCTGCAGCTTGAACCACGTGGCGACCGGCTCGGCCCGTCCCTTGAGCTTGAGGGCACAGCAGAACTGACCGACCGCTCCATTCGCCATTACCACCGCTGTCCGCAGTCCGTCGACATGCTCAAGATCGAAGACCGCCGCGTCATCGCGCAGTTTCCAATCGACCACTGCGGGGGTCGATCCCGCCGGCAACGTGGCGAGCGCCGCCTCCAGCAAGGGACGCGACCAGCCTCCCAGCCCGGCTGTCTCGAAAATCTCAACCGCAGGAATGGTCCGCACTGCTTTGACCCCAGTTTCGCCCCCCCGCCGTCGCTCCAGCAGACACTGATGCATTTCCAGGGCGTGAAATCCGTACGCCTCCAGCCCGCCATACCCGACTGAAACCATGCCTTCAATTTCGCATTCGTGGGGCAACTCCAAACCCGGCAGGCGCCAGGCCAACGGTAGCGAAGAACCGGCGAGCAGGGGGAACTTCAGCTCCTGCGACAGCTCGACCATCGCCCGGGCATCCTCAAACCGGTAGCCCAGGTGCTTGTCATTGAAAACAGGCACCGACCGCCCCACCCTACGAAATGTCGCGGCAATCTCTTCCAGAAACCGCCGCCGGGGGTACTGATGTTGTTGCGTATCGGGGGTGTGCGGGTAGTTCCCATGCTCGCCAATGCTCAACACCCCCGCCACCTGCAGGCGGTCGGTCCCCAGCGTGAGGGCTTCATCAATCGACCGGCACCAGCGAAAACCGTGTTTCTCAGCCAGCCCCCGGCTCAATTCCCCCTCCGGAGCCTGATCAACCCAGAGCGAGGCGAGCCGCAGGCCCGGTCCAGCCCCGCCATCGTGCTGCCATCCCTCCAGAATCTTCCCGGCCAGCACATCGGTATGGCTATTCTTCGTATAAACCGTGCCGATGACGGCCACCGGAAGCCCATGATTCTCGGTCCCCGGCAGCCAACTCGTCCAACTGCCCGTCAGCAATCCGCCAGTGACCCCCGCTGAAATCCCGGCCTTCAGTAGATTCCTTCGGCAAAGTCGCGTCATGGTGTGGTCCCGGGCGAGGGCGGTCAATAGCGAACAGGTTCACTGTGGTTGGTATCGCGGCGCGCGTCAAATCCAAGCCGGCCGTCGCGGACGCACCTGCTGTCCCCCGTCACCGGCGACGGCGCGGCGGCTTGCGGAAGGAGCGTCTTGGAGGATGTTTGGCAGAGGGACGGGGTTCGGTCGCGGGGGACTCTCCCGTGTCCCGCTCGAGTTGATCGAGAGCCTGGAGCCGCCGATCGGCATCAAACGTCGGCGGAGGCAACTGCCGGGCCTGGGCGAGGGCCTCGTCCCAGCTCAATCCGTACCGGGCAACCCCCCAACCGCGAAAGATCGGCAGACCTTTCGACCGGGCAATGATTTCCCGGCGAGTCCGGCCCTGGGGGGAATCGGGCCAGGTACCAGACTGTTCGTGCCAGTCGAAGAAAGTCGGAACCACCTGGGAGATATACTTCCAGTAGCCGGGATTGTCAGTCTGCAGCACCAGCCGTCCCCCCGGAACCAGAGCCCGATGGGCGAGCGACAGAAACTCGGGAGTGATCAACCGCCGTTCCACAAAGCGTTGGTCGTAGAAGGGCTGGGGATGATAGCAGTGCAGTTCGGTGACTGAATGGAGGGGGACATGCCGTTCGAGCAATTCGCGCCCACCGATCACGGCCAACCGGGCGTGCACCAGCCCCCGCTGATTCGCCCGTCGCGTAGCATAGCGAATGACCACGGGGAGGATATCGACTCCCAACACATTCCATTCTGGATGATTCACTGCGAGATGGAGGGTCGACCGTCCATTTCCACAGCCGATGTCGATCACAACTGGCGCCGGCCGCGCGAACAGTTCGTCCCAGTTCCACAGTCCCTCCGGCAACCGCTTCAGCGCGGTCCGCGCCCAGAGTGATTCATCAACCACCATCCCGGGAATGGCAATCCCAAACTCAAGTTCAACGAGTCCAGGACGAGGAGCGGGGGCAGGAGGCATGAGTTGGGTCATCAAAAGAACAGTACACAAAGCCTGGATTATGGTAGCAAATCATCTCTGGAAAAAACCGTGAAGCCCTTTCAACCCCCTGAGTATTTCCTCTTTTGCACCACGATTGAATACCTCGCATCAGTCTTGCAGTGTGAACTGTAGTTCCGCAGCAAAACAGGTCTGAGCTACCTTCGTGATGGTCACGCTTTCCGGATGGCTAAAAACCACAGCTCGAGAATCCGGTTCCACTCGTTCACTACGACAGCCGAACCGGACTCAGAGTGCACACTGGGTGAATTCCGGCCACTCTTGCACAGTGCGTCCACCAAGGCTTGGACTCTCTTTTCCCAAAATCGCCTCGGAGATGATGTAGCTCCTGTCTGGGGACAATGGCATGGTTGAAGGATTCCACAAGTACGTGGAAACCGCGGATCTGCAATCCCCTCTCTGCAAGGCCGATCAATTGCTTTATCATGACGGACAGACCCGGATCCTTCGCGTCTCCCTCTGGATCTGCCCCCCGGCTGCCATCTCTACACCATGACATCCAAATACGCTGTCGCCGAGCACAACGAGTTCAGTGCCGCCTCGAATGAGGCGTTGCAAACGCCGAATTTGCAGCTTGCCCTCAGCCGTCTGGGAGAGACTCTGGCGGCGGGTAACAAGTCGGCTTTTGAGAAGCTGCCGGGGTCTTCCCTTCTGCGGGATAAGGCGCGGGCCATCAAGGATGAAACCCTGGCACATCTCGACGTCCATCTGCAGACGCTCGAAAGGGCCGTGCGAGCCAAGGGGGGCCATGTCCACTATGCCGCCGATGCCGCCGATGCCAATGAGATCGTTGAACGGATTGCAAAAGAACGTGGTCTTCGCCGGGTTGTGAAATCCAAGTCGATGGTCACCGAGGAGATTCATCTGAATCATCACCTCGAACAGGCAGGAATCGAGGTGACCGAGACCGACTTTGGGGAATTCATTATCCAAGTCGCGGGGGAACGGCCGTCGCACCTCGTGGGGCCGGCGCTGCATAAGACCGCCGAGGAGATGGCGGTCGTGCTCAACGAACGGTTCGATCAGCAGCTCAGCAAAGAGCCGCACGAAATGGCGCAATTCGCGCGGGGCTACCTTCGGCAGAAGTTTGCCCAGGCCGAGATGGGAGTGACCGGGGGAAACTTCCTGGTTGCCGAGACCGGCACAGTGGTGCTGATCTCCAATGAGGGAAATGCGCGGCTCACCACCAGTGTTCCCAAGGTGATGGTCTCGGTCGTGGGGATCGAAAAGGTGATTCCGAAGCTTTCCGACCTGCCCATCTTTCTGAAGGTTCTCGCCCGGGCCGCCACCGGACAGAAACTCTCGATCTACACATCGATGATCACCGGTCCCCGCCGGGAGGGAGTGGGAGACGGCCCCGAGGAATTCCACCTGGTGCTGCTCGACAACGGCCGCAGCCGAATTCTGGGGAGTCCCAGCCGCGAAAGTCTCTATTGCATCCGCTGTGGGGCCTGCCTCAACATCTGCCCGGTCTACCGGAAAATCGGGGGCCACGCCTACGGCAGCAACTATTCGGGCCCGATCGGGGCGGTTATCTCTCCCCTCTACGACGGACTCAAGCAGACCTATCATCAACCGCACGCCAGCAGTCTTTGTGGAGCCTGTCAGGCGGCGTGCCCGGTCAAGATCCAGATCCCCGAATTGTTGATCCGAAACCGCGAGGCCCAACACGAAGAGAAAGTGGCCCCCGCCGGAGAAGAGCTGATCTACCGGCTGTGGAGCTGGGTGATGCGCCAGCCCCGCCTCTACCGTTGGGCCGCCCGCGTCGGCGCCTTGACGCTGAGGATGCAGGCCAGGCAGGGTTGGGTCGCGAAACTTCCCGGCCCTCTCGCCGGCTGGACCGCCCACCGCGACTTTCCCATCCCTGACGCCAAACCATTCCGCGATCGCTGGGCGGCCCTGACCCGGGAAGACATTCCCGTCACCCATTCCGTTACAAAACAGTGAGCACCACGACGGCGCAACTACTCCTGTGTGCGGATGAGTCCGTCTTAAAAACTCCTCCGACCGAAGTGCTTCAAAGCAGGTCACGATCGACGAAACCGCGACAGCCGTCTCGTACTGCGCCCCTTTCTCCCTGCTCAGAAGCTGAATTGATCGATATTCTCGGAATCGAAGACGAAGGGGGGGCCGAGAATCACCTCGTCGCTGGTGATGCGAATTTCTTTCAAACGGCCGAAGTCGCGGGTACCCGGGTCGAGTTGCTGGTCGGCCAGTGCCTTCACAGCGTGGATCGTCAGATAGCCGAGATCCTTGGGGCTCCAGAGCACGAACTGGGGAATCGTGCCATCCTTGACATAACCCTTCACGGTCGAGGGAAGACTCAAGCCGGTCACAAACACTTTGCCTGTCTTTCCCAACTGCTTCACCGCCTCGGCCACGCCCGGGAGTGCGACCGAGGTGATGCCCCAGACACCGGCCAACTCGGGCTCGGCGGTCAACAGATCGAGTGTCATCTGGCGGGCACGATTCTGGTTTTCATCAGGAACCAGCGTCTCCAGCAATTCGATTTGCGGATACTTCTCTTTCAGATGGGCCCGCATCGCCTGAATCCAGGCGTTCTGGTTGGGTGAAGTAGCCGAACCGGTGACGATCACGGTCTTCCCCTTCCCTCCAATCGCGTCGGCCATCAAGTCGACCAACCGGCTGCCGACGTCGGACACTGGACACTGATTGACGAAGACCTGCCGTCCGCTGCTTGCCGGGTTGGCGTCGGCATCCCAGGTGAGAACGAGTATGCCGGCCTCACGGGCCCGCTTGAGGGCGGGGGCAATCACTTCGGGATCGTTGGGAGAGACCGCGATCGCGTCATAGCCGAGGGCGATCCACTCGTCGATCATCTGCACCTGCAATTCGACCTTGTCGGTCGAGGGGCCATCGTAAGTGAGGTCGATTCCCAGTTCGCCGGCGGCTTCCTGGGCTCCTTTCTGGCACTCATTGAAGTAGTCGATGCCCACCAACTTGGGCAGCATGCCGACTTTCAGCCGCTTCCCGGCGGGGCGATCCGCCCCGGCCCCGGTCAGCGCGGGGGCCGGGGGTTCGGAACCGGTAGTGCACCCGACCACGCAGGCGCACAACAGCAGGCCAAGGACGGGCAGGCGACGGATCATGTCGAGTCTCTCTGTCGGGGAGCGAGGCGTTCGTTCAACAGGGCCACCAGAATCACCAGCAGCCCGATGAGAATCAAGCGTGCATTCGCATTGAGGGAAATGGTCCAACCCAGCCCGGGGAGCGTCACGGTTTGATTTCCCCACAAGCGGAGACCGATTTCGAGATGTGCGAGAATCCCCAATCCCAACAGGGTGCGGGCGATACTTCCCCAGCCCCCCGTCACGCGAGTTCCTCCCAGGACCACGCAGGCGATGACCTGCAGTTCGAGTCCCTGCCCGGCATCAGCGACGGCGGCCCCCCGGCGGGCG
Source organism: Planctomycetaceae bacterium (assembly GCA_046339535.1). Lineage (GTDB taxonomy): Bacteria > Planctomycetota > Planctomycetia > Planctomycetales > Planctomycetaceae > UBA10511. Next base: position 9,923 of record JBKDUK010000289.1, on the reverse strand, counting down.
GTGAACCAGAGGGCCACGAGTCCGGCCAGGAAGCCATTCATGGCATACAGCGCTCGTTCGACCTGCGGCACGGGAACACCGGCAAATTCAGCCGACTTGCGCTGGTCTCCCAGAGAGAAGAGATACCGTCCGAAGCGTGTCGCATGGACCAGCACCGCGAGTGAAACGGCTGCCGCGAAGAGCAGCACGATCTGGCTGGGAATCCCGGCGAAACTGCCATTCCCCAGGGCGAGAAACGCCGGGGGAAAGCCTGTGATCCGATTCTGCTCGAGCAGGACCATGGCCAGGCCCGAGTAGAGGGCCATCGACGCCAGCGTGGTCACGAGCGGGGACATTCCCCAACTGATCGCGAGGCCGTTTAATCCACCAGCGACCGTTCCCGTCAAGACGGCCACAGTGGCGGCCACCTCCAACGGCAAACCTTTGTCCTGCCAAAAGTAGCCGAGCACCGCTCCCGACAGGGTGACCATCGACCCGACGGAGAGATCGATCCCTCCGGTCAGAATGACGGCGGTCATGCCGAGCGCCAAAACCCCAATTTCTGCCCAGGGACGCCAGAGGGGTAGCAGACCGGAGATCTTCGGCAGGCGCGCCAGGACCAGCCACATGGCAAACCCCAGGAGCAGCCACGAGAACGATTCCCGAGCGACGCGGCGCAGTAGTGGGGCGGTCATGGCGTCTCCCGCCGAGCGAGCCGTTCCCAGAGCATCGCACCGACCAGCAAACCGCCCAAGACGAGGTCATACCGAAACTGCGAGACCCCCCAGAGGACGAGCCCATTCTGCAGCATCGCCAACAACAGAGCCCCCAGCACGGATCCCCAGGGGGTGCCCCGTCCTCCAGCGGCCGCGGTGCCGCCGAGCACGGCGGCGGTGATCGCCCGCAATTCGTAACCGGTCCCCATAACGGACTGCATGGAGCCATTCTGGGCCAGTTCGAGCAACCCGGCGACGGCCGCACAGAGCCCACCAAGGCCAAAGGCCGTCAGCCAGGTTCGCGTGCGGGAGATTCCTGCCAGCCGGGCGGCGCGGGGATTCGACCCCCAAGCGTAGAGCCAGCGTCCGGGAACCGTCCATGTAAGAAACAGGCTCATACCAAGCAGTGCCAGAGCCAGCCACCACGCCCCCGCGGGCAGCAAGAGCCAGCGGGCGGTGACCCCCTGGCGGAATGTCTCGGGCAATTGCCCCACCACGTTGCCCCCCGTCATTTGCAACAGCAGTCCGCGAAATACCGTGAGACTACCCAGCGTCACCACGATGGGCTGTATGCGGCCCCATAGCGCGGCGCCCGCATTGAACAACCCGCCGGCCAGCCCCACCAACAGGCCAACGACAACCGCTTGGGCGATTCGCCCGGGGGAACCGTCGCTGGCGGACAGGATCAATCCCGCCGAGGCGGCCGACAGCGCCAACAGCGAGCCCACTGAGATGTCGATGCCACGAACCAGCATCACAATCGACGCCCCCATGGCCAACATCCCGCTGACACTGATCTTTTCGAGAAGTCCCAACAGATTTTCGGCCGTGGTGAAGCGTCCGCGGGTAGTGGTGGCCAACAGCAGGGCGAGCGCCACCAGGGTGCCCAGCAGCGGGACCAGGCCGCCCAGACGCGAATTACGGCGCAGCCGGCGTGAGACAGCGGCGATCTTCCGGTTTTCGACCGGCAGGGCGGCCTGGGCCAACTCTTCGGCACTCGTCAGCCGGGTTTCAAACGTGCCAGAAAGTGCTCCCTCGCGGAAGACAAGAATTCGGTCAGAGTATTGGAGTACTTCGGGAAGATCCGAGCTGATGAGCACCACCCCCCGCCCCGCGCGGGTTGCCTCACCAATCCAGTCGTGGATCTGCTGGCGGGCAGACACATCGACACCACGGGTGGGTTCGTCGAGCAGCAACACCCGGGGATCGGCGAGACTGCAGCGGCCGAGCATGACCTTCTGCTGGTTTCCCCCCGAGAGCTCGCGGATCGGCTGTTCGACGGACTGCCGACGAACGTCCAGCCGATCGCAGAGCTCGTGCGTTTCGCGGCGTTCGCGACGGCGCGAGATCACTCCCCGCCCGATCCAGCGAGTGAGGGCGGAGATCCCACGATTGTGGCGGATCGACTGCGACGGAAAGATCCCCTGCCGCAAACGGTCTTCGGGCAAATAGACCAGGCCCGCCCGGATCGCATACGCGGGGTTCCGTGGACGGTAGGGCACATTGTCCAGCGTCAATTCACCTCCGTCGAGGGGGCGTAGCCCGACCAGCGACTGGGCCCATTCGCTGCGCCCTGCGCCAACCAGTCCGTACACCCCCAGCACTTCTCCCGCGCGAACACTGAATGAGATCTCGCGAAAACGTCCGCCGGCATCCGACATCCCACTGCCGCGCAGCACGATCGGGCGTTCGTCGGAACTTGTCTGGCGGGGGGTGAAACGGGTCTCGCGTCCCACCATGCGTGAGATCATCTCGCCGCGCGAGAGTTCGCCCGCCGCTCCGGACCAGATCAACCGACCATCGCGCAGAATGGTCACCCTCGTGGCAAGCCGTTCGATCTCTTCCAGGCGGTGCGAAATGTAGATGATTCCGGTTCCTGCGTGCTGGCGTTCGGCAATTCGGGCGAAGAGCCATTCACTCTCGCGGGCCGACAGGGAACTTGTCGGTTCATCGAGCAGCAAAATCTTCGGCTCCAGCGACAATGCGGTCGCCAACTGCACCATCTGCCGTTGGGCTACGGAAAGTTCGCCCGCTGGCCGCCGGGGGTCGAGCGGTTCCCCCAATTGGGCGACGACCTTTCTGGCGTGGGCCCAGATCCGTGGCCAATCGAAGATTCCACCTCGCGCGGACAACCCACGAGAGAGGGCGATGCTTTCTGCCAGCGACAGGTCTTCGAAGACGTCGGGTTCCTGATGGCAGATGGCGATGCCCAGACGGCGAGCGCTCTGTGGATCGCTTAGGCGGACGGCTGTCCCGCCGATACAGATGGTGCCTTCGTCGGGAGTCAACACGCCCGCAATCAGGTTCAGCAGAGTACTCTTTCCCGCTCCGTTTTCCCCAACGATGGCATGCACTTCCCCAGGGTGGACCGCCAGGTCGATGTTCTGCAGCGCGGGAATACCGGCAAACCGCCGTGTGACCCGAATGAACTGCAACAGCGGAACAGACTCCATCGCCACGGGGACCTCACTCGCCGTGATGCCGAACTGGACCAAACCGGTGATCGTAACGGTCTCGGGAGGGATTTGGCAGCGAATCCTTAAACGGTGACTGCTGGACATGGCAGAGCGCAAGTCTCTCCTCCGCCGTGTCGCGGCGACCGGCGCTTAAAAAGCTGGTTCCGCCGAGGAAGACGCCCGCGCCGGACGGGCGAACCGGGCATTGACTCTCCCTCCCCGGTGCGGGATCTGCCGACAACAACGGGAAGATCAATCGAGAGGGTTGTGACCGGTAGACCAACGGGGGAAAGTGTGGTGGGACGCGACGGGCGCTCGTAGGCGACAAAAATCCTCCCCACCGAAGGGCATTTTCGGCGTCTCTGGCGGTCGTGGACAGGGCCGCCAAAATCGTGCAGGTTCCAGATCCGATACATAAAGCAAGGAAAAGGGGAGGAACCCCCTGTGATCTGCCCCGTAGCGGCGTCATTCGTAGCGCCATGGGCTAGGCTGATTGAACGGGGAGCACGCCATCTGTGTGATTCACCCCGTGACCTCGGGAGACTTCATCATGATCACGACAGTCCGCTGCCTAACCTGGCCTCTGTTGATCAGCTTGGCCCTTCTGGCGTCTGGTGCGTCCGTGTGGGGCCAGGCGGGTGCCAACCGAGAACAGTATACAAACAAGAGTCGGTTCAAGATTCCCTTTCGGTTCGACGCTGAAGAGCTGGAGCAACTGGGGGCCCGCGAAGTGGAGTTGCTCGAGTCTCGCGACCAGGGGATCACCTGGCAGTCACGCGATCGGGTCGCTCCCAGTGCGGGCAAGTTTCAGTACGAGGCGACCGAGACCGGTTCGTACTGGTTTTGCCTGAAACTGATTGACCGCGACCGAAGACCGCATCCCTCCACTCCAGCCAAGGCCGGCCTGAAGGTCTTCGTTGACCTCGATCTGCCCGAGGTCAATCTGCAACTGGCGCAACGCAGTCCGGGGACCGTACAGATTGGCTGGAGCATAGAAGACGCGGCTCTGGAGTTGAACACCCTACGGTTGAGAATCCGCCAACCACAACGCGAGTGGAAGGAACAGATCATCCGCCGTGCCGCGTCCGGTTCGGAAGATATTCGGGTCGAAGGGACTGGACTATTCGAGGCGGAACTCTCGGTCGCCGATCTGGCGGGAAACGAGACCGTCGCAACCAAGCAATTGCGAATCCGGTCCTCGAATGCCAGCCCGGCGATAACCCGAGAGAAAATTGCGGTCAAACAACGGGATCCCGGTGGAGACCGACTGGAAATGGCCAGCCAGTTCCCGGGAGCACGTCGCAGGACAGCCCAGCAATCAGCTCCGGAACCGACTTTGGCGCGAAACCTGCCGGCGAACACTGAAGAAGAATCCAGTTCTCGCCCCACAAACGTCCGACGCACCGCCACCTCGGACTCGATTGTGACCGGTGCGCGAGTCTCGCATCCCGGTACAGTGCGTCATGTCAACACGCTGCAATTTGAGCTGAAGTATCGGTTGCGGGATGTTGATCCGAACGAGCGAGTTTTCGTGGAACTCTGGATGACGGCCGACGGCGGCGCCAGCTGGCAGCTCGCGGGGCGTGATGACGACGGACGGAGTCCGATGCAGGTCTCGGTCGAGCAACCCGGGGAGTATGGCGTGCAGTTGGCCTGGCGGAGCCGGTCCGGGCGAGCCATGCACCGTCCGCAGGATGGAACCGCACCACGCGATTTGTTCATTGTCGATCGCCGGGCTCCCGAACTGGAGCTGCTGGGCTTGCAGTTGGGCAGTACTGAGCGGGGGCAGGTCGTCACCATCCGCTGGAAGGCGGCCGATGAACACTTTGGCGAGCGGCCGATCCGCCTTCTCTGGTCCACCTCGTCCGACGGGCCTTGGGATGAGGCGATGCACGAGATCCCTAACGATGGCGAGGTCGCCTGGCAGCCCGAGGCACATGTTCCCGAAACGGTTTATGTCCGCCTCGAGGCGCGCGACCTTGCGGGAAATCTGCGGATCGCCGAGTCGGGCCGTCCTGTCAGGCTTCAGGCGGTGACGCTTGAGGGATCGGAAGTGACACCAACCGCCACGGATCCGCCCGAGCAGCCGGGGAACGATTCAGACAGTCGATGACGCTCAGCGGGCCCTCTTCCGCGACTCCCCCTCTCCAAGCACGGGTGCGGAAGTGTCCGAAGCCTCACCGGGACGCCGCAGCAGAACCAACTCATGGCCCTGCTTCATGAACCAGGGAATCCGGGTTACCTCCTGCAAATCGAGGGGAAGCCGGGAGCGCTCGCGCGCCAATTCGTCGGCCCTCGCCACCACAAATGTTGGTCCGGGAGTTACCTTCCACCAGTCCAGCAACTCTTCGATGTTTTCGAGGCGTTCGACGCGGTCAGCACCGGCCAGTTCACCGCTGTAATAAATCAATCCGGGTCGGAAGAAATGCCAGCTCGCAATACGGCATTCTCCTCGGGGATCCGCCGCCTGCATAGCGCGAGCCAGGGCGACATTAGACTGTCCCCGATCGACTTCGGCGGCGGTCCATCCGAACAACGCCACAAGGAACAGCGCTGTGCTGATGGTCCACACCCCCAGTGACTGACGGACCTGCCGACGCTGCGCGAACCACCATGCCAGAACGCCACCAATCACGACAGGGACTCCGGGAATCCAGAGTCCGCCAATCTCCAGCCGCAGGTGCTGTGCGACGATTCCCGGAATCACCAGCAGACCCAACCCAATCAGCAAAAAGGTTCCCCACATCAGTGCCAGAGCCCCTCTGCTGATCAGACCCGGTTCGGCCTCCCAGCGGGCCACAAACGCGCCGGTCAGTAAGGCCAGCGCGGGATAGGCCGGAACCACATAATGCGGGAACTTGGTGGTTGCGAGGGAGAAGAACCCGACCCAGACCATGGTCCAGCAGAGGAGCAGACGATCGGGCGGAGACAATCGGCCTGCAGTTTGTGTCCGCCGCCACAGGTCCAAAATCACCGGTCGGGCGAGCAGGATCCATGGGAAAAAGCCAACACAGATCGCAGCCAGATAGAACCATGCAGGCCCTGCGTGATTGTCCATTCCGGCCGTGAATCGGTGCAGGTGATGGGTACCGAAGAAGCCCCGCAGGAATTCTCCGTCGGTCTGCCAGCCGACGGCGGCGAACCAGGGCCCAGCCACCAACACGACACAACCGAGCGCTAGCCCGGGGGACATCCGCCAGACCTCGCGTGCCACCCGTACTGGAGATAAGCGGCAAGCAAACTGCCAGAGCCCTCTCCACCAACTGCTCGGCAAGGCCGACTGCATGGCTTGGAGTGGACTTACGGATACCTCCACAGGGAGGGGGGTCAGCAATCGGAACAGGCCCAGCACGCACCCGGGCAACAGAAGCCCGATCGGCCCCTTGGTCAGTACGGCAAGACCCATCGCGCCATAGACTGCGCACCAGTCACCGAAGGTAGGCTCGCCCCACTCCAGCTGTCCTGGAATGATTTGCTTTTGGGCTGCCCGCACGTAGAGAAAGATCGACAGGGTGCAAAAGAAGACCAACTCGGCATCACAGGCGGCGGCCCGGGCAATCACTACAAAATTGAGACTGGTCGCCAGGATCACGGCACCCCAGAACCCCGCTCGGCGCGAGTGGAGCCGGATTCCCAACTGGTGAACCAACAGCACGCTGGCCAGGCCAAACAGTGCTGCGGGGAGCCGGGCCACGAATTCGCTGACACCAAACAGGCGGAATCCCCCGGCCATCAGCCAGAACATGATGGGGGGCTTGTGCGAGAAAAGTTCCCGATTGAACCGGGGAACAATCCAGTCCCCGGTCTGATGCATTTCGCGAGCGACTTCGGCGAAGTAGGTTTCGTCGTCGTCCCAGAAGTGAGTCGTTCCCAACCCCAGGAGGAATACAAATCCGCACAGCAATGCGAGACGGAGTTGCGAACCAACGACGTCAGAACGAGTGGAAGTTGGAGTGGGAGCAGAGTCCGAGGAAACGACAGGCATCCTTGCCTCAACACAGGAGAACAGACCAGCCGGGTGCGCGAGGGGCATTTAACCGTGAACCAACCCGAGTTTATTGAGAATCTGGGCTTTTGTTCAATCTGAGTTTGCCACCTGGAAATATACACCCGATCAGACTTCGAACTGTGGGTTGGCTGTATGGCGTGAAATTGACTCAAACAAATTGGAAAGCCCAACCCCCACCTCGTCTCTGCTGCGGAACATCAATACTCGCAGCCTTCAGCAATGTCGTGCTCTGGCTCCCTGCCTCTTTGACGAAGGGAGCTGGCCCCGACCGTGACTGCTTGGCGATCCCTTGCGGACAGCAAGAAGATAATGGGGATCTTCAATCCCGAAACTCGTCACCAGTTCCGATCCACTCCCGGTCGCATACAGCACAAATCAAACGAAAAAGCCCAAAATCCGCTTACAACAACTCATGCGGTCCACACAGCACTCGCGGGAGAGAACATGCGACTGGAATGCGACAGGTTCTGAATGCTCCTGCCGTCCAGTTGCCAGAGAATCGGACCGGCCAGCTCCTTTTTACGGCGCGGGAACTCCCGAATCGGTGAATCCTCGCGGACGAAAACCTTTCGGCGATTTGCGATCCGTCGTCGGAATTGGATAGCAAATTCCCTTAATCTCATTTGAAATTCCTAACATTCACTCCCCGTCCGACGGCGGTGGAGTAGAATCAAACTTCATCGGTAACCCGACGCTTCGGTTCTCCTTTGGTGTTTCACGGTCATGGCCAGCCCCCCCGTTCGCAACCGAAAGTCCGTCGTTACGATCGGGCCGGAGCACTTTGTCAATCGGGAACTGAGCTGGCTGGAATTCAATGCCCGGGTTCTGGAAGAGGCGGAAGACCCAACGAACCTGTTACTCGAGCGGCTGAAGTTTCTGAGTATTTTCAGCAGCAATCTCGACGAATTCATGATGGTTCGGGTCTCGGGGCTGCGGGAGCAAATGAATGGGTTGGCCGACCCCGAGGACCGGATGCCAGAAAGCCTCAGCATCCATGAACAGTTCCGGCAGGTGCATGCCCGCACACATACCCTCGTGGACCGACAATATGCCTGCCTGCGGGAGCAGGTGATTCCGGGGCTGGCACAGGCGGGAATCCGGTTGCTCGACCCCGGAGCGTTGGCGACGGCCGATCACGAGTATCTCGACAACCTGTTCCAGCAGACGGTCTTTCCCGTCCTGACCCCGGTGGCAATTGATCCCAGCCACCCTACGCCGCATCTTCGGAGCCGCGGCCTGTACATCGCTGCGATGATCGAGCAGGCCCAGTACCGTCCGGGAGCTTCGAATACGCTGCTGGCCGTCGCGCATTTGCCCCCCGTGCTCCCCCGACTCATTCGGTTGCCCGGCGACGCCCACAACTATGTTCTGCTCGACCAGCTGGTGGGATCGCGTCTCGATCAACTGTTCAGTGGATCACGTATCGTCTGCTGGACAACCATCAGGATCACCCGGGACGCAGATCTCGATATTGACGGCGATCAGGTGCTGCATGACTTGTCACAGGCGGTCGAAGAGGGCCTGAAGGCATTGCGTCACCGTGATGTGGTCCGGTTGGAGGTGGCGCCGGGGGCCGACCAGAGCTTGGTCGAAGCGATCCGGCGTCCGCTGGGGCTCAGCAGCGAGGAGATTTACCACCTTCAAGGGCCCCTCGATTTGACGAACTTCATGGAATGGCATGGACTGCCTGAGTTTCCTCACCTGCGCGACGAACCATTCCCCCCCCGCCGCCCCCTGGGTCTGGAGGAAGGGACCGACTTCTTCGCAACCATCCGCAAGAAGGATGTGCTGATCCACCACCCCTACGAGTCGTTTCAGTGCGTGGTCGAGTTTCTCCAGCAAGCAGCAGAGGATCCCGATGTGCTGGCGATCAAGCAGACCCTTTACCGCGCCGGTAGCGAAAGCCCGGTGATTCGCGCACTGATCAACGCCGCAGAGAAAGGGAAAAGCGTGACCGCCGTGGTCGAACTGCTGGCCCGGTTTGATGAGCAGTCAAACGTCAAGTGGGCGCGGCAGATGGAAAGAGCGGGAGTTCACGTCGTCTACGGCTTTGTCAGCCTGAAAACACACTGCAAGCTCACCCTCGTGGTGCGGCGCGACAGTGACCGTATTCGACGTTACCTGCATCTTGGAACGGGCAATTACAACTCATCGACCGCGAAGCTCTACACAGACCTGGGGTTGTTCACGGCTCGCGAATCGTTCGGAGAGGATGCCTCGGCCCTCTTCAACTATCTCACCGGTTATTCCACAGGATATCGCTGGCGAAACTTCATCGTCTCACCGGACTTCCTGCAAGACCGGGTGCTGGAACTGATTGGAAGAGAATCGACCCGGGCCAAAACGCGGGAGGGGGGTCGGATCTTTGCGAAGCTCAACCAACTGGTTGATCCGGAAGTGATCGAAGCGCTTTACAAGGCCTCTCAGGCGGGAGTCAAAATCGATCTGCTGGTCCGCGGCAGTTGCTGCCTTCGCCCTGGGGTGAAGGGAATTTCAGAGAACATTCGGGTCTTGAGCATCCTCGACCGGTTTCTGGAACACAGTCGGGTCTACGTCTTCGGCGAGGGGGATCTGGCCGAAGTCTACATTGCCAGCGCCGACTGGATGCCCCGCAACTTCCGACGCCGGGTTGATCGGACAGGGTGTGATGATCACGATGATGGGCCGCCCACCAGATCGGCCCCTTTTGAGCTGCGGCACTTCCGATGAAGCCCCACAACCATTGGAACCAACGCGAAGTCTGAAACGCCTTGTGGGCGAAAT
>JBKDUK010000288.1:0-116242 GCA_046339535.1 Planctomycetaceae bacterium | reverse complement strand
GCCCCGGGATGTCTGGATTGCAGATCGTAATTTCTGCACGATCCCGTTTATGTTCGACATCCATGGGCGGGGCGCGTGTTTCGCGATTCGTCAACACGGGAGCCTCAAAGGCACGCTTGTTGGACGCCGACGAAAAATCGGCTGTGGCTCCACTGGGATGGTGTATGAGCAGACCATCGCCCTGACAGGGCGGGACGAGGGGCAGACGCTGGAGTTTCGACGGATCACCGTGCAATTGACTCAGGCGACACGAGATGGGGATGTGGAACTCCACATTCTGACAAACCTGCCTCAGGCAGATGCCGACGCGGTCGCGATCGCCGAACTCTATCGCCAGAGATGGACGATCGAGACGCTGTTTGCGGAAGTGACCAAAACGCTGCAATGTGAAATCCAGACACTGGGCTATCCCAAGGCGGCTTTGCTTGCCTTCTGCCTGGCGCTGCAGGCATCGAACGCTGTGGCGGTTCTGAAGGCGGCCCTTCGTACGGTGCATGGCGCGGAAAAAGTCCAGCAGGAAGTGTCAGGCTATTTCCTGTCGCTCGAGATCAAAGGGGTTTATGCCGGCATGATGATTGCGATTCCGGACAAACACTGGAAACCGTTTCGCAAACTTCCCCTCCCGAAGTTTGCTGCGCTATTGATCCGGATGGCCAGCCACGCGAAGCTCGCGAGATACAAAAAGCATCCGCGCGGTCCCAAGAAGCCACCCCCGAAAAAGACGGCCTACAAAAACGGTGGCCACGTTTCCACGTTCAAGCTGATCAACGGGATCGAGTGATCATGTTGGAAGCCCTGCCCTTTCGGCGCGGTGTGTGGAGGGCGCGGATTGGGGGTTTCGATGCAGGGGGTTGGGTGGCCCAGCATTCGGTTTTCGATCGAAGCAGATCCAGCGGAGCGGACACGGAGGTCCTCGCTCCCGCCAGCCGGGTGCTGGTCCCACGCGGCCCGCTCTGTGGAGGGGCACGGATTGGGAATTTTCGAACGAGGCGCTTCGAACGGATGCACGGGGCGCCTCACGGCCCCCGCTTCAGATCATGTCCAGCTTGCGGTGCCGGGTGCGGGGAGGTTTGCTGCAGTCGGCACAGAGGCCGTAGACCTCCAGCCGGTGCCCCGTCACCCGAAAACCAAACTCTTTCGCGACCTGTTCCAGAATGCCCGCCAGCGGGGCGTTCTCGAACTCGGTCAACGAGCCGCACTTGCTGCAGATGAGGTGGTCGTGTCGCGGATACCCGTAGTCGTGCTCATACACATCGCGGTTCTGCGTGCGGGCGACCTTCCGCAGCAGACCCGCCTCCACCATTTCGTTCAGGGTGCGGTAAACCGTGGCCCGGCTCACCCGCTTCCCCTCTTTTTGTCCGGCGAGTTTCTGACCGGCGAGACGCTCGACAAGTTGGTCGCTGTCGAAGTGCTCGTGGTGCGAAAACACCTCGGCCACCACCAGTTCCCGTTCACGCGTCAGCCGCATCCCCCGGGTCACGAGGTACTCGCGGAATTTGTCTGCCGGGCTGACGTTTACCGCGATGGCGGCCAAATCACTCACGGGGGAATCCTTGGCGAATCAAACGGTCGTGGCTGGCGGCCGACCGACACCGTCGTCGCCCGGCGACTTCCCTACGAACTGGTTACTTCCTGGGCCAGGCTCGACAGCATGCGGTCCACCGCCAGGCTCAGACGTTCCGGAGTATCGTAGGTGCCCGCGGCAATGGCCGCCTTGATCTGCTCCAGACGCTGTTCGCGAACACTCCCGGTGCGACTGGCCGCGTCGAGCATCCGGGCCGCCGACGAGATTTCCACCTCGTCCTGCGGGGCCACGAACTGCGGTGCCGCGGTGTGTGCCGGAGCGGCAGCTCCCCCCACCCGTCCGACAGAGAACGCACCAGACATCGATCCGAGACCACGAACTTCCATGTCAGTCACTCCTGGTTGCCGTCGAAGAGAGTGCCGCCTCCAGGCAGCTCAACCCTCCACCGGCGTGGATTATACCCCACGCCGGAAGAGACCTGCAACATGCGTTCCAAACCCTTCGCATCAAACTCCCCCACCCGATTTTGGCAGGCTGGAGACTCCCAGGGCCTCCCCGATTTCCCCAGGTTTCCCAAACCCCACGATCGCGGCCGAAACCCCGGGGTGGTTCAGCACGGCCCCAATTGTAAATTCCGGCAGAGTCATCCCCGCCGGTCGACCCGCCACCCACTGCCGGGCCCATGCCAGGTCCCGCTCGTAAGTCGCCAGGGTGAAGAACTTCGTGACATGGGTGTACGGGCTGGGGGGAGCCAGCAGCAGAGCCCCCCCGGCATACACCCGGATGCCAAATACCCCCATCCCCAGCCTGGCACATCGGGGCACCAGGGCGTCGACCGCCACCTCCCCCACCGGAGACCGCCCCTCGGGAGGGGAGGCCAGCAGCAGGGCATTGATGGGAAGTTGAATCGTCTGGAAACGCCCGGTCTCCACCACCTGTTGCAGCGCGGCGGGATCCCCCAACCCGGTCAGCCCGATCAGATCGGTCAGGCCCAGCCGGCGGACCTGCTCGAGCCCGTCGAGAATGCCGCCGGGACGCAGCACGTCGTCGACCGACACCGAAGTGGGCAATTCGTCGGGTGTGGGGGTGATGGCGTTGTGCAGTTGCAGCAGGGTGACCCGGGGGCGTCGCAGGCGGGCCAGGCTCTCCCGCAGCGAGCGTTCGATCGCGGCGGGATAATCGACGGCGTCGGCGGGGGTCAGCCGGACTTTGGTCGCCACCTGCACCCGGTGGTGAGCGTCGAGTTCGGTCAGCACCCGTCCCAGGTTGGTTTCCGACCAGCCTGCTCCATACCCGGCGGCGGTGTCGAACCAGCCGATTCCCCGGTCGAGCGCCTCGGCTCCCTTGTCACGCTGCAGCCGTCGGTGCTCGGCAGTTCCCTCGATCGTCAGCAAGCCCGCGACCGGTCCGCAGCCAAACGCGATGGGGCCGAGGGAAAATCCCGTTTGACCGAGGGGGCGCGACATGAGTCTCGATTCGGGAGAGGGTCTGGGATGGGAACGGGGGAGTGGGCCGCCGGTTTCCGCAGGCAGGGCGGGGACCAGAACACCGTCGCCGGTCGAGGTCGGCGGCGGCAAGGGGGGGGCGATATGAATAGAGTACCTCGTCCGCCGATGGCTGCGGGGCTTTGTGCGGGCGATTGTGGGGAAAACCCCGAGTTGGAAGTTGGCTCTCCGGTGCCCGACTGAGGACTTGCCCAGCCGTCGTGGCCCGGGAACGTGCCGAGGCCTGCGAGAGGGCGGGGTGCAGAGGATCCGGTCGAGCGGGGAATTCGGGTTGTCGCTTGTTTGCGGGGGGGAGTTGGCTACACTTTCAAAGGTGCTAAGCGGGAGAATCCTTCCCGGATTCAATACGGTGCCAGAAGAGAGAACGGTGTCTGGAGTTGTCTGAACCAGATGATGGACTGGCCTGTCTGGTTTCCCTGGTGTCTCGACAAGGAGAATGGATCGATGCGTAAGTTGCTGGGAGTTGTGGCGGCGGCCCTGGTGCTGCCCGCGGCGTTGATTGCGGCCGACAAGGTGGAATCGGGTTTGAAGGAGGGGGCCAGCGTCCCCGCGTTCAATGTGCGTGACGTCACCGGTCCCGCCAAGGGCGAGACCCTCTGCTACCGCTGCCGGTACGGCTCGCGTCCCACCGTGACCGTCTTCACCCGCGACGTGAACGACAACGTCAAGTCGCTGGTCAAGAAGATCGACGGCAAGGTTGGCGAGAACAAGGACAAGAAGATGGCCGCCTTCGTGGTCGTGCTGACCAGCGACCCGGACAAGGTTGAGCCCAAGCTGACCGAGATCGCCACCAAGGACCAGATCAAGAACACCCCGCTGACCGTCATCGAAGGTGACGCCGGCCCCGAGGGCTACAAGATCGCCCAGGACGCCGAAGTCACCGTCATGATGTGGGTTGAAGGCAAGGTCAAGGCGACCCACGCGTTCGGCAAGGGTCAGTTCGACGCAAAGGCCGTTGACGCCGTCATCGCCGACACCGCCAAGATCCTGAACTGAGCCCGCCCGCTCCCCTGGGGGAGTGTGTCAGACTCACACGCACGAGACACCGGCCAGAGATTTCCCTCTCTGGCCGGTGTTGTTCTTTGAGGGGACGACCTGCGTCCCGTCCGATTCCCGGAACCCCGGGAGGGGATGTGATGGAGACTCCCGCGCTCACCGGCTACCATCCGCAGGCAGACGCTCTCCGATTTCCTCCCTCTCCCCGGGAGCTGCGTGTGACCGACATTTCCAACGCTCCCGCCACGACTGCAGACACCGATCCCTCCCAGCTCCCCCGGGTACTGGGTCTCTTCGATGCCACCATGGTGGTCGTCGGCTCGATCATTGGGTCGGGCATCTTCGTCGGGAAAGTCGGCTCGGTCGCCAAGGCCCTGAATGATTTCCCGCTGATCGTCGGCATCTGGGTGACGGTCGGCATCATCACTCTCTGCGGGTCCCTCGCACTGGCCGAACTGTGCGCGATGCTTCCCAAAGCGGGCGGGCCGTATGTCTATCTGCGCGAAGCGTACGGGCCCCTGACGGCCTTCCTGTGGGGCTGGACCGAGTTTTGGGTGGTTCGCACCGGATCGCTTGGGGCTCTGGCCTGCGCCTCGGCCATCTATCTGAACCAGGTGATTCCCATGAGTGTCACCAGCCAGGAGCTGGTGGCCATCGGCATCGTCGTCGGCCTCTCAGCCATCAACTATTTCAGCACCACCCAGGGGGCCTGGGTTCAAAACGTGACCGCCGTCTGCAAGGTCGGCTTTCTCGCCGGGATCATCCTGCTTCCCTTCCTGCTGGGGCACGTTGACACCGCCAACCTCGCCTCGAGTTCCGAGCTGACCCAGCCCGCCAGCACCCTCTCGGGCACCTGGCTGATGGCGGTCGGGGCGGCGATGATGGCGGTCCTCTGGCCCTACGACGGCTGGATCAACATCGGCCCGGTCGCCGAAGAAATCCAGGAACCGCAGCGGAATCTCCCCCGCGGCCTCGCCATCGGAATGGCGATTGTGATTCTCGTCTACGTGGGGGCCAACATCAGCTATCACCTCACCCTCTCGATGGATGAAGTGGCACAGAGCGACACGATCGCGTCGGATGTCTTTCGCAAGCTCTTCGGCGAAACCGGGGCCAAGATCGCTGCCTTGGGAGTGATGATCTCCACTTTCGGAGCGGTCAACTCGAACATGTTGACCGGTCCCCGCATCTATTTCGCCATGGCCCGCGACGGCCTGCTCCCCCGGGCCCTCTGCCAGGTGCATGAGGCCTACAGCACTCCCGCCAACGCGATTGTCATCCAGGCGATCTGGACGGTGATTCTGATGGTCGCCTTCTACGGTTGGACCAACAGTCCCCGCGACACCTTCGACGGTCTGACGGATTCGGTGATCCTCGCCGGACTGATCTTCTACGCACTCACGGTCGCGGCGGTCTATGTGTTGCGAAAGAAGCTTCCCCATCTCGAACGCCCGTACCGCACGTGGGGCTATCCGGTCACCCCGGCCCTGCTGCTGATCGCCTATGCCGGAGTGTTTTTCTCGAAACTGCTCTCGGACTACCAGCTCACCCTGGCTGTGCTGGTGCTGATCGGTCTGGGGGTCCTGTACTACTACCAGTGGGGGCGCAAGTTGGCCTTGCCGCTGGAAAGCGGCAAGACCCCGTCCTGACCTGGCGCTGTCGTCCCGCCCGGGGAATCCCCACGGCTGGGGTCTTGCACTCAGACGTTGGGCAGGCCGTAGGGGGCGCGATAGGGCTTCTGCAGATAGGTGTCGGCTTCGGGAGCGTCGACGAATCTCCCGGCGGCTGCGTCGAACTCGAGCCGGCCCCGCGTGCGGAACGCCGCCTCGCCCAGATGCACGAGGGCACAACTGCGGTGGGCTGTCTCGGCGTTCGCCCGGGGAACGCTCCGGTCGCGGATGGCCTGCAGAAAATTCGCCATGTGCTCTTCGTAGCCTTTCAGTCCCCGCAACTCGCGCCCTTCGGTTGGGCCCGGGGTCGCCTTGTCTCCGAGGAAGACGCTGAACGCCCCCCGCCGGCTG
The DNA here is from genome assembly GCA_046339535.1 of Planctomycetaceae bacterium. GTDB lineage: Bacteria > Planctomycetota > Planctomycetia > Planctomycetales > Planctomycetaceae > UBA10511. Next base: position 110,195 of record JBKDUK010000288.1, on the reverse strand, counting down.
AAGATCATGTAGCCCTTCGTGCCATAGAAGACATTCCCATTGTCGAACCCGTGCAGTCCATACGCGGTGAAGGGGTAGTTCTCGTAGATCAGCAGCCGGCCGTCGGGGTACTCGTACGTCACATTCATATTGTCGGGGTATTCGCTCGCATGCCCGGGGAGCATCATCCGGCCGCCGCGGGCCGTGATGAACTTCGGCAGCGTCTGCACCCCCAGTCCCCAAGCCGCCATGTCGAGATCGTGGATCCCGTCATCCCCAATTTCGCCGTTCCCATAGTCGCGGAACATTCGCCAGGTGGCGTGAAACCGGTGGGGGTTGAAGGGCCGCGAGGGGGCCGGGCCCAGCCAGCGGTCGTAATCGACCCCCGCCGGTGGGTTTCCATCGGGCAGCGGGCGAACCTCATCGCGCAGTTCGGCTGTCCAAGCTTTGGCGACCTTCACATCGCCGATGATTCCGTCCCGCAGCAGTTGTTCCGCCTTCGCCGTCACCGGGCTGCTGCGCATCTGGCTTCCCTGCTGGACCACCCGGCCATGCTTTCTGGCGGCGGCAATCACCAGGTCTCCTTCATGGAACACATGCGAAATCGGCTTTTCGATGTAGACATCTTTTCCCGCCGCCATCGCGGCCAGGGCGATCGGCGCGTGCCAGTGATGGGGCGTGGCGATCACGCAGGCGTGGACCCGGTCGTCAGCCAGCACCTCTTCGAACCGGCCGGTCTGCTGCGGAGCGGGAACCTGCGGAATGATCTTGGCGCTTCGCGCGAGCTGGGCCGGGTCGACGTCGCACAACCAGGCGATCTCCACCGCGTCGGACTGATGCTTCACCAGTCCCTGGATGTGATGCCCCATGATGCCGCCGCAGCCAATCAGCCCCAGCCGCAGCCGGCCCGAGGTGTCGGCGCCGGCTCCCTGCACGTGGTTCCAGGCGGCGGCCGAGGAGAGCAGCGAGGCCGCGCCCGCCCCGGCGGTCAGAAAGTCCCTGCGATTGGCCTGCTGCGCCATGTGCCACCTGTGAGGTCGAGAGGAACAATTCAAGCCGCCGGGCCGCCTGCGGGCCCCCTGGTTAAGCGAACAACTCGTGGATCGGTTCGCCGTGATAGATGTGGTTCGGCCGATTCACGTCGTCGTGCCAGGCGGCGGTCGCCGGGATTCCCAGGGCGTGGTACATCGTGGCCGCGAGGTTCTCGGGACGTTGCGGGTCGCGTGACGGATAGGCCCCCATCGCATCGGAGGCCCCGACCACGTTGCCGCCCCGAATGCCCCCGCCGGCGAAGAAGACCGACTGCACGGCTCCCCAGTGGTCGCGTCCCGCCGCGTAGTAGGAATCGGCCAGCAGCGAGATCTTGGGGGTCCGGCCGAATTCCCCCGCCATCACGATCAGAGTGCTGTCGAGCAGACCGGTCCCCTTGAGATCGTCGAGCAGGGCACACAGGGCCCGGTCGGTGGGGGGGAGTAGCTTGTCTTTCAAACGGGGAAAAGCATCACCATGGGTGTCCCAGGTTTCATTGCTGCCGAGATTGACCTGCACCATGTTGACCCCGGCCGAGACCAGCCGGTATGCCATCAGCAGCGACCAGCCAAAGCTGTTGCGGCCATACCGTTCCTGGGTGGCGTCGTCGGCATGGGTGACATCGAACGCCTCTCGGACGGAGGGATCCGACAGCAGCGAGATCACGCTCTGGCGGTGCTGATCGTACTGGGTGCCGTTGGCCGAGCGTTCGAGCTCTCCCCGTTGCCGGTCGACTTCCCGCAGCAGGGCGAGGCGGTCAACAAACCGGCCCGAGGTCAGTCCGGCGGCCAGGGCGATTTCGGGAGCCTGGTAGACCCGGGCATCGGGAGACGCGGGAGGCTTCTTCGACTCGTTGGGAAAGGTGTATTCGGGATAGGCCCCGCGCCAGAACGGGTTGCCGTAGGGAGAGGCCTCGATGAAGAACGGATCGCGTCTCCGTCCCATCTGACCGCCGTATGCTCCCGGGATGACCCCGCCCGACCAGTGGACCAGCCGTTCGGGAAGCACAATCGAGTCGGGCAGGTTCGGCGTTCGTGCGGGAAGCTGGTCGCCCACGATCGAGGCGATGGAGGGCCAGTCACTGGGGCTGGTCTTGCGGTCGCCGCTGAACCCGGGCGACGCGACACTGCGCCCGGTGAGCATGAGGTAGTGCCCCAAGGTGTGGTCGTTGGTGGGGTGGGTGAGGGAGCGGAGCACGGCCCAGTCGGAGCTGCGGGTCGCCAGCCGCGGCAGATGTTCGCAAATCTGCAGGCCGGGAGTCTGGGTCTCAATCGGCGAGAACTCGCCCCGAATCTCGGCGGGGGCTTTCGGCTTCAGGTCGAAGCTCTCGTGCTGGGCCAGCCCGCCGGAGAGAAAGATGTAGATGCACGACTTGGCGGTCGCTTCGGCCGTGACCGCTGGGGCCCCGTGGAGGGGGTGGGGCAGGGCGGCCCCCCCCAGCAACCCCAGCCCCCCGGCTCGAATCGCGGCCCGGCGCGAGAGGGCGAACGACGACCAGGAACTGTCGGCAACAAGAGGAACCATGGCTCAATCCGCAACAAGACCAGCGAGCAGCAGCCGGGAAGTCGCCGACTGGCCAAGACTGACCTGCGGAACACGATTCCCTCACCCCGAATCGTATCGGCCAATCCTGATGGATTCCAGAAGAAACCCCGCTTCGCGGCGGTCGTCCGGTACCAGCCGGAACGGGAATGGCGGACGGAGGGCCAAGGCTGCAAGAAACAGGGAACGCCTTGCGTCCCTCCTCGCAGGTGTGGCTGCGGATGACAGGAAGGCCGAGGGGTGTCGCACGGCACGCCAAAAACCGGCTGAGGATGATGTCTGGTTGGCCAGAATTCACCCAGGGAACCGGAGAGGCACACTCACTGATGGACTTCCGATCGAAATGTCCGGGTCAATGCTTCAGCGGATCGAGCTGACCGGATCCCAGCCGGCCATCGAGGCGCCGGGGGCGAGGACGAAGATTTCCACGCGGCGATTCTGAGCGCGGGCGTTGGGGCTCTTCGAGGGAACTCGCGGTTGGTGCGGGCCGTAGCCGGCGACTCCCATGCGGGTCGGGCTGACCCCGGATCCGGTGAGGGCGTGTGTGACCGAGATGGCCCGGTGGGCCGAGAGATACCAGTTGTCGGGGTGCTTGGAACGGGTGCTGGCCTTGGCGACCCGGGTGTCGTCGGTGTGGCCAACGACCAGCACGTTGAGCTGTGACGACTCACCAGCGTTCAGGATGCGGGCGAACTCCTTCAGCAACTGCTGGGCTTTGGGGCTGAGTTCATCGCTCCCCGAGGCGAACAGCAGATCTTCACGAATCTTGCTGACCCCGGTCTGGGGATCAAATTCAAATCCGGGGAACCGCCGGGCCAAGTCCTCGAAATTGCGGCTGGCCTCATCCGACAGGGGGCTGGTCTTCATGCTGACCAGTTTGTTCCGTTCGCCCATCAGGTTTTCGAGGCGGGCCCGCATCGTCTCGCCATTGGCGGTCATCTCAGCCAACTGGGAGTCTTTTTCCCCCATCAACGCCATCAACTGCTGGCGTTCGGCCATCAGCGACCGGTTCTGGTCGTAGAGTTGCCGTGCCCGGGCCTGCGCCTGGTTCAACTGGTAGCGGGGCACCGAGTTGCAACCGGCCAGCGGCAGGCAGCAAACCGCCAGCGCGACCAGGCAGGGCACTCGCAGGAATGAAGGCATGGACGGGACTCCTGGACGACCGAGACGACTGGGCCAGACTTCGCGACGAAGGACGCGTCGGGGGGAGTACGGTTTCTGGAAACTGAAACTCGCCGCCGACCGGAACAAAACGAAGAACTGGCAGAGGTCTCGGACGGAAGCCGTGAGGTGGGAAACTCAGAGGACATGCCGCCTGAAGGCGGCTGAACCACCCGGAGTCCGCTGAAGAAGTCGCGAACCGACCCGGGTTGCGACGGGGTTCTAGCAACTTGAGAAAAATCTGCCAAGACCGATCATTTTGCAGAAAAAAGAAGATCGTCCCAAGCGATTCAGGATCTCCAGATTCCCCAGACCATTTGCGCTGTCCAGGTTCCAGGGGGCCCAGTTTACCCAGGCTGGGGCGTTCGGCCAGCATTCGCTGTCTGATCGGATGGCTCCTCCCGGTGGAACCCGTCAGAACTCGAGACCCCGCAGCACGGCACATGCAGGTAGCCGAAGAGGCTTCGGGGAGGCTGTTATTGTCGAGGGTTGCCGCAACGCAGTCCGCTGGCGGGGTGATTCCAGCGCAACAAAAAACCGGGTGAAGCAAAAGCCTCACCCGGTCCGGGTACGAGAATCGCAATTCACCACGGTCCGTCGTTGCGGAAACTCGTCGGAGTTGACCCCTACTTCTACTTCGCCGGCACCATGTCGATGAATCCGATCATCATTTCCTGCCAGGTCTGATCACCCCAGGTCACATCTTTTTTCGGGTCGGGGTTGTGGGGATTCCCGGCGGAGTTGTCGAAATGCGCCGTGCATTCGATGACGGTTCCCTTGGGGAGCCTCAATGGCTGCCGCAGCCCGTATCCGGTCTGCCAGTTGAAATCGTACTGGGGCATCGACATCAGCACTTCCTGTCGGCCGTCGGGGTAGATGGCCTTGTATTCGAAGTCTTTTCCCCGCAGGTGCATGTGCGGGGCGAACGAGAGCAGTTCGACGTCGTAGGGGGCGCTGAAGTGCGACAGGACCTTGTGGTTGGAATCGCCCGCCGGAATTTTGAACCGGGGATTCATCACCCCCACCATCTTCGCCTCCCGGGCAGGCGGCTGTTTGTGGAACTTGAACGCATACTGCGAGCGGTCCTTCTCTTCCTTGCCGGTCGCGGTGTAATGCATCTCCCAGACCAGAGTGGCTCCCTTGGGGATCTTCCGTCCGATCTCAGCAGGGTACATCAGAGGGGTGTTCCCCGGGGCGGCACCATCGACCCAGTGATCGCGGAAGTCGCGTTTGCCCTTTTCCCCCGGCAGCTTGTAGTAGAGGATAATGTGATGCACGGCGGCGCGGTTCCCCGGGCGGGCTTCGGCAGCCTGCAGCCACATATCTTCGGTGAAGTTGGTGGGGGTCTCGAAGTAGAGATAGGGGACCACACCCTTGGCGGGAATGGTGACCTCTTCGGGAAGTTCAAACACCACATCGGGAGTCCCAATGCGCCAACCTCCCGAGTTCTGGGAGAGCTCGATGGTCTTTGTCGCATCGCCAGCCGGCAAGCCGTCGTCAATCCAGGCAAGGAGTGTGTCGAGCTCGGACTGGGTCAGCCGACGTTCGTCGTGAAAGCTGCCGTAACGCTCATCGGCATGCCAGGGGGGCATCCGCCGCTGCTGAACCACCTCGCGAATCATCTCGCTCCAGTTGCGGGTGTCTTCGTAAGACGCGAGGATAAACGGGGCGGCTGAGTTCGGCTGATGGCAGCCGCTGCACTTGCGTCCAATGATGTCGGCCACCGCATTGCTCCAGGTGATCTCCCCCTTCGCCGCAGCACGGCGGGTGCGGGTGAGCTTACAGCCGGCGACCTCGGTGCGGTCGACCTCGATCTTGCGGTCTGCCAACAGTTCGTCGATGGCCAGAGCCAAGTCGTTGCGGGAGGGCTCATCACGCTGGACCCCGTAGCCGTAACGATCGTCAATTCGCCCCTGATATCGCACCGTTCGCTGGGAGTCCAGCAGAAATGTTTCGCAGGTTCGGCTGGCCTGCAGGATATCGGCACCCACCTGCTGGGGGTCGCACCACACAGGAAACTTCAGTCCATATTCACGAGCATGGCGGGCGATGGACTCTGGGGTATCACCGGCATGTGAGTTGATAGCCACGAATTGCACGGGCCGATCGCGGTACTTGTCGGCCAGCTCATTGAGGATGGCCAGATACTGGTTGCTGATCGGACAGGAAGTGTTGAGGAAGGTGACGGCAATCACCCGGGCCTGCTTGAAGTCGTACAGACTGACCCGCTTTCCTTCGGAATCCGTCAGCAGGAAATGGGGAATCTTGCGTCCAACGGCCGATTCGGCAGGTCTGGTTCGAGGGGCGGCTCCATCAGCCTCAGCACCGAGCCCTGCCTGACCGAGCCACATCAGAAACAACAGGCCGGCAATGCCGTGACACAACAGACGGGAGACAGACAGCAGAGACATCCACAGACTCGCATTTGAAAGAGCAGAAGCCCCCAACTTGTGGATCCTGATCCGACAATTTGGGGTGAGGACCACTCATTCTACCTGTGGGCGGTCCTCAATGTTTCATCGTATTGTACCAACATCAGCCATGACTCCAAGTAAACGTAGACGGATGTCAGTGTGTTGAGAGAAAAACGACACGGCGTGGGGGAGTTGGGGCCTTCCCGGGACTGGTTTGTAGAACGTTCTGGACCGCCCATTGTTTGGGACAGCCGACTTGCTGGTTACTCCAGCACTTCCTCTTGCACTTCCACTTCGACATCGAAGCCCAGATCGGCAACGAGCGGCTCGGGAATGCTGGATTCCGGAAGAGAGGTCTGACTGGGGCGCGCGGGGGCCCCAGGCTTGCGGGAGGGGGGAGGTGCCGGGGGGGTATAGTTTCGGGTCAGGGTTTCCCGCAGGTCGGCCACACAGGTCGCGATCGAGATAACCGCTTGCTGGAAGTTGGTGTGGGTCGAAGCAAGCGGGGCGTCGTTCGCGAACTTCTGGCTGGCCTTTTCGAGATCCGAGAGTTTCTTGTGCAGCATTTTGAAATAGGCCAACGGGTCGTCGACCTGGCTCTCGAGGGCCCGCGACAGGTCGAAGACACTGCGGACAATATCCATCAATTCGGGAAACTCCTCGACCTCGGGGGAGTGTTTGACGAAAGTCCGCACCATCCAGGCGTGAGCCAGCAATTGTTGGCAGCGGGCGACGTCGGCGGCGGAGCAGGCAGTGGTGGAAGAGTTCATGTCAGCACGGGGGGACAAGGGATCAGGGAAGGGACGATCGGTCTACTGGTCTTCGGGATCAGATTCGTGTCCAGAGTGAGTCGATGCGTCTGGGGGAGTGGGTTCGGATTCGACCGGCGGATGGACGATGACCGCGGAGTGGCCGGGGGTTGCTTCCGGCCAGATGTTGGCCTCAATCTGCCCAACCGGTGTGTCGGGCCACAATTCGACCCGACAGTGCATGATGAGAATCTGACAGGCCGGATCTTGCTTGTAGAGCTCAAACAGGCTCCGCAACACCATCCATGCCCGATGATCATCCCCCCGTTCCCGCAGCGCACGCACCTGTTCGGTCCCCCGGCGAACAAAATGCCGGGCCGACTCTCCCAAGTCTGCCTCCAGTTCCTTCAGGAGGCGTTCGGTCAACTGCAGCAGTGGCTCCTGTTCCGGGTCGGTCGCCAGCACATTCCGCAGGTCCGTCAGGATTTGACGTGCTCGGATGAGGTTTCCCTCCTTACGGAGAGCGGTGGCCCAGTGGATGAGCCGTCGCGGTTCGGAGTCGTAAAGGGTGGAGTTGTTCTCGTCGCGGGATTTGTTCCGCAGGCCGAGCCTGACCTTGCGGGTGACTTCATACAGTTCGATTTCGTCGAGCAGTGGTTTGACGGTGCTGCTCCAGCGTTCAGGATTCCGCGCCAGCAGCGGCTCGAATGCCTCCCTCCGGGCCTGCAGGTAATTCAGCCCTTCGCCCTGCTGCATGAGTTTCTGGCCGCGGGCAAACAGTTCTTCTTCCGAAGGGGCGCGGGGCCAGAACCGCCACATTCCCCACAGCAGTCCGGCCAGCAGCAGGGCCAGGACGGGCCCACTCGAAATCTTCTCGAGGATGGGGTGTTGGCGGTTCTGCGACTCCAGTTCGGCCCGCATCAAACCTTTCATCAGAGTTCCCATTCCGCCACCATCCGGGACGAGACCCGATTCGTCGGAATCCACCGAGGTTTCTCCCTCGGAACCGATGGTGCGACCTGGGTGGGGTCTGTCGTAAGTTGTGGGCGAATCGTGTGTGGCGGGGGTGTGCGTGGTGGCCCCCACCGGAATATCTTCTCCCTCCCCGTTGAGTGTGAGACCCTCCCGCGGGGCCAGCGCCTCGCGCTGCAGCAACTGCTCGATGTGCCGCAGCAGAACGTACGCATCGGGAAATCGCTTCTGAGGTTCTTTCTCCAGCAACCGGTTGATGGTGTCGTCCACCCGCGGGGGGAGTTCGGGAACAACGGCCCGGGCCTTGTCGAACAGTCCAAACCGCTGTTTGTGCAGCACATCCACCGTGTTTTTGCCTTGAAAAGGAGGTCGTCCCGTGATCATGACGTACAGCAGGATGCCCACTGAATACAGGTCGCTCTGTTTGGTGGCCCGCTTCCCCTCGGCCTGTTCGGGCGACATGTACTCGGCGGTTCCAATCACTCCGCCGGTGATGGTCAACCGCTCGGCATCGAACAACTGGGCAACACCGAAGTCGGTGAGGCGCAGATGGCCCTCACGGTCGACCAACAGGTTGGAGGGTTTGAGGTCGCGGTGAATGACGCCGTGGTCATGCGCCGCTTTCAGCGCCCGGCAGATCTGGGCGGCGTAATCGAAGGCGGTGCGCCACGGCAGCCGGCGTTCACGCCGCAGCAGGGCCAACAGGGTTTCACCATCGATGAACTCCATGGCGAACCAGGGAGACTCCTGGTCGATGCCCGTGTCGTACAGGCGAACAATCCCAGGGTGGGAGAACTTCTCCATCGCCTCGACCTCGCGACGGAAACGATCGACGAACCCCGATTGGCGGGCCAGGCCGGTTGAAAGCACTTTGATGGCGACCTGTTGCCCGGTCTCGGGATGTTGTCCAAGGTAGACCTGACCCATCCCCCCGGCACCCAGAAGTTTCAGCACCTCGTAGGGGCCAATGTGAGTTGGCAGTGAGTCGCTCATGGGAGGTTGGGACTGGAGGGGCAGGAATGCGGAAGATTGCGGGGGGGACGACGCGGCAGGTCGGGCGACACAGGACAGGTTTGACCCCCCTTCCAAACGCATCATACACTGACTCCGGGAGCACTGTCCCCTGCTGTCCCCACCGCACCGTCTCCCCCCCTGGCGTCTCCCTTCCTTCATCTGGTCAACCAGTTGCATGCCTGCCGAGCCGTATCTCTTCCGACGGGGTGAGCGGTTGTCGCGGGGACTGGCGGGCCTTGAACCAGCACGCCGTGAACGGCATCGCCGGTTTTTTGTCTCCCGGCAGAATCCTGACGGCGGGTTTCGCGGGCGTGATGATTGTTCCGACCTCTATTACACCGCGTTTGGTGTTCGCGGACTGGCGTTGCTGCAGGGACTGGATAGCCCGGTCTGTCAGCGGCTGGCCGACTATCTCGCCCGGCAGACCGAGATGCATGTCTCGGTCATCGACCTGGTCAGTTGGCTCTACTGTGCCCTCATGGTGCAGTTGCACGGGCAGCTCGACGTGCTGGCCCAGGCCCCCGCCGACTGGCCCGACCGGCTGGCCCAGTTGCTGGAGAGCTTTCGTACCCCCGACGGAGGCTACGCCAAGACGCACGAGGGGGCGGCGGGCAGCACCTATCACACTTTTCTGGTGGCCCTTTGTTACGAGCTGATTGGGCGCAAGGCACCGGGGCCAGACGGGCTGCGTCGGTTTCTGCTCGAGCGGCAGCGTGACGATGGCGGATTTGTTGAGATCGCCCCCATGCAACGCAGCGGCACCAATCCGACCGCTGCCGCAGTGGCGGTGTTGAACATGGTGGGAGCCATCACGCCGGGGCTGCGGGGAGATATCGAGGGATTTCTGGGAGATGTCTGGAGTGGAGAAGGGGGCTTCCAGGCGAACACCCGGGTGCCGTTCCCCGATTCGCTGTCGACCTTCACCGGGCTGTTGACCGCGCTCGATCTGGGACTGTCGGGACCGGCGCAACCCGCCGCCTGCCGAGCCTTTATCGATTCACTCGAGTTTTCTGAAGGCGGTTTTCGCGGTGCCCTCTGGGACACCTTGGCCGACGTGGAATACTCGTTCTATGCCCTGGGCGTGCTGGCACTGTTGCCCGAAACCGGCATTTCCCTGTCGGTGTGATTGCGCGTTCTCACCGCGCGGCCGCAGTCATTCGGCTGCGTCGGTCATTTACTTCACCCGATGTTCGCGATCGTTGTTCGTGGTCATTCGTCAGCCGAGTCGTCCGTGGATTCACTCTCTTCGGCGTCGGTCCCCGCGGATGGAGTGGTCGCTTCCCCCATCAGTTCCCTCAGCAGGACTGTGGCATAGCAACCGGCGGGCAGGGTAAAGCCGACCTGCAACGAGCTGGCGTCGACCTCCTCGAGCGCGAGGTCTGTAGGCCAGACCAGCGCGGGACGGCGCGTTCCAGAGGTGAGGTGCGGGTACCGCAGAAACGAGTCACGGGTCAAGCCGGCACGGGTCAGCAGGCGATCTTCATCCGCCCGGGTCACCCCCTGAGCCTCTTTCATCTTAGGGCCGAAGATCGGGCCGGCCAGGACCGTCTCATGGGCACTGTACCGGGGCTGTTCGCGATCCAGATCCTCGACAACGAATGGCCCCCCTGAGGCAGTCACCTGCATCACGTCCCCAACCTGCAGCTGGTGGAGTCGTCCGCTGCGCAGCCGGTCGGATAGCCACACGTTGAATAGGGCCGACTGCACCGACGAGAGGGCCAGCCGGTGCAGGAACTTGCGGCGGGCTCGGGGAATGTCGTGCGGCCCCTTGGTTCCCCGTAGCAGGTCCCACCCGAGGCGAAGCGTTTCGAAATCTCGGCCGAACCGCTGCTCGCCGAAATAGTTCGCTCCGCCCCGGCTGGCCAGTTCAGGAATGATGGCCCGGGCCCGTTCGAGTCCCGCCGGTTCGATGTCGCGGATGACAATCGAAAACCGGTTTCCCTTGAGATGCCCCGGGCGCAGCTTGTTGCGATGCCGTCCCGTCTTGAGCAGAGTGATTTGTGGATGATCGATGCCGCACAACCGCGACTCGCACTTTGCAGGGATTGAGACAAACTGCCGGGTGATGGCGTGCCGGTCTTTGAGTCCCGCCACACCGATGTCCTGGTGACCGATCTGCAGCATTCTCGCGAGGTGGCTGACCAGTTGTTCGGCGGCCAGTCCCCGCTTCTCGACCCACAGATAAAGAAACTCCCCGCTTCCCTCGGGGTGGTAGGCGGGAATTTCCTCGACGACGAAATCCTCGGGACTCCCTTTCAACCGGCCGCCACAGCCGGGCCAGGCACCCGCCACCCGGGGAAGGGGATCGGCGGCCCAGGCGAGGTCGGGCGGAAGCGCGGGAGAGAGAGTCATGCAGGGTCCAGAGGTTGGGGGCAGAGAAATTGCCGGGGCCTGTTCGCAGCACACCAGTGCGAATTGCCGCCGGGGGAGATCAAAGAGTTGTAATTCCCCAGTGACAAAACTGCACGGCCAACACAGTCGAAGGCAGTGGCGTGGAGCTCACTCCCTCCGGCAGGCCACCAGACCTGTCAGCCGCTCAAACTCCAGCAGAGGCGGCCGAGAATGGGCTGTCCTCGACAGATTCCCAACCACGGGGATCGGCAGCGGGCCGCTTGCCCGACCGCGGTCGGGGTTGGAAGATAATCGCGAGGGCAGCGCCGGCCCGTCTCGTGCCAGACATCGTCCGCTCGAAGGAACCCTGTTCATGTCCGCGAAATTCGATCTGACCCAGTACGACCTGCACGTGACCGAGGTGCATCGCAACCTTCATCCCAGTGCGCTGTACGAGCATGCGATCCGACATGACCCGCGGGCGTTGATCGCCGACAATGGCGCGTTGGTGGCCTATTCAGGCAGCAAGACAGGGCGCTCTCCGCGGGACAAGCGGGTGGTTCGACATCCCGATTCCGAGCATGATATCTGGTGGGGGACGGTGAACATTCCCCTTGAGCCGCGCACATTCGCCATCAACCGCGAGCGGGCCCGCGACTACCTCAACACCCGCGAGCGGCTCTACTGTTTCGACGGCTATGCCGGGTGGGATCCAAAATACCGACTCAAGGTACGGGTGATCTGTTCCCGCCCCTACCACGCGCTGTTCATGCACACGATGTTGATCCGTCCTCAAAAGGATGAGCTGCGCGACTATGGTGAGCCCGACTTCGTGATTTACAACGCCGGATCGTTTCCCGCGAACCAACTGACCGCCGGGATGGGTTCGAAGACCAGTATCGACCTGTCGTTCGAGGATGGCGAGTTGGTCATCCTGGGAACCGAGTATGCCGGCGAAATGAAGAAGGGGGTCTTCACCGTCATGAATTACCTCGGTCCCAAGCGGGGAATTCTCTCGATGCATTGTGCTGCGACCTGTGCCCGTGAAACAGGGCGGTCATCGCTGCTGTTCGGCCTGTCCGGGACGGGCAAGACCACGCTCTCGGCCGATCCCAAACGCCTGTTGATTGGGGATGACGAGCACTGCTGGAGCGACGATGGCATCTTCAACATCGAGGGGGGCTGTTACGCCAAGGCGATCAACCTGACCGCCGAGAGTGAGCCCGATATCTACCACGCACTCCGCTTCGGCGCGATCCTCGAGAACGTGGTTGTGCAGGAGGATCATCGGGTGGATTTCGGCGATGCCAGCATCACGGAGAATACCCGCGGGGCGTACCCCATCGAGTCGATTCCCAACGCCCGTGTTCCCTGTGTGGCGGGGCATCCTGCCGATGTGGTGTTCCTCACCTGTGACGCTTTCGGCGTGTTGCCCCCTGTTTGCGCCCTCACTCCCGATCATGCGATGTATCACTTCATCAGTGGCTATACCGCCAAGGTTGCCGGGACCGAGGAGGGAGTCAAGGAGCCTTCGGCCACCTTTTCTCCCTGCTTTGGCGGGCCTTTTCTGGTCTGGCACCCAGCAAAGTATGCCGACCTGCTGGCCAGCAAGATCCAGCAGCACAAATCGCGGGTCTGGATGGTGAACACCGGCTGGACCGGCGGGGCATATGGTACGGGGAGCCGGTTGAAACTGCGGCATACCCGGGCGATTCTCGACGCCATTCATGACGGGAGCCTGGCCACGGCCCCCCGCCGGACGGATCCCGTGTTTGGGGTCGAGGTGATCACGCGTTGTCCTGGAGTTCCCGACGAGGTGCTGTGGCCGCGCGACAACTGGAGCGATCCCATCGCGTATGACCAGGCCTCCCGCCGCCTGGCTGGACTGTTCACAGCGAATTTCGAGAAGTACGCTGCAGGCTGCACCCCCGCGGTTCTGGCCGCCGCTCCGAACCCGGGGGCTTGATCGCACCTCTCCGGACGCCGGGCGCCCGCAATGCCGGGAGGGGTGGGCTTGTTCCTGACCTGGTGAATCGAACGGATGACGCAGCGCATTGGGATTGTGACGGGGGGGGGGGACTGTCCCGGACTGAATACGGTGATCCGCGCAGTGGCCAAGGCGGCCAACCGCCGGGGCTGGGAGCCCCTGGGCATCGTGGGGGGCTATGAGGGGCTGCTGGAGCCCCAGCAGACCCGTCGGTTGGTCGTGCGCGAACTCGACGGCCTGCTGACCCGCGGGGGGACCATCCTGGGAACCGCCAACCGGGGGAAGTTTTCGGCCAAGGTGGGCCATGGCGAGTCGCGAGATTTGCCGCGAGACTTGTTGGATGCCACGCTCGAGGGCTTTCGCAAGCTGAAACTTTCAGCTCTGGTGTCGATTGGCGGCGATGGCTCGCTGAGCATTGCCCGGCAGATGTTCCGTCATGGAATGCCGATTGTGGGGGTCCCCAAGACCATCGACAATGATCTGGCGGGAACGATCTTCACCTTCGGATTCGAAAGTGCGGTCGACTGTGCCACCGATGCGGTCGACCGTCTGCAAACCACCGCCGAAAGCCACAATCGCGTGATGGTTCTGGAGGTGATGGGGCGGTATGCCGGGTGGATTGCAATCTACGCGGGGGTGGCCGGCGGTGCCGATGTGATCCTCATTCCCGAGATCCCGTTTGAATACGAACCGATTGTCCGGAAGATCTCCGAACGCCAAAAACAGGGGAAGCAACACACCATCGTGGTGGCAGCCGAAGGGGCCCGGTTGAAGGGAGGCGGATTCGTGACCAGTGCCCAGACGACCGGGACCGGTGAAGCCCGTCTGGGAGGGATTGGGAACCAGATTGCCGCGGAACTGCAGCAACGCACCGGGAAGGAATCGCGCTGCTGCGTGCTGGGGCACCTGCAACGGGGGGGACGGCCGGGGACATTCGACCGGGTGTTGTGCACGGCGTTTGGAACCGAGGCAGTCGAACTGGTGGTCCGGCAGGAGTTTGGCCGGATGGTTTCGTTCCTGGGGACACACGTCGGCTCGGTTCCACTGGATGAGGCGGTCGACACATTGAAGACCGTGCCGACCCACGGGGGGCTCGTACAGACCGCCCGGGCCCTGGGGGTCTGTCTCGGAGACTGAGCGGCGACCCTTTTCCACGCCGATGGCCGAGGATGCGCCGGACCGAAGGGTTCGGGGCGGGAAACGGACCGCCGCCGCTCAGAAAATGAATGCTTCGTGTCTAGACTTTGTCCAGCATGGGGACTGTTTCGGTTCCCTGATTCCCCGCCCATTTTCGTGCGTGCGCTCATGAACGACCGTCCCTCCCATCCTCTCGCGACCACTTCGAATGTGCTGCTCAGTGATGAAGCTGCCGTGCAGCGGATCCTCGGCGAATCAATTCTGGGGCTTTGGGATGTGGTCAACAACCTGACCCGGATTCGTCCGTCGAAGGATGACCGGTACCGCGTGACAATCTTTGGCTCGGCCCGCACGAAGCCTGGGACAGAGATCTACGAAGAGACCAAGCGATGTGCCGCCGTTCTGGCCGAGTTGGGCTGCGATATTGTCACCGGGGGAGGGCCAGGGCTGATGCAGGCGGCGAATGAGGGAGCAGCCGAAAAGGGGGGGGTTGAGTCAATCGGCATCCGTGTTGATCTGCCATTCGAGCAGGGAGCCAATGCCTTCGTGCAGCAGATGTTCCAGCACCGCACGTTCTTTACCCGACTGCACCAGTTTGTGCTGGCGTCGGACGCGTTCATCGTGGCGCCGGGGGGCATTGGTACGTTGCTGGAGGTGGCGATGATCTGGCAGTTGCTGCAGGTGCGGCACATCACCCACATGCCGCTCATTCTGATGGGTTCGATGTGGCCCGGGCTGATCGAGTGGGCCCGGGCGTCAATGCTGGTCTACGAGCCACCGCTGTGTCACCCTGGGGATCTGCTGATTCCCCAGTGCGTGTCGGACGCCGAAGGAGCGATCGCCCTGATCCGCGAGCATCACGCCCAATGGCAGCGTGTCAACGGCTAGCCCCAAACGAAATCGAGCGCCCGCTTCACATTGAGGCGGCGGAAGGTGAGATTGGATCCCGGGTCGTGAGCGGCGTGTCCGGTCTTCTGGAAGATCGCCAGGATTGCCTCGGGCAGAGTGGCTCCCACGGGCTTCCAGTCGAATTTCCGCAATGAAATGGCCTCACGCAGCAGCATGGCGGCCCCACAGGCCAAGGCGTTGGAACTCGATGTGGCTGCGGCTGGAACGACCAGATCGACCTTGCGGTGCCGATCGAGATAGATCACTTCGGCCTCCGGGGCTGGCGCGGGACTGACGGGTTTCACGGCTCCAATGGCAAAGCAGTGCGGCTGGCAAGCGGGCCACGAGATACCGTCGCGGAAGTCATGATTGCCAGTAGGAGCGCTGACCCACAGTCCCAGTTCCCGCAGCCGTTTAAGGGGAGCGTCGATCCCGGTGGGGACCGGTTCACTGTGGGCCAGATCATCCACCGGTGCGAGATTGACCGTGGTGATGGCATACCGCTTATGGTGACGGACAATCCACTCGAGCCCTTTGGCCAGGGATACGCTGTCACTCACGTGACAATGACAGCATTCGAGCGCCCGGATAACCGCCACCTGATTCTGATAAGCAACCCCCCAGCGTCCCTGATGATTGAGGGACGACGGGATCCCAATGGTCGATCCATGGTATCCCCTCCCTTCGTGGCGGGGATCGTCGTCATCGCTGACACTGTCGTAAGAGACCCTGACCTTGGGAATGCCATCGACGGGGGTTGACCATTCGGGCATGTCGAGCTTGCAGCCGTCGTCGACGAGGGCCAGAGTCTGACCGCGTCCAAATGAGAGACGGTCGGCGTAGGCCCGCCAGGCTTCGACGATACCTGCATGAACGAAACTGGTTGGCTCAACCGGTTCCCCGGCCAGCAGGAAACTCGGCAGAAAACCCGTGAGTCCCATGGTAAGAAGCCACTGCCGGCGTGACAAAAAACCGGTGACCGGTCCCTCTGGTGCGTCACGGGAAGGAACGGTGCGTTCGGCAGACATGGGGCGGACTCGCGGCAGGGAAACGCCAGAAAACAGCCCCGACATCCTGTCACGGGATTTCGGCGTGAGGAGGCAATTCGGGAGTGACAGCCGATGTGTCGGGAAAATGGACCTGTCCCCTTTTTTCGGTGCCGGGGACGAGTTGTGGGGTGGTGGTGTGCTGGTCGACAATCCGTCTCAGGTCTTCAGCGTCGAGAAGTTCTTTCTCGAACAATTCACGGCTGAGTTGCTCGAGAATGGCCCGTCTCGACTGCAGGAGCGTCTGGACGGTCTGGCCTCCTTCGTCGATGATCCGCTTCACTTCGAGGTCGATCTCGCGACGGGTCTGTTCGCTGTGCATCTGGTCGGCCACCGGGGCGTAGCCCTGGATTGCGAAGGGACTCCGTCCACTCTCCCGGAAGTTGACCCTTCCCAGCCGTGGACTCATTCCAAACTCGGTCACCATCCGCCGGGCGATGTCACTGGCCCGTTCCAGGTCGTTCTGGGCCCCGGTGGATGTCTCCTGATAAATCAGTTCCTCGGCTGCAATTCCCCCCAACAGCACACAGATGCGGTGCTGCAACTCCGACTGGGTGTGCAGGTTCCGGTCTTCACTGGGGCGCTGCAGCGTGTAGCCCAACGCCGCCAGGCCCCGGGGAATAATCGAGATCTTGTGGACGGGGTCGGTCCCCGGCAGGCTGCAGGCGACCAGGGCATGCCCCGCCTCATGAACCGCCACCCGACGCTTTTCATCCTCAGGAATCAGCCGGGTCTGTTTCTCGAGCCCAGCCACCACCCGCTCGATCGCCTCTTCGAACTCGGCGCGCGAGACCCGGGTGCGGTTTTTGCGGGCCGCCAGCAGGGCGGCCTCGTTCACCAGGTTGGCCAGATCGGCACCCACGAAGCCCGGTGTGAGCCGGGCGAGATGCTTGAGATCGATGTCATCGTCGGCCTTGATCTTGCGGATATGCACCTTGAGAATCGCCTCGCGCCCCTTCACATCGGGTCGGTCGACCAGGACGTGCCGATCGAATCGTCCGGGGCGCATCAGGGCCGGGTCAAGGGTCTCGGGGCGGTTGGTCGCCGCCATCACAATCACGCTTTGCTCGGTGGGAAACCCATCCATCTCGACCAGCAGGGCGTTGAGAGTCTGTTCCCGTTCGTCGTGGCCGCCCGGCATACCGCTGCCGCGGGCTTTGCCCAGGGCGTCGAGCTCGTCGATAAAGATGATGCTGGGGGCCTTGGCCCCCGCCTGCTGAAACATGTCCCGCACGCGGGCCGCACCAACTCCCACGAACATCTCAACGAAGTCAGATCCAGACAGGCTGAAGAACGGCACTCCCGCCTCGCCTGCAATCGCTTTCGCCAGCAGGGTCTTCCCCGTGCCCGGCGGCCCCACCAACAGCACCCCTCGGGGAATGCGTCCCCCCAGCGACTGGTATTTGCCCGGAGTCTTCAGGAAGTCGACAATTTCCCGGACCTCCTCCACCGCCTCGTCGATCCCCGCAACCTGATCGAATTTCACATCGAGGTCTTCTTCCGCCATCATCCGGCCGCGGCTGCGTCCGAACGACAACGCGCCGCCGGGCCCCCCCATGCGCTTCAACAGAATGAAGAAAAACACCAGCAGCGGCAAAGCCAGCAGCAGGGGATACAGCAATCCCACCCATTCAGGAGTGGGATCGGGATACGAGACCCCGATTCCCTCTTTCTCGAGCAGTTGCCGGAGATTTTCCCGTTCGGGATCTCCAGCCCCCGTGTAAGGGACGCGGTACAGCCGCATCGATGAGCCCTGCGGTTCGGCAGGATTCCCCTCGACCACCTGGAAGGTGATCTGGTCGCGCCCCAGAACAAGGTTGCGGACATTGTCGGCCGAGAGCTGCCGACTGCGGATCCGTTTTTCGAACTGATCGTATCCCAGGCGGGCCGAACTCCCCTCCCGCTGGAACCATGCTCCGGAGAACAGGAGCAGTCCCAGCACCAGGGTCACTGTCCAGAGCCATTGACTGGGACTGGGGCGGTCGGACCGGCCCCGCGATCCTCCGGGTTTGCCCGTCAGAGACTTCTTCGCACGCTTCGTTTCAGGTTCATTCATGGAGTCACTCTAGGTTCGGTCCAGAGGGGGGTCAACCGGGGATCACCTTGCCCCCTCCAACGCAACTTGCTATACCCATGAATCGTGCCGCCGGTCATCCGCCAGTCGTGTACGGAGGGCCTCCGCCTTGAGCGGCGGGGGATTTGACACGGTGGTTGGTTCCCCGAGAACCACCATGTGTCGAAGGTGTTCCGCAGCGGTCGCAGGACTGGTGTGTGCCAACTTGCCTGTTCCGAATTCATTCGTCAGGTACTCGGCTCGACTCTCCCGCTGGGAGAGCCACCAGTGAGATGTTTGGAATCGGGTCGGGGAATTCCGCCCGGGACGGATCCCGGGAGCCGCATCGTCCACCGGGGGCCAAGAGCCTCCCAAGATCATTCTCCATGCAGCGCGTTGCAGTTCTGGGTTCGACCGGCTCAATCGGCACCAATTGCCTCGAGGTGATCGGCGCCCTGCCCGGACAACTGTCGCTGCGGGGAGTGGCGGCCCGCCAGAGCTGGCAGGCTCTGGGACAGCAGTCGCGGCGGTTTGCACCAAGGTATGCCGTGCTCGAAGACGCCGCATTGCGCCCCACTGTGCCGCGCGATGCCTTCAGTCCCCAGACTGAACTGCTGTTTGGTCCCGAGGCAGTGGCCCGCCTGGCGAGCGATCCCGAGGTTGACGTCGTGGTGTCGAGCATTGTAGGGGCGGCGGGACTGGCGGGAACCTGGGCCGCACTCGAGGCCGGTAAGCGGGTTTGTCTGGCGAACAAGGAGACCCTGGTGGTGGCCGGCCCGCTGGTGATGGACCTCGCCCGCAGAAGAGGAGTTCCGCTGCTGCCGGTCGACAGCGAACACAGTGCCATTTTTCAGGCGCTGCAATCGGGTCGGCCCCAGGAAGTCCGCCGCATCGTGCTGACCGCCAGCGGCGGTCCCTTCCGGGGATGGACCCGGGACCAGTTGGAGCAGGTGACGCCCGAGATGGCCCTGCGGCATCCCAACTGGAAAATGGGACCTAAGATCACGATCGATTCGGCGACTCTGATGAACAAGGCTCTCGAGGTGATCGAGGCACGCTGGCTCTTCGACCTGGGGCCCGACCAGATCGAGGTGGTGGTGCATCCTCAATCGATCATCCATTCATTTGTCGAGTTCGTCGATGGATCGGTGATGGCCCAACTGGGCCCTCCCGACATGAAGCTCCCCATCCAGTACGCCCTCACATTTCCGGAGCGGTTGGATGGTCCGGCCCCCCGCCTCGATTGGTCCCGGACCATGCAACTTGATTTTCACCCCCCTGATCTCGAAACATTCCCTGCCCTCGCTCTCGGATTCGAGGTCGCCCGGAAGGGGGGGACTTGCGGAGCGGTGCTCAACGCCGCCAACGAACGTGCCGTAGAACTGTTCCTGCAGGGACGGTTGCGGTTTGTCGACATTCCCCGCGCTTGTCGCGCGGTCCTGGATAACCACACATTCGCTGCGCGGCCGTCGCTGGGTGACCTGGTGCACCTCGACCGCTGGGCACGGGACGAGGTGACACGATGGAATTCCTGAGTTCTCTCTCCAACATCAGCAGTATTCTGCTGACGGCCCTGGGGCTGGGGTTGGTCATCTTCATCCACGAGCTGGGGCACTTCGCCGTCGCGAAGTGGTGCGACGTGAAGGTCGAACGCTTCAGCATCGGGTTCGGTCCGCTGCTGTTGAAGTTCGTCAAGGGAGAGACAGAATACGCCCTCTCGCTGCTCCCTCTGGGAGGCTATGTGAAGATGCTGGGGCAAGATGATGGCGACCCCTCGCAGATGACGAGTGATCAAATCGCCCGGGACCCCCGGTCTTACCCCGCCAAATCGGTTCCCCAGCGGATGGCCATTATTTCCGCCGGGGTCATCATGAACCTCATTTCGGCGGTCTTGTTTTTCGTCCTGTCATTCCTGTTGGCGGTGCACGAAAACCCCGCGGTCATTGGCAATGTCATTCCCGGCATGGCGGCGTGGCAGGGAGGCTTGCGTCCCGGTGACAAGGTGGTTCGGATCGGGCATCGCTCGGGAAACAAGCTCGACTTCACCGCGTTGCAGCGGGAAGTCGCGCTGTCGAGCGAGGGGCAGCAGATCCAGATTGAGGTCGAGCGCGCCGGCCAACGCATCAAGACCTTCGTCGAACCCCAGCGCAACACGCAGAATCCCGACGAGCTGTTCCCCACCATCTACACCGATGCCGAGTTGTCGCTCAACCTCGCCCGGATGGCCGATCCAAACCAGCGGCCAGTCGTCCCCGGGCTGGCCGCCGAGCGGGCGGAGCCCCCTTTCTTCTCGGGCGACCAGCTTGTGTCCGTCGAGGGGCAGCCGCTTGAGTCCTTTACCCAGTTCCAGCAACTCCTCGCCCGCCATCGGGCCGAGACAATCCAGATTGGGGTGCGGCGGGCCGATGTGCCGGCCGACGGGCCCGTCACCGAGATTTCGGTCGGTCCCAATCCGTTCCGGTTGCTGGGCTTGCGGATGGCGATCGGCAAGATCCATTCCATCCAGCGGGGGAGTCCGGCTGATCAGGGAAGTGGCGAGAATCGCCTCCGCGAGGGAGACACCATCGTCGCCGTGGCGGCGGGTGAAGAAACCCTGCAGGTCGGCCGTGACATTGATCCCTTGCGGCTTCCCGATTTCTGTGCCCAGCACGCGGGTGAGGAAGTCATCTTCACCGCCCGCCGCGAAGTGAATGGGGGGCAGCCGACCACATTGGAAGTCAAGCTGACCCCCGAGGCCCGCGAGGAGTGGCTCGAGCGTCCGCTCGACGCCATCCCCAACTGCCCTTTGGCCATTTCGTCGGTGGGGGTGGCCTACCATGTGCTGCATCGGGTGGTATTCGTGGAAGAGGGAAGTCCCGCCGCCTCGCAGGGGATTCGCGAAGGAGACAACATCCTCTCGCTGAAGATCCTTCCAAGCACCCGGGAAGATGGCGCGAAGTTCCCCCCGATTGAGGAAAAGGTCTCACTTGGAGATGACCGCCTGAATTGGCCAGGAGCCTTCCTGTTGATGCAGAACTATCCTGGCCAGGACGTAGAACTCGAGGTGAAATCGTCCGATGGGTCGGCGGCCCGGAAGGTCACCCTGACACCGGTCCTCAGCACCGATTGGTTCTTTCCCATGCGGGGATTGCGTCCCACTCCCCGGCGGGTGCTGACGCGGGCCGACAGCCTGGGTGAGGCTGTCTCCCTGGGGCTCGATCAGATGTACAGCGAGCTGACGGGCATGTACCTCACCATTCCCCGACTGCTCAGTGGTCGCATCTCGCACAAGGCGATGGGAGGACCGATCGCCATTGCGGGGACCACCTTCCATTTCGCCCGTGAGGGTTACGGCGATCTGTTGCGCATCCTCGCGATGATCAGCGTCAGTCTGGCCGTGCTGAACTTCCTGCCAATTCCTGTACTGGATGGAGGGCACTTTGTCTTCCTGCTGTGGGAATGGATCCGGGGCAAACCACCCAATGAGCGGGTGGTCATCACCGCCACCTGGATTGGACTGGCAATGATCCTCAGCCTGATGGTGTTTGTGCTCTTCCGGGATGTCACACGCCTCGTCGGGTGACCTGTTGGTCTCCGCCCGAACAACTCGCCACCAGCTCGCACAGGATCCACTGCAGCCGCACACCAGCAGTTGAACAACCAAGGGCCGACCGCCAGATGCGGTCGGCCCTTGGCGTTTGGAGAACTCCCAGACTGTCGTGATTGCTGTGCGCCAGGAACCGGGCGCGATTTGCGGTCCGCCCGGTTTGGTGACAGGGTGAAGTGGTCCGGACCATCCTCAACTGGTGGAAGTGCTTTCGCACCGCAGTCGCGACGTTTGCGTCTTGTCGCCTCAGTCGGTCTCGCCGCCGGCGACCCACCACCGTCCGTGGAGTTTTCGAAGAGCAAGGCAGGCCACGTTCGGAACCGGCCAGCCTTGCCGCCACACCACAAACCGTCGCATCGAGGCGGCGGAGGGGGACAAATCTCCGGTCAAAACCGACAAGGCCACCGCGCGCATGAATTGTTCGTGGCTGAAGACCACGCTGAACCCCCGCCAACCGGCCGCCTCCTCCAGAAACGCCCGGACCCTCTCGACCAACTCGACATAGTTTTCTCCCCGTCCAGCCTCGCGGTGGTGGGGATCAAGCCGGGCCCAATACGCCTCGACCAGGGGGACTCGTTCCTGCCAGGTAATCAGCCGGTCGCCTGGGAACCACAGGTAACTGAACTCGTGAACGGGCCGCTCCAGTGCCTCGACCTGGGGGTGGGCTTCGAGCAGTGGTTGAGCGGTCTGGCGTGACCGCACAAACGACGAATAGACAATCCGATCGGGAGGCTGGGGGATCCTTGCGACAAATGCCCGCGCCTGCAATTCTCCCAGTTCCGACAGCGGAATGCTGGGATAGTCCCGGGCCGGTTCGCCCGCATTGGCGGTACTTTGGCCATGCCGCACCAGCCAGATCAGATCACCCGACATCCGCCGCACACTCCCGTTTCTTCTCAAGTCCTGGGGGCAAGCCAGGTGATTGACCAGCGAATCCAATGTTCCCCGCCACTTACCCCCGCTGCTCCGCCGGTCACCGGGAACGCCGCAGCCCATGATTTGCCCGGGCTTCCCAGAGAGCTCTTCTGCGGGGAGCTCGGGAGTGTACTGGTCGGATCCTCCAGGGCTCAACAGCATCCCGGAAGGGATTCCGAATCATCACGCTCGCCAGAAGATTCAGTCGAGATAGGGATACATGTTTCTGCGGTTTGGATCGCACAGCCCGGCCAGGTTATATGGTTCGATCTGGCGAGCTACAAACGTCCGGAAGTCCTCCGCCTGGTCTGCCGTACTGGGGCCCTCGGCCATTCGCCGGCGCAGCTCGGCCACGGTGCGGTCGACGCGCTCGCGATAATCGGGCTGGTCGGCCAGCAGAAAGTCGGCCTGGGGCCCCGCGGTCCCCTCCCGACGTTTCACCTCGCTGAAAATCGCCCCGGCGAAGTAAATCATGACGAACGAGGTGAACAGCTGAAAATCGGCGAAAGCCTCGTAACAGGCCGCCACCACCTGATCGAGCAGATCAACCTCGCGGTGCAGTTGTGAGTCGTATCGCGCCAGTCCGGCGGCCAGTTGAGGCTGTCCCCAAGAGCTCCCCAGCAGGTCGCACAGCCGCTCGACCCCACGCAGCGTGTGGGCGTTCCCCGTGCTGTGCAGGGCGTCGAGACCATAGGCGGTGAAGGGCAGCAGAGCCCAGTCACCACCGGCCGCCTGGGCCCACCGCCGCTGCAGGCGGCCCGTCTTGCGCAGCGGGCCGCACAGGGGAGTGGTCTGGGCACGGGCGAACTGCCGGCCGATTGCGGGATACCGTCTCAGCAGCCACTGCCACTCGGCCTCGGCCGTCCACGTCGCCCGTGAGGCATGGTGTTCGAGCTGCATCAGGAACCCCGCACTCGTGATGCCGTTGTTAAACCGCAGAACGTACATCCAGCCGCCGTCGATCACGTGGTGCAGGGCGGAGTCGTCGCAGGGAAAAGGATGGTCAGCAAATCCACCTTCCTGCCGGGCCAATTCGGGCCAAAAGCAGTCGACCCCGGTGAAGTGGCCAAACACCGAGCGAGATCGTGTCTGCAGCGTCTCGGCCAGGGAGGGAATGTGCAGGTGCCGGGGCAGAAAGCCCCCGTCCCCCGTGGCGTCGATCAGGAAATCGGCCTGGATTTCGAACGGCTCAGTCCCCTGACGTCCCTGCAGCCGCCAGGGCTCCCGCCCGACGATCGAGTCCAGCAAGGTCCGCTCACACACCACAATTCCCTCTCTCCGGGCCTGATCGACGAGAAACTGGTCGAAAGCGGGGCGATACCAGTGGGGGTCGGCGGTCTGGTCGCGATTGCTGGCGGCTACAAGCAACTCGTTGGCATGGTCGATTTGGGGTGTGAACCCATGGTGAGACTGGTGCCGGAAGTAGCTGAAGCCCCGTTTGAGTCCACAGGCGAGTTGAGGATAGGTCTGTTGCCAGGATCCCCAATGGGCCAGGGGAGCAAGGTGGGGAAGCTGGTACCGGCTGCAGAGTTGTTGCCAGACCAGGTCAGCGATGGGGGTGGAGGACTCGCCAATCAGGAAGCGGGGATGGCTTCCCCGGTCGATCAGCACCACCTTGCGTCCGAGGCGGTGCAGCAGCAGGCCGGTGAGTGTCCCCCCAAACCCGGTTCCGAGGATGGCAATTTCAGCCGCGAGCTGCATGCGGGCGGTGGTCAAATCAGAGGATTGTTCACACCCCCGAGGGGGCTGGTGGGATTGTCGATGGTTCGGTCGATCCAGACGCCGCATTGATCGAGCAGCAGTCCGCAGATGACGACGGCCAGGGCCAGGATCAACCCCTGGAACCAACACCAGATGCCGAAAGCGCGGAGGGCTCCCATGACGCGGGAGGGGGCCTCGTGATCGTAACGGATGCCAATCCACATGGGGACGGCAACCGACACCGAGAGAGCCAGTCCGAACAGCAACTCCAGCGGCAGGAGCAGGAGGGGATGCGGCCCAGCGGTTCCTGAGGCGAGCCAGGCGAGCGAACCGAGGGCCAGCACCGCCGACGGCAGCAATTGGCTGCGATGCAGGGCTTGGGAGGCCTCGAGAGGCATCAACGGCGGATCTTCGGGGTTGTAGAACAGCACGGTGGCGGCAGCGGAAGTGGTGGAATTCGAGGAATCATAGTCAGTCACAGGACGGCTGCAAAAGCCCCAAGGAATGGGCGGAGACATCACCGGAGAGCTCTGTGAGTGAAGGGGGCGCATCGTGGATGACAAAGGACGCCACATTCCGATCGGACATGTGTCAGGCAAAAGCTTATTGACATGTCAGGCATGCTGCTCCTGGGATATGGGGCAGAAAACGGCATGGCCGCTCCGACAAGACTTGGCTAGGTCAGGGAAATAGCCCGAAATCGGAGGAATCGACGATCGATAAGTCAGGGAATGACTGAATTGCCGAAATCAACAGGAAGACTGGGCGGGTCGGGCTGTTGTCTTGGACTTTCGACAAGTAGAACAGCTTTTGTCTCAAATGCAGTCTGTTGCACCGGGACGATCGCTGTGTCAGTGGCAACAAGTTGGTAAGGAATTGCAGGAGAGTCGATCATGCACTCGTGGATTGGCTGGGGGGCTCTCGTGATGGAGTGTGTGGCATTCACAGCTGGACTCGGCCTGGCCTTGTGGTGTGAAAAGCAAGGGTGGCTACTGGGGCGAGTGGCGTCATGCGATTGCGACCGAATTCCATGATCGGCAGGATGTGGGAAAGAGGCTGTGGAAAGAATGCAGTGATCGCTCCCGGGTATAAAACGGATCGGTCCATGCAAAAAGCAGGCTGGACGTGTGTGGAGTTGGCGATTGATTGACCCCGACGATGACCGGAAGGGAAGTGAGCAGGGGCTGTCAATAGACAAAGAGAGCTCTTTTAGGATTCCACAAAAGACGGACGGGGCAGATTGGCAGGAATTCCCGGTTCATGGGCCATGTGCGGGATTTGGAAAGTGCGAGATTCTGTCGCTTCGGGTTGGCTGTGTGATGTGTGATTGGGTTCCGGGACTGTGTTGGTGCCGGGGCATGCGACTTGGTGGACTGTTTCTGCCAAGATCTTTGAGAGACGCGTTGAACCGCAGGTGCACCTGTGCTGTCGACGCCATTGCAACAGGAGTGAAGATTCATGTTGAAGTTCAAACTGTGGAAAGCTGTGGCATGCCTGGCGGTGTTGGTCGCTGGGGCTGGGCGTAGTGAGGCGGCACCCGTCTCGCTACAGTCCCTTCTGAATGGTGGTACTCTGGTGAGCGGTGACAAGGTGTTTTCGAACTTCCACAACTTTACCGAAACCCCGGGGATGGAAGTTGGTGCGGCGAACATTTTCCTCACTGCGATCAGTCAGCCGAATCGGAACCTGAATGACCCGGGAAATTGGCCGCTGCCTCCTGGACAGCCTGCTTGTGGTAGTGAGTTGTGTCCGACCGAGTACGGCTTCCGGATCTTTACGGCAAACTGGGATGTGGCAGCGGGCCAAGGCTACAACATGGGATTGGATTACACGGTCACAGCGACCGGCGCTTGTGATATCTATGCGGCCGAGATGGAGCTGACGGGCCACGCTACGAATGGCACAGCTGACGCCGACATGAACATCACCGCCGGCCCGCTGACACTGGCAGTGCTGGGAACGTTCACGCATGATCCCGGCCCC
Source organism: Planctomycetaceae bacterium (assembly GCA_046339535.1). Lineage (GTDB taxonomy): Bacteria > Planctomycetota > Planctomycetia > Planctomycetales > Planctomycetaceae > UBA10511. The sequence goes on along the minus strand of JBKDUK010000288.1, from coordinate 83,708 downwards.
GACACCACAATTGATCGTGAGTATTTCACGAACTCGATCACTGGAAATCCGATCTGTGTCAAGGTAGCAGATGTCAGTATGAGCCTGGACCTCAGTGCTTTGAATGTGCTGGGTGCGGAGGCAACGGTCGGCCATGTCGATGTCTACTTCGCCCAGGCGGTCCCTGAGCCCTCGACCTACGCTCTGTTGCTGCTCGGTTCGGCTGGTGTCGGATTGATGGTTCGACGCAAGCGTTCCTAGTACGAGTTGCGTTGCATTGACCGACGCGGCGATTGCCCCTTTGGATTGATTTTATTCGGGCCGGCGGGACTGTCATGCGACAGTTCCGACCGGCTCGGACTATTTCATGGCGAATGGAATTGAGTTCTGGATTGATGCTCTTGGGATCTGTTGTTCTCCGTTCGCGTAGGCCCATTGAAATCACTGGGTAGCAGGTCGTCCCCTCCCGGCTCGCGACCAATCTTGGCAGTGGCCGAACAACATTCGATTCAGGTTGGGGACACCGCAGTCTGTGCATGGCATGACGAGGTTGTGTCCGATGCTGGTTGCCGAGAAGCGCAGACTGACCGCCCGGCGGACTTGCTGGCGAAGGACTTCTTCGGGAGCGGCCATTGGCTGTTGACAGGTAACAGATATTGACTGGGTCGCGAATGCACTCTGTCCTGCAAGTCTGCGAACATCCTCTCACCGCCCCGTCCCCTTACGCCCTCAGGATCTCACCGTTCCAGATCGCGGGCTTCTCCACCACAGTCGCCCGGTTGTCATGCGGAAGGGGTGAGTACGACTGCCAGGTTTTCTAAGGCAAGCGGACTCGGCGCGGAAGGACGCTCTGGAAATCGAATCGAGGGGTGCTGATGGGAACTGCAGTGTCGTCTCGAATCAGCTTTAATCGACAGGCAAGACTCCTCACTTGGCGGATAATCCCGCGATACTTGGCGGATAATCCCGCGATGGGTCCAGCTTCTGGTTTGTTGGCCGTCTCGTTTGTCGGGACATGAGACCACGTTCCGGAGGGCGATGATCGCATCTCCGCTGGCGACTTCCCGGATTTCATCACTGGGGATGCGAATTGGTTGTTTGACGTTGATTGAAGCCTCGGGCTTCGATAGACGCTCGGCGCGAGACTCGGCTTTGATGTCATGACCTTGAATGCCCATGTAGGTTTCTCCCCGCGATCCGCGAACCCGGAATACATGTCTTGTTGCTGATGGGTGCGGTGACGGAAAGGGTTAATTGAACGGTGGAGACAGGTGAACACGGGGGGCAAAACGGATCGAGCGTCCACTGGGCGGGACTTGTCCAGCGGATGTCGTTGAGTTGTTGCAATCGATGTGTGGGCTCCCTTGAATAAGTGCCCAATTCACCCCAGATACAACGGTCAATGCAAGGAAAAGCGTTGTTGGTATCAGACAGATGAATTCAACCTTCCAGTAAAGGGAGGTGCAGAATGCGACTGGCCTTCCGTGGAAAAACAAAAGCCGATCGTCGACATTCAGAATCTGAAAGTCATCTCAGCAATTCCCTGATTTTTGCGAATCGGACTGCTTTGTTGGCGGATTGTGTTTCGTTTGTGTGCTGCCTAAGGTAGCCTGAGCGAGGGGACCTTATGATCGGGTTCCGGAGGTCTCGAGAAGGGAGGTTGGGGAGCGAGCCCAAATGGGTTTGGTGAATCCCCCAGGCAGCGTCGCTCATCGGTGCAGTCCGCCTCTCCCGGCAATTTGAAGGTACGGGGAGTGCGGTGTTCGATGCATCGGCAAAAGTGTTGTGTGTGGATCGTTAAGCGAAGATTGGGACCTCGTTGCAATGGACATTTGAGAGGGGACACTTCGGTGGCCCGGTCTTGGGTGTTGTTGTGACGGCGGCCGTCTTCGTCGGGGTGAGGGCAAATCCAGCGGATGGGCTTCATCAATTTCTTGTGAGCGCTTCAGCTGGCTGATTGATCCCTCTCCAATTCCCTTCGAACCTCGTCTCGATAAGCCTTGGAGGAAAGATTATGCTCAACTCAACTCGGATCGCGCAGGTCTTCATCATTGACCAACAACCGGTCGTCCGCATGGGATTGCGGGCTTTGCTGGAACAGGATGGTGATCTCCACGTCTGCGGCGAAGCAAGCGATATGCTCGGTGCGCTGCAGCAGTGGAAGTCGACCAATCCGGATGTTGTCATCATCGACTTGGAGCTGAATGGAGCCTGCAGTGGTCTGGATCTCGTCCAGCGGATCCGGGCGGTCAATCGCGAGATTCCCATCCTGGTCTATTCAATGCTGGAGGACACGCATTACGTCGAGCGGGCCCTCTCCGCCGGGGCCCGTGGTTTTTGTTCGAAGCGGGATCGCCCCCGGGCAGTGGTTGACGCGGTGCGGCAGGTGCTGCTGGGCAAATTGGCTTTGGATGAGCCACTCTCCTCCCGGTTGCTGTCCCGGGCAATTGGCGGACGCCACGTGAATGATGTGGCAAGTGACCCCACGGCCCAGATCCTGAGCAATCGCGAACTGGAGGTCTTCGGGCTGATCGGGCGCGGGAACAAAACCGCGGAAATCGCCCGCTCGCTCAAGCTGAGTGTCAAAACGGTCGAAACCCACCGTTTGAGAATTCGCGAGAAGCTGGGACTGACTGATTCAGCCAAACTGGCCTACGCCGCTGTTCGCTGGGTGCACGATCCACACGGCGGATCAGATGGAGCCAGTACTCCGCAAAGGAAAGTTGCCGGGTATTGAGAAAGTGGGTCGCTGCGGTCGTCCAGTGTTGATTGACGCAGGGGGCTCATGTCGTGGAGCAGGAGGGCAGAAACAGCGAGGCGGAAAGTGATGTCCCCGAACCTCGAGAGTCGTCCTCACTCATTCAAACGCTTCGGGATCGAGTGGAGGAGGGAAGCAGTGGAGGCATTCAGCGTCCATGCAAAGTCCCTTGGGCCGTCTGTCGGATTCTGGGTTATCGGGGCTGGCTGTTCCCCGGTTCAAAGACCAGCGCGAGAGACGATCCCGAACCAAGAGGATTTCCGTAGCGCAGAAGAGGGTGTGAGTGCCACGAAAAGATTCCTGCACCGGGAATGTCGAGTGTGCGGTTTTCCTGCGGTGTTATTCGGGTGTGTTGGGAGCGATATTCTCCGAGGAGTTCTCGGAGTGTCACTCCAGAGTGATGACAGGACAGGGGGGGATTGCCTGAGGCAGGTCGACTTTTCGAAGCTTTTTTCGGGAAAGACTTGTCAATCCTTGGTGAAAGTCGGATGCCAATCGAACACTTCCGTTTCATTTCGGTGATCCTCGTGGAACCGGATGGGAGGTCCCCCACAGAGTGGTTTGAATCGGGAGTTGCCGCTTATGTCTGTCAACGATCCAGCACGCCAGATCTTGATTATCGACCAGCAGGGGGTCGCGCGGATTGGTCTGCGGCAGTTGTTGGAACAAGAGGAGGGTGTTCAGGTCTGCGGTGAGGCATCTGAGACTCCCGGAGCGCTGCATTTGTTGAAATCGACGTCTCCTGACGCAATTATTCTCGACCTCGAATGGGACGGTGCCGCCAGTGGTCTCGATCTGATCCAGCGGATCCGGTCGGTGAACAAGCAAGTCCCCATCCTCGTCTACTCAATGCTGGAAGATCTGCACTACATCGAACGGGCCCTTTCGGCCGGAGCCCGGGGATTCTGTTCCAAACGCGAGCCGCCGGCGATCGTCGTCGAGGGACTTCGCCAGGTATTGGCCGGAAATCTGTTTCTCAACGAGGGGATCGCTTCGCAGTTGTTGACCCGATCGATCGGCGACCGGCATGCCACCGATGGATCGTACGATCCCACAGTGCAGGGGCTCAGCAATCGGGAACTGGAGGTCTTTGCCCTGATCGGACGGGGATACAAGACTGTGGAAATCGCCCGGGCTCTGAAGCTGAGCATCAAGACAATCGAAACGCACCGGCTGCGAATCCGCGATAAATTGTCCCTGGCGGACTCGGCAAAGCTGGCCTTCGCAGCCGTGCGTTGGGTGCAGGAGCACCAGGCCGATGGGCCCAGGAATTCGGCGTCTCCCACAAACGAAACGTTGCAAGACAAGCCAGAGTGATCACCGCAGCCGTGTCATCGACGTGAAAAATTCCGCGAACAGGACGTCGGGGTTCCGATTCTGAGGTACAAATCTCCATCGGACAGGCTGAGCTGCGGAGTCGTTCCCCGGGTGACGTGAGAGAGTCCGGAAATGCGCTGCCTGGCACGAGGCCGCTTGGTAACCACCGGTGCCGACCGTCTTGGTAAGACTGCTGGGCCCCGATGGTCAGGGGGTCCGCCAGCGGCGGCCGCCGGGGCCCAACAGACGATCGGCGGCCGCCGGTCCCCACGATCCGGCTGCATAGGATTCCGGAGGCGTCGGCGAGTTCTGCCAACCGTCCAGAACGGGACTGACCAGCCTCCAGGCCGCGTCGAGTTCGTCGTTCCGCATGAACAACGTCGAATCTCCGCGCAAAACATCCAGCAACAAACGTTCATACGCCTCGGGCAACGCCACTTCCTTGAATCCCTGGTCAAACGCGAAATCGAGCGTGACCGGATGGATCTGATACTGCATCCCGGGGCGTTTGGCCGAACAACTCAGGGAGATCGACTCGCTGGGCTGGATGCGAAAGACCAACTGGTTGGGGCGGGCCTCAACGAGCTCGCAGATATCGCCTTCACACTCCACGGTTTTGAACAGATGCAGCGGAGGCAGTTTGAACTGGATGGCGATCTCGCTGACCCGTCGGGGAAGCCGTTTGCCTGTCCGCAGGTAAAACGGCACTCCCTCCCATCGCCAATTGTCAATCTTGACGGCGAGTGCCGCATAGGTTTCGGTCTGTGAGCCGGTGGGAATACGGTCTTCTTCGAGGTAGCCCGGCATCTCGGGGCCACCCCGGGTGTATTGGCCCCGCACGGCCCACTCTTCGAGGCGGGTGGCGGCGGGAGCCAGTGCGTCGAGCACCTTGACCTTTTCATCGCGGATCTCCTTCCCCCGGAACGATGAAGGAGGTTCCATCGCCACAAGGGCCAGCAACTGCAGAACATGGTTCTGCAGCACATCGCGCAAGGCTCCCGAATTGTCGTAGTAACCGCCGCGGCCATGTTCCATGCCCTGGGCCTCGGCCACGGTGATCTGCACATGATCGACGTGGGTGCGATTGAAGAGCGGTTCAAAAATGGCGTTGCCGAACCGGAACAACAGCAGGTTCTGAACCGTCTCTTTACCCAGGTAGTGGTCGATGCGGTAGATCTGCTCTTCCCGCAGCAGCCGGCCCAGTGAGGTCTGCAGTTCGCGGGCGCTGCCCAGATCGCGGCCGAACGGCTTCTCGAAAACCACCCGCAGGGTCTCGCCACTGTGTCTCGACGGGATAAGCCCCGCCTTGCCGACCGACTGCACCGTGGGGATGAACAGGTCGGGCGTGGTGGCCATATAGAACAGCCGCTTGCCCGCCACGCCCGCCAGGCGCTCCAGGCGTTCGAGTTCCTGCCGGAAGGGGGGATATTCCGCCGGTTGCGACAGGTCGAGCTGCCGGTAGAAGAGTCGTTGGGCGAAGGTGTTCCACAACTGACGATCGATTGAGCCGCTGCGGCTGTGCTTCTGGACGTGCGAAAAGATCTCTTCGCGAAACTCCTCATCAGTTTTCGGTCGTCGGGCGGCCCCGATGATGGGGGCCCGCGAAGAGAGGTATCCGTCGCGCCAGAGGTGGAACAGGGCCGGCAGCAGCTTGCGAGCCGTCAGGTCGCCCGACGCGCCAAAAATGACGATCGAAGCCTCTTCGGCCAAACTGCCGTTGTCGGGGGAGAGGGGGACGTCGGTCACTCCGTTCATGCGCGATCCTGTGGGTCACTCGGGGCGGTGCTTTGTGCTTGGTGCGGGATTGTGCTTTACTCCCCCTCGGGTTGCAACGGGGAGACCACCCGGTGTGGGCTGTGGGTTTCCCTTCGGCCGCCATTCCCGGCACCGTGCCGCCCTGCGGATTATGACCCTCCGTTGGAGAGCGAGGATGTCGGCACTGTCGCGCGAATTGCTGCGTCGTCTGGGAGCAGGAGAGTCGATCTCGCAACTCTGCGCCAGCCAGCATTGGTCGCGTGCCGAGTTCGACGCATGGTGGCGATCCGAATGCCTGGCCCGGGTTCCTGTCACGACAGGAACGTTGCCGCTGGGGGGGGCGGCCCGGGTGCAGATCGCCCGCGATCAACACGGGATTCCCCACATCACCGCCGAGGAGGATGTCGACCTGTTCTTCGGCTTCGGCCTCGCCACCGCCCAGGATCGCCTGTTCCAGCTGGATCTGCTGCGACGTCGGGCGTTGGGACGTCTGGCGGAGGTGCTGGGGCCGACGGCAGTCGACAGCGACTTGACCGCCCGGACTGTGGGGTTGCCGCAGATTGCCGCCCGGGAATGGGACCTGCTCCCTGCGGAGACCCGGACGCTGGTTCAGGCCTGGACGGAGGGAGTGAACGCCTGGATCGGCCAGGTGGCCGGTCGATTGCCGATCGAGTTTGATCTGCTCGACTACACCCCTGAGCCGTGGTCTCCCGTGGATTGCCTGGCGATCGCCGGTGAGTTTCGCTGGTACCTGACCGGCCGGTTCCCGGTGATCGTCATTCCCGAACTGGCACGCCGGGTCTTGGGAGAAGGGCCGCTGTACCGGGAGTTTCTGCAGGCCGAGGCCGACGCGGCGTCGATCCTGAATCCGGGGGAATACCCAGCCCAGGCCCAGGGGGTGCAGCCGGTGGGGGTGTCGGTCAATGATCCCCAGGAGGGGCATGGCAGCAACAATTGGGTGGTGGGAGGAGAGCGCACCACAACGGGAAAGCCATTTGTGGCCAGTGATCCGCACATTGCGTTTGCGGCGGTCTCGTGCTGGTACGAGGTGCATCTGCAGGGTGGCTCATTTCATGTGGCGGGCATTGCCTATGCCGGCATGCCGGCGGTGATGTTCGGCCGTACGCCGCGGGTGGCCTGGGGCATCACCAACAACATTTGCTCGTTGCGTGATCTGTACCAGGAACGGACCGATCCAGCGCACCCGGGGTGTTTCCTGTTTGGCGATGGTTGGGAGCCGTGGCACGAACGGGTCGAGATGATTGTGGTCAAGGGAGCCCCGGCGCAGCATCACGTGGTGCGGCTGTCGCGCAATGGCCCGATTGTCGATGCCATACTGCCCGAAGCGGCCCGCAGCACCGGGCCTGTCGCGCTGCGGTGGTTGGGCAGTCAGTACTGCGGTTGGTTGCCGGCGCTGCATGCGATGGCCCGTGCACCGCGGGCTCAGGAGCTGCGCGAAGCGACACGCCCCTGGCTGGTCCCGACCTTCTGCGTGGTCTACGCCGATGTCGACGGGGAAATTGGCTACCAATGCACTGGTCGACTGCCGCTGCGCGCGGGAGTGGAGCGGGGCTACCGCCAGGGGTGGAACCCCGATCATCAATGGAGGGGCCTGATTCCCTTCGAGGGGCTGCCGCACCTGGCCAATCCCGCGCGGGGCTGGATTGGGACCGCCAACAACCGCGTGGCCCCGGACGATTTTCCGTATCCCCTGTCAGGGACCTGGAGCAACGGCTACCGCGGAGAGCGGATCCGCCAGATGCTGGAATCCACTCCCCGAGCCGCGTGGACCGACATGGTGCAGATGCAGCTCGACACGGTTTCGCTGCGGGCCCGTGACTGCCTTCCCCCGGTGTTGGCTCTGCTGGATCGGCTGGAGGATCCCCAACTGCGTGAGATCGCGTGCGTGCTGCAGTCCTGGGACCATCGCGTCGAGATCGACCGGGTGGGGGCGACGTTGTTCAATGTGTTTTTCCAACAGTGGTGCCAGCAGGTCGCCGCAGCGAGATTTTCGTCCGAGCTGGTCTCTTTGATGGCGGGAGCCTGCGGAGGTCTGGCGCAGCGTCTGTTACGGGAAAATGTCGCCGGGTGGTTTCCCGACGACGCCTCCCGCCTCCGGGCGTTCGAGGCCGCCTGGCTCGAGACACTGGCCTGGTTGACGAATCGACTGGGGGCTGGGCCAGGCTCGTGGACGTGGGGCCGCCTGCATCTGCTGCAGCAGAAACATTCCCTGACCGGCCTGGGCGACCTCGGGCAACTGCTCGACCGGGGGGCAGTGGCCGTGCGAGGTGACATGCAGACAGTGTGCAACAGTGGTCAGGCCCATGATTTCTCAGCTCCCACGGGGGCCGGTTACCGCATGATTGCCGATCTGGGGGATCCGCAGGGGACCCTCTGGGCGATTGATGCCGGGAGTGAGTCGGGCGTTCCAGGAAGTCGGCACTACGACGACCAACTGGCGGCCTGGGTCCGGGGTGAGTACCACCCCCTGCGATTGTTTCCAACCGCAGAGCAGACTGCAGGCTGGGACCGGCTGACGCTGGTCCCCCGGGAGGGGCAAGTCTCCGACTGAACTGGTGTTTGGCTGGGCGAGTTCCTGAGCCAGCCCCCGCGCCGGAAGCCTCTTTGGTGTGGTTTACGCCGGCCCGGCGGACTTGGGGGGGGACATCACTGCTGGAATCTGCCGCAGGGCAACCGAGAGGGTGTTGTAGCCCACTTCGCAGGCTGTCGAGAGGGGCATGTCGGTGAAGCACTCGATGGCCAGAGAGCCCTGGAATTGATGCCGGGCCAGTTCACTCACGAGGGGGACGTAGTCGAGTTCCCCCCGACCTGGAATGAGATGTTCCCAACGGGGATATCGGCCACGGTGGTCTTTGAGATGGACGTGGTAGACTCGCGTGGCGAAGCGACGCAGAAAGCCGAGCGGATCGATCCCCTGAAGTGACAGATAGCTGGGGTCATAGTTGATTCCCAGAGTGCTCCAAGCCACGTCGTCGAACAGGTGCTGAAGCTGGTCGCTGGTGGTGACGAGCCAGGTGGGCCAGGGGCCCAGGTCGATCGCCAGCCGCAGATGGCGGCTGTCGGCTGAGGCGACCGCCTCTCGCAGGGTGGCAACTGTCCGCTGCCAGACGTCGGTGAGCGGGACATTCGGAACAGGTCCCCCAAAATGGAAGGTGACGACCTCTCCTCCGAGGTCGGCGGCCAGGTCGAGAGCAGCGATCAGGTCCAGCGGCTCGGGAGAGAACAGGCTGGTGCTGAGTTCGGCATGGGTCACGATCGCCTCGACGCGCAGTCCATGACGGCGGGCGGCGTCGCGAATGGCCCGACGTCGATCGGGAGAGACCGAAGACGAATTGACGTGCGGGCCAAACGTGGATGATTCGTCGATCCCCTCGTAGCCCCAGCGGGCGATTTCGGCCAGCGTGCGGTCAATGTCGAGACCGAGTCGGTCGGTGTAGCTGTACGTATAAAAAGAGCGTCGCACGGGGTTCTGAGAGGGACGGAGGGAGGGGCGTCAGCCGACTTTCAGTTCATTCCAGACAATCAGTCCTGGGCAGATTTCGAGAGTCACCTCGGCCGCGAGTTGCTTGGCGTATCAGGTAGCGCATGATCCGCTCAGGTCATTTCACCAGGGAGCGAGATGATCTTCAGGTGTCTGAGGGGGGGCTCCCAACCGCGCCTGGATGCATTTCCCGAAGTGTGCCCCCAACGATTCCAGTGATCGCGATTCGAGCGATCGAACGGAGAAATTCGTCTCCATGTGTCTCCTCCTCGATAGCAGTCAAAAGATTTGAGGTTGACCGCAGGGCGTCTCCGGGAAGAATTAGCAGTGAGTCAACAACAGGCTCCGCCTTCGTTTCCACACACTGCTGCAGTCATCGACCATACCCTCGGGAAGCAGGATGTCAACTGGATTCAGCGGTTCAATCCTCGGTTTCATCGGGGGAGTCTGGGTGGCCAACAGAGGGGTGACCCTGGTGTTGCCGGGAAGTGTCCCGCCGAGCGTTGGAAAAGAACAGATGACAAAAGTCCGATGCGTCTGCAACGAATCGAAGATGTGTTCAAGATTATGTGTGTAGGGTTGTGATGTTCATGTTGATGTGATCAAATGGTCTCATTCGTCAGCCAACGAGCTCTTTTGCCAGAAAGTCACTGGAACCATGCCACATCCTGAACCACATGCCTCTGCGCATCCCGCTCCGCACCTGTTGCAGAACAAGGTGTTTGAGATTGATCCCCGCCGTCACAAGCTGTGGGATTTTATCAATCTTTCGGTGGCCGAGCGGCGGAACTCGACGATGTGGGAAGCGCGTGATCTGCTGCACCAATGGCTGATGCGGAATCCGCATTGCCGGCTGGTGAAGGTCGAAGACCACTATCGCGACGGGGTGTTGGAGGGGGTTAATGCCACGTATTGCGAGCTGCAGGCGAACCTCGATGGCACGCCCGCCCAGGTGTGGCCCTGGGGAAATTGGGAGTTCGCGGTTTCTGATACGGTGGCCCAACTGTTTCCACGGGAGTACATCGAAGCGGTGATTGCCGAGTCATTCCGGGTCACCACCACCATTCCCAAGAAGTCCCGGATGTTGTTGGTGGCCGGTCGACGGGGAGTGACCGTGCTGCTGAAACTGGGACAGTTCCAGGGAATTGTGACCGATTGCACGACGCTGATTGGGCAGTTGCAGCACGAAGTGGCCCAGCCCCTGGGGGCCTGGTACCAGCTGCAGGAACGGACCCTACCGTTTTATACCCTGGTGGTCACCCAGCGGGGGAAGCGTAATGCCAACGAGTGGAATTCTTGCGGTTCGTTCGAATAGTGGACAGCCCCCGTCGCTGGGAAAGTGGGAGGCCTGGTGCCGACGGGAATGCCCTCTGCGGTCAGCTTCCTCACAGGCTGCCAAGCGAGCGTGCCGGCGAATGGCCCACGCGGATCGCTCCTACTCTGATGGGACCCACAAAGCCGAATCGAGCTCGCGGACGAACGTGATGAGATCGCCGGTGGTTGGTTCCGACGCCCGAAATCCGAATTGGGCGAAGATCGACTGCATTCGGGGATTGTCGGCCGTGGTTTGGCCAACCATGCGGCGAATTCCCCACTGGGTGGCGATGGTCAGGCAGAATTCGGTCAGTTTCAGTCCGAGTCCCTGCCCTTGCCAGGAGTCGGTCACGAGCAGGGCGAACTCGGCTGCGTGGTGATTGGGGTCGGCCAGCAGCTGGGCCACGCCGACCAGTTGGCGTTGATCTCCCTCAGCCCGTTCCGCCACGATCGCCAGTTCGCGATCGTAGTCGAGGCCACAAAACCGCGCGGCCGATTCGTGGGTGGGGCGTTTGGAAAGATGCCGGAACCTGGCGCGCAGCGTCTCGGTCGAGCAACTTTCGCGCAGGGCGATCCAGAGTGGTTCGTCTTCGGGACGAATGGGGCGCAGCAGCAGGCGAACGCCCGAATCCACCACCACTTCCCTCACAAATTCCCCGGGGTAGGGGCGAATCGCGAGGTGGGAATACGGGCGGGGAGATTCCTCCGCTGGGAAGGGACGTATGACCAGACGTGCGTCGAGCGCCAACACCCCCCGGGGGAGCACCAGGAGGGGATTGATGTCGAGCTCCCGGATCTCGGGGTGACGGCACACCAGGTGCGACAAACGAATCAAGACCTCAATCAGCGCTTCGACATCCAGCGGAGTCCGTCCCCGGTACCCGTTGAGCAGCTTCCAGAGCTTCAGCGATTCGAGCATGCGGCGGGCGAGCCGCTCGTTCAGCGGCGGGAGTTCCAGGGCCCGATCCTGGTCGATCTCGGCGGTGACTCCTCCCGCCCCCACCAGCAACACGGCTCCAAACGTGGGGTCGGTCTTCATCCCGATGATCAGCTCCAGGCCGTTGGAAACATTGGCCATCGCCTGCACTGTGACCCCCCAGAGCTGAGCCGAAGGACGCCGGGCCCGCACGCCGGTCAGGAGTTCGTTGTAGGCGGCGCGGACTCCGTCGGCATCGCGCAGCCCCAACCGCACCCCACCCACATCGGTCTTGTGCGAGATGTCGGGAGACCAGATCTTGAGAGCGATGGGGTATCCGATCTGGTTGGCGATCTCCACCGCCTCATCCACTGTTCGGGCGGGGTGTGCCAGGCTCGTGGGGATTCCATGGGCGGCCAGGACCAGCTTGCTGTTCTCTTCGGTCAGAGTCTGTTCGCTGGTGACCTGCAGCAGTCGGGCGGCGTCTGCCCACGCTGGCAACTGGGGGGGCAGCTCGATCGGGAGGTCGCGGGGAAGTTCATGAAGAATCTCCCGATTGCGGCCCAGTGAGACCAGGTGCAGGAACGCTTCGACCGCCCCCTCAGGAGTCGCGTAACAGGGGATCCCGGCCGTCTGCAGGCGTTGGGCTCCGGCTGCCACCCGCGCCCCTCCGATCCATGCCGCAAGGACCGGTTTGGAACCCCGGCGGGCGACTTCCGCCACCCGTTCGGCAGTGCCGGTCGAGTCAGTCATCGATTGCGGAGTGAGCATGACCAGCACGGCATCGACATTGGGGTCGGCCTGGGCAATCTCGACCGCCTGGGCGAAGCGCTCGGGCGGGGCGTCTCCCAGCACATCGACGGGATTGCCGTGGGACCACCAGGGGGGGAGCACCGTACTCAGTTGGGTGGTCGACGCATCTTCCAGACGGGCCAGTTCCCCCTGCCGCTCCATCAGGGCATCGGTCGCCATCACCCCCGGTCCGCCGGCATTGGTCACGATCGCCAGACGGCGACCCCGGGGGAGGCGTTGCGAGGCCAACAGTTCGGCACAGTCGAACAGTTCTCCCATATGGAAGATGCGTTCGATGCCGGCCCGTCGGAAGACGGCGTTGCAAACAGCGTCTTCGCCCGCCATGGCACCCGTGTGTGAAGCAGCGGCGTGGGCTGACTCGGCAAACCGACCCGCCTTGTAGGCGACGATTGGCTTGGAGCGGGAAAACGCCCGTGCGGCCGAGACAAAACCCCGGGCGTCGCTGATCGACTCGATATACAGAATGATGGCCCTGGTGTGTGGATCTTCTCCAAAATAATCGATCAGATCGCCAAAGCTCACATCGAGCATGTTGCCGATCGAGACAAAGTGCGAAAACCCGATTTGCTGACCAATCGCCCAGTCGAGCAGCGACGTGCAGAGTGCTCCTGACTGCGAGATGAGAGCCAGAGAGCCTGGGGTGGGCATGTCGGCCGCAAAACTGGCGTTCACACCGCTATGCGGGGCGATAATACCCAGGCCGTTGGGACCGATGATCCGCAGGTGAGGGAACTTCCGACGCTCGGCCTGGACCTGCTGTTCGAGGTCTCGGCCAGCCGCTCCTGCCTCGCGAAAGCCGGCCGACAACACAACCAGTCCCCCCACCCCCAGTTCGCCACATTCCCGAACCAGCCCGGGAACCGTCGCGGCGGGGGTGCAGATCACCACGAGGTCGGGAACGTGAGGCAGCGCGGAGACCCGGGGATAGGCGCAAATGCCCGAGACAGCCTCACGTTGCGAGTTGACAGGATAGACAACCCCGCCAAAACCTCCGGTGATGAGGTTCCGGAGCACGGTGTAGCCCACTTTGGTACGGTCGTCACTGGCTCCCACCACGGCGACCCGTCGGGGTTGGAAGACGCGGTCGAGATTCCAGATGCTCATGGTTGGGAGGCTTGGGTGAACAGCTTCCGGGGCATGGCTCGACGACGAGCGTCCGTTCCCTGGAGTGACAGTCGGCAGCGAACAGACGGGGCGGAAGGAAACAGGTGGTTAAGGAGCCACAGGGGGAGGTGTGGACAGCCCCTGGCGGTTGGCAGGGCCAGGCCGCGAACTGCCGGGAACCGCATAGACTGAGAAGACCGCGTTGCGATAGACAGGATCGACCCGAAAGGGGTCGGCATTCCAGGCGATGACATAGTCGATGGAACCGTATTGTCGCAGGTCGAACAGAGCCTCGACGCCAAATCCCCCGGCAAAGTGCTTCTCTCGCCACTCGGCCACCAACCGCAGCCGGTCTTTCCATTCGAGAAGATTGGCGGCGTCCTGGGGACAATCCTTCCAGGTGACGAACTCGGCCCGCTGTGCCCACCACTTGAAGCCAACGCTGTATTTGGGAGTGAGGCAGAGGGCTTCTGGGGGCAGCTCACGCGATGCCCAGTCGCAGACGTCGCGCCAGGCCGCGAAATTGTCAGCCTTCCACGGGGGTTGGACCCGGTCCGGTTGGGGGCAGGCGAGCAACCCGCAGGCGGCGGCGGCCAATGCGGCCCGGGCCATTCCGGGGGTTGTCCACCTTGGCCGGGGGGTTCGACTGCTGAAGGCCGACCAACTGGCGGTCATTTGCAGCGCAGCCAGAACGGGCAGCAGCCCATCGAGCAGCCGAAACGGATAGAACCGCAGAAACTCGGTTCCCCAGGGGAACCGGCTGGCAGCGAGACCCGCCCCCGTGAACAGACAGGCCAGCAGCAGGACACAGCGCAGACTGCGCCAGGCCGGACTGCGCGTGAGACGCCAACCCCCCACCAGGCAGACAGCCAACAGCAATCCAGACCAGGCGACACGGTCCCAGGGGAACGCCTGCGGCAACAAGTGGTGCGGCAGTCGTTCATAAACCTGGATGCGGTTCGCTTCCTGCTGCATTTGCGGCGAATCGACCGCTTGCAGCATCTGCCAGACAGGCAGCAATCCCGGGAGGGCGCAGAACGCCAGGAGCAGTGGATGCCCCCAGTGCACGATCTGGCGATTGCGATCGGGAAATGCAGTTTCGTTTTTGGTGGCACCGGGCGTTTGCGGTCCCCGCACTCCCGAAAACCAGCGCGGTCCCCAGCGATCGAGCGGCAGGGCGAGCAGCCACGCGAGAGACACCCAACCGCCCACCACGGGGTGCAGTGCGACTGCCAAGCCGAGTCTTAGGGAAGCCTGTCGAGCTGCGCCCTGCAACCAGGCCCCCAGACCCGCAATCGCCAGGCCCCACGCCAGCACCTTGGCCTCGATGCCGCCAATCAGCCACTCGCCCGAGAATCCCTGAGGGGCCGCAAGGGCCCCCCAGAGCAGTCCGGCCGCAATGATCTGAATACGGGATGGCAGTAGCGGGCGGGCCAGTTCACAGAATCCCCAGGCGAGCACCCCCCAGCCGAGGCTGCGACCGATCCAGGCTGCGGCGGGGAACGAAAGCCAGCGGGTGAGCACTCCCACGGTCTGGAAAAACAGCCAATGGGCGTCGGTGGATTGCAGGAACAGATCGTTGGCGCACCAGGCTGGATCCCAGAAGTGCCGACTCTTTGTCAGATAGTGGGCTTCATTGACTCCGGGAATCGCTGAGCGCAGCATTCCCACGATAGCCAACAGGGCCACCACCGCCAACCAGTCGAACGACCGCCCCAGGGGGCCGTCGTGCTTGAGAACTCGATGCATGGCAACTGCCCAAAAACACGCGGCACGGGAGGGAAGGGTCGCCATCGAGGTGGTCGAGCGACCGCCGCGTTACTTCTTTTTCTTCGCGGCTTTCTTGGGGGCCGTTTTCTTCGCGGCGCTCTTGGGAGCCTTTTTGCCCGCGGCCTTCTTGGCAGCCGCAGGAGCGGCCCCCTTCTTCGCTCCGAAGACCCGTTCCCAGTTCGACCAGAATTCCGGAGTGGTTCCTGTCCGCACGATTGGTCCGCCCATTACGCTTTCGCTCCTCGATGACTGCCGCCAGAACGGGATGGTATGCTTGCGGAAAAGAGGTGTCTGGCCACGTCTCCGCAACGGCAAATTTCAGGTGGCGCGGCACAACTTGTCAAGCTGGTGTTCGATTTGGGTGATGACCGATGACAGCGGAGTTCCCTTCATTGCTCCACCAGCTCTCGCAACCGGGAGCCTTTCCCGTTCCGGTGCCCCGGGTGGATGTGCGGCAAACGCACATTTCGGCGGTCTTCCTCGGAGGAGACTGCGCCTACAAGATCCGCAAACCGGTGCGGCTGCCCTTTCTCGACTTCAGCACCCTCGACAAACGCCGTCAAGATTGCGAGGAGGAAGTGCGGCTCAATCGCCGCCTCGCCGCGTCGATCTATCTGGGGGTGGTGCCGATCACTCGTAACGCGCAAGGACTGCACTTCGAAGGGGAAGGAACCCCGATCGAGTGGGGTGTGAAGATGCGCCGCCTCCCGGACGAGGCCACGCTGCAGCGCCATGTGCTGGCGGGCTTGGTCACGGTTGAACAGTTGATTGGGCTGGGAGAAAGGTTGGCCCGATTTCACAAAGGGGCGAATCGCAACCGGCACATTTCCTCTTTCGGCCGCTTCGAAGCCGTGGCGTTGAACCTGCGACAAAATCTCGAACTCGCACGGCCGCAGGTGGGCCAGACAGTCACTGAACCGGTGTGGACCAGCCTGGTGGCCCGTCAGGAAGAACTGCTGGCGGAACATCGCATTCTGATCGACTCGCGCGCGGAGCGGGGTGTTCCCTGTGAAACTCATGGCGATCTGCATCTCGACCACGTTTATTTCTTCCCGGAGAGTCCTCCCCCCAATGACGTCGCGATGATCGACTGCATCGAATTCAATGAACGATTCCGTTACACCGACCCGATCGCCGATATGGCCTTTCTAGTGATGGACCTGAAGTTTCATGGACGGCGTGATCTGGCGCGGGCCTTCGCCGAGGCGTATTTTCTCGAGTCGGGTGATGAAGAAGGCCGCTCTCTGCTGCCGCTGTACTCGGGGTATCGCGCGGCGGTGCGGGGGAAGGTCGAGGGGATGCTGCTGGAGGAGCCCGAAGTCCCCCAATTGGAACGTGACGGGGCACGCGAACGTGCCCGGGCCCATTGGCTGTTGGCTCAGGGAGAGTTGCTGCCGCCAGGGAAGCGCCCCTGCCTGCTTCTGGTGGGCGGGTTACCGGGGAGTGGAAAATCGACTCTCGCCCGTCTCCTCGGGGAAGCCTGTAGCGCACGGGTCATTCGCAGTGACGTGGTGCGGAAGGAGCTGGCGGGAATTGACCCCCGGGACTCGGGCCGCGAGATCCCTGGACTGTACTCGGGTGAGATGACCGAACGGGTCTACAACGAGGTCTTGCGACGGGCCGAGCAGGCCGTCTGCCAGGGGGAACGGGTGGTGGTGGATGCGATGTTCTCCCGGACCTGGCAGCGGCAGGCCTTTCTCAGCGCCGCCGACCGCCTGGCAATTCCCACTGGCTGGCTGATCTGTGAGGGACCCGAAGCGGTGGTGCGCGACCGTCTCGCGCAGCGCCGCGGAGATGCCAGTGACGCCGACTGGCAGGTGTACCTGCAGGCCCGCGCGCTCTGGGAGCCGGTCGATGTGGTCACCTTGCGGCGGACCTGCCGGTTAACAACCATGGCACCGCCGGACGAGTTGGTGCGGCGCGTTGGATCGGTGTTGGGGGAGTGGGAATTGAACGCCGCGACCGGAGATCATTTCGGAGGTTGAGAGCACGCTGGGACGGAATCGAAGGGGGCGATGTTCCGGGAGGCGAACTTTCCAAACTGGCGTTGAATCGATATTGTCCCCATCGGTGTTCTTGTGTCACGCACGCTGCGGTTCGGGGAGTGTCCCGGGCGACAGGGCGGGCGTTGCGTTCGGTTTGTGTTCGTCGGGAGATTGACGGAATGGGTTTGTTCACTGGCAAGAAGGGTCTGGTGTTTGGGATTGCGAACGATCACTCGATCGCGTGGGCCATCACCGAGAAGCTGCACCAGGAAGGGGCCGAGATGGGCTTCACCCACCTCCCCGACAAAGACCCTGCCCGGCCCCGGATGGAGCATCGCGTCCGCAAGTTGGTTGAACCGCTGGGAGCGAAGCTCATTACCCCGTGCGACGTGCAGAAAGAAGAAGACATCGACCGGGTTTTCCAGCAGGCGAAAGAGGCCATGGGGGGGCTTGATTTCGTGCTGCACTCAATTGCCTACGCCCCGATTGACGACCTCAAGGGGCACGTTTACGACTGCAGCCGCGGCGGCTTTCTGCAGTCGATGGACATTTCAGTCTACAGTCTGCTGGCCATTACGCGGCGTGCCCGCGCGGTGCTCAATCCTGGCGGGAGCATCCTCACCCTGACATATCTCGGCGGGGAAAAGGTGATTCCCGGCTACAACATCATGGGTGTCTGCAAGGCGGCGCTTGAGTCGCTGCTGACGTACCTGGCCCACGAACTGGGACCGGTGAACATGCGGGTCAACGGTCTGAGTGCCGGTCCCCTGAAGACCCTGAGCAGCTCGGCCGTCGGCGATTTCGATGTGATGCTGAAGCTGTATCCCGCGATGGCCCCCATGCGACGCAACGTGACTGCCGAGGAAGTGGGCAAGACCGGCATGTACCTGCTGAGCGACCTGGCGAGCGGGGTGACCGGAGAGGTGGTCCACGTCGACGCGGGCTTTCACGTGATGGGGGCCCCTCCCGCCGACGCCAAGCTGTAGCCGCAACTTGTGGAGTTGGTTGGCCAGGAGTCGGTTGTCTCCGCGGGACCGAAGGATCGTGTCTCGCGGAGTCGCTCGATGGGGAGTGGCTTGAGAGGTGATTCTCAGCAGAGTGGCTCGAGAAAACTGGTTTGATTCGCAAGGACGCCTGATGAATACGTTGTCCCAGTCGCCGCGCCCTGCGGCACCGCTGAAGACCATTGGCATCGCGATCGTCGAACATGCCGATCGTTTCCTTGTGGGAATTCGCCCGCCGGGAGCCGACCTGGCAGGCTGTTCGGAATTCCCCGGAGGCAAATGCCTGCCCGGGGAATCTCCCCGGTTGTGTGCCGAACGGGAGTGCCTGGAGGAGACGGGCCTCCTCGTGCGGGCCCTTGAGTTGCTGTTGACCCGGCGATTCGAATACCCGCATGGAACGTTCGACCTGAACTTCTGGTGGTGTGAGCCGGTGGATCCGCGCCTGGTGGCGGAGGACCACAGCGGATTCCGGTGGGTCCCCCGAGAGGAACTCGCCCAGCGGGTGTTTCCCGAGGGGAACTTGCCGGTGGTGCGGCTGTTGCAAGGAGGGCCGAGGCAGCATTCGGGAGCGGCATGATTTTCGTGTTTGTAACGGTTGGGTAAAATGCGGAATCTGCAGTCGGGGCGTCTGCTCTGTGGGGAGAGATGGTTGCGTTCCCGCCGATAATGGCGGTGAAATCGGTCGTGCTCCGGCGCGTCGGATCACCCTGGCAGGGACGCCTTCGGGTCGAACTGCTTGCGCGTGGCCCCGCCCGACGACCGCCGGTTGAGTGCTTACTTTCGCCCCCGGGGTTCGTCTGCCATGGTGTTCCGCAAGCTCTTCCAGCCGAGCCAGCTGCGCCGGTTGTGCCTGATTGGTTTCGTGGCTTTCGTTGGGGCCGGTACGGTGACCGCCCAGTTCCGCGCCCGGACAGTTCCGGGTCGTGGGCAGAAAGTCGACCGCGTCGGCGATGACTTCGAAGCCGAAGATTGGGAGTTCTATCCCAATCCTCCCAAGGCGAGTTCGAATCTCGACAAGCAGGACCGCCTGCCTTCGGGTATCTCGAAGAATCAACGCATCTATGAGAGTACCTACCGCGGCGAGCCCGACGTGGTGAAGCGGGTGCCCACTCCCCCTGGTGGACTTCCGGGAAGCAACGGTGCATTGCTGCTGCAATCGCTGTACACCGGCGTGCCGAATTTCATCTCGCGGAAACAACAACAGGACGATCTGCTGGTCAATGTGACCACCATGCTGGGGGGGCCGATTTCGGTCAACCAAAACCCCAGTTGCGTGGTGCGGGTGTTCCTGCCCCCCTGGGAACAGTGGGAACGTCGTACGGGATCATCGTTTGGCTTCCGGGTGGAGTTGGAAACAACCAAGACAGAAACGGTGAAGACCCAGTTCCGCAGGATGTTCCGGGGTGAAGGGTTCCCCACGACAACGACGAAGGTGGAGCAGTACTGGCCTGGATTCTTCATCCAGTTTCACAGCAAGGCGGACGGTCACAA
Organism: Planctomycetaceae bacterium; assembly: GCA_046339535.1. Taxonomy (GTDB): domain Bacteria; phylum Planctomycetota; class Planctomycetia; order Planctomycetales; family Planctomycetaceae; genus UBA10511. The sequence continues at coordinate 64,000 of JBKDUK010000288.1, read as the reverse complement.
GGAAGACTCGGCCATGCTGCTGATTCGTGCCGGTTCCCGGGGCGAAGAAGTGCCGGGTCCCATGATCACCGAGCCGGGCTGGTGGACTCTGGGAATCTCGGTGACCCCCGATGGACTGGTGCACTACTACGCCCATTCCGGTGTCGAGCCCCTGACCGAACGGGATCACATCTCGACCCAGCGGCCGTACGGATTCACCGCCCAACGGATGACCACGTTTTTCTTCAATGTGGTCAACATGGATGACGGGCGGTCGATGTCGACTCCCTGGATCATCGACGACCCGACTCTTTACATCAACACGCGGTAAGTCTGCGTCAGGGATGATCCGGAAGGATTCCTCCCCGTGAAGCTGCCAAGGGCCGGTGCGTTGTTCGCACGCCGGCCCATTGGCTTTTCGGCAGCAGTGCGGGGCTCCGGATATTCCGTTATGGTTTCGAGTGACCGGCCGTGAGCGTTGGCAGGCAGTATCTCAGCCCCCTAGCCCGAGCGCTAATCGCAGGATGATCAGGCCCGCCCGCAGCCCTTCGGTCAGACGGATCTTTGAGTAGCCGTGGCGGCGTTCGGCAAACTGGTAGGGGACTTCGCAGAACCGGGCTCCCTGGCTGCGGAGGCGGTAGAGCAGTTCTTCCAGGACCGAGTAGCCGGTCGACAGAAATCGCCGCAGATCGAGCTGTCGAAGCTGGGCGACCCGGTAGACGCGAAATGAGCCACTGCAGTCGCGCACTGGCAGCCGCAACAGCAGCCGGGCGAAAAGATTGATCGACCAGCTCATCGCATGCCGGTACCAGGGCCAGCCGGCGACACCCCCTCCGGGAACGTAACGGGATGCCAGCACGACGTCGTGTCCGGGGGTCTGACGGAGCAAAGTCTCGAGGGTGGCTGGGGGGTGGCTGAAGTCGGCATCGAGGTTGGCGACCCAGCTGTAATTGTTGTCGACGGCGTATTGCAGTGCGGCCAGGGTGGCGGTTCCCAGTCCGAGTTTGCCGGGGCGGGCCAGCAATCGGAGGCGCGGTTCGCGAGTCATCCACTCGGCGACAAGTTGGCCAGTGCCATCCGGGGTATTGTCGTCGACCTCCTGGTTGTGGGCCTGCGGAACCACCCGCCAGATTTCGGGCAGCAGAGCCTCGATGTTGTCGCGCTCGTTGTAGGTGCAGAGCGCGACCAGCAGGGAATCGGCTGTCATCCCGAAGGGGGCGTGGAGGGCTGTCTGGAAGAAAAGGTTGCTGCCGCCCGAGGCAGGCTGGCAAAACAGGCCAGGTACCGGGCGTTCAGGAGTTGGTCAGTGCCACCCGGTGCCAGGCATTGTATTGGTAGCCCTTGAGATTTCGCACCATCTCCCGGGGCTGGATTTGGCCGGTCGAGTCCGCGGCCCGCACGCACACGCTGCGAGTCTGGGGGGTGACGGGGAGTGTGGCTTGCCAGAGCACCCAACAGTACTCCCTTGTGGGCGAGACCACGCGGGCGGCGGTCCAGGTTTGGCCATCATCCGCCGAGACCTCCACCCGTCGCAGGCTGGTGCCGGCGGTGCCCCCGGCAAGGGCGAAGCCTCGCAGTGTTACGTATCCGTCTTGAGGCCGCAGTCCCCCCTCGGGCGGAGCGATGACCGAGTTGAGGACGTATTCATGAATGGGATGAGCCGCCGTCAGGGCGTCGGGAGTGTCTGCTGTGAGCAGCTTGTAGGCATCGGCCTGGTAATGATTGGGTGAGGGACGATCGCTGACGGCCAGGCGGGTCAGCCATTTGACACTGCGGGCCCCGATAAACCCGGGAACCACCATCCGTAGCGGGGCTCCGTGGGAGGGAGTGAGGGGGAGATCGTTCATGTGGGTGGCCAACAGGGGGAGTCCCATGAGGTCGTTCCCCGCGAGCGCCCGTTCGATGGGAATTGATCCACCAAACGGAAAAGTGGTTCCGTGGTCGGTGATCTCGTCGGCCCCCTCGAACCAGACGTGACGTGCTTCGGGTTTCAGGCCGCACCCCTCAAGCAGACTCCGCAGCGGAATTCCCGTCCACCGGGCATTGCCGATCGCCCCGGCATTCCATGGGACACCACTGATTTTCGGGGGGGCGAATTCGTCCCGGCGGTTTCCGGCACATGTGAGGGTCGCGGTCTGGTCCACCTGGGGGAACCGGCCGACCAGTTCGTCCAGCGAGAGAGTCTGGGGCCGTTCAACCAGCCCCTCGATCGACAGGCGATAGGCAGCGGCATCAAGCTGCGGTACATTCCCATGGCTGCGGATGAAGAATGTTTCCAGTGGAGTGATCCATTGTTCAGGCAGCCGATGCAGCGCGGGCTCGGCGTTCAGAGGCTTGGGCGTCCGGACTATCAGGAGTTTTCCATCGGGCAGTGTGACCAGATCCTGAGCCTGGGCCGACCGGTGGCTGGGGCCGGCCAGGATGGCAGCGGCCGCAGAGGCGCAGCCCAGCCACTGCCGACGTGTGAGAATTGCGGGACTGGCGGTAGGGAGGGGCATGTGGGACATGGTGGGCTCGGTAAAAGAAATCCACGACTTTCCGTAGTGGATTGGCCAGGCACAATCGGGGCAGGGCGGTGGGAATCAAGGAAGAGCTGCAGGAGATTGTATCCCGGGAAGCATGGGGCATGACAGCGGAGCGGGAGACGACCCACAACCTGGTCGGAAGGTCTGGTCCAGTGAGGGGCCAATCGAGTAAACTTCCGTTCTCTCCCTCTGGGGATTTGGTTTCGAATCCTGCCCTCCACTTGACCGGCCATGATCACGCCCATCCAATTTGCGGGTGAACCCGAGTCCAATCAGGTCCGCGCCACAATTGCCGCTCAGGAGCCAGTGGCCTTGCGGACCTTTACTCCCAGCCAAGGAGTCCTGGCGCGATCAGCCGGGGTGTTCCATTACACCCCCGAGGGGCGGCGGCTTTACGACTACACTTCGGGTGTGCTGGTGGCCAACCTGGGGCACAATCCGCGACGTTGGCTGCAGCGGTTCGCCCACTACATGGCGTGGACGCCCGAGATGCTGGGGGGCCGCCCGGCGGCCGAGGGTGAGTTTGTCGATGCAGTGACGATGACCGCGTACAACGCCATCACTCCAATTGAGGCGGAGTCGGTCCGCAGACTGGTGAAGAATGTGCAGTCCTGGCCGGGCGGTCGGAGGCTCGATGCGGTGATGTGGGCCGCCTCGGGGAGCGAGGCAATCCAGAAGGCGCTCTGGGCCTGCCTGCACCGGGACAAATCCCGCGATCTGATTCTGGCGACCCGGTATGGATTTCATGGCAAAAAGGGGCTGGCGGGAGCGGTGACGGGGAGCGAGTCTGACCCCGAGCGCGATCCGCGGGTGAAGTTCATCAGTTTTCCTCGTCAGGAGGTGGATGATGTTTCGAAGTATGGTCAGACGCTCGATCTGGCACCCTACCGGGCCGAACTCGAGGCGCTGTGGGCGGAATATGGCTCACGGATCAACTGTCTGATCACCGAGCCGTACCTTGGGGGCGGCGGCAGCTACCATGTGCCGGCGGCCTACCACCAGTTGCTGCGCCAGTTTTGTGACGAACATGACATCATGTTCATCCTCGATGAAGTGCAGGCGAATTTCGGCCGTACCGGTCGGATGTTCGCGTTTGAAGCGTGCGGCATCGAGCCCGATTTCGTGGTCATGGGGAAGGGGTTGGGGAACGGGGTTCCCGTCTCGGCCGTGGTGGGGCGCGGCGATGTGATGGCCAGCTTGAAATACGGCGAGGCGTCGGATACGTGGAGTGCGAATCCGCTGGGATGTGCTTCCGTTTTGGCGACGCTGGATGAATTTGAATCCACGGATGTTTTGGCGCACACCAGGGAGTTGACGCCCCTGTTTTTCGAGGGGCTGAACCGACTGAAGGAGACGGGATTGGTCGCCAAGGTGCGTGGCGAGGGGTTGGTGTTCGGAATCGAATGTGCTGCCGGTCTGGGATTGGACAGCCGGCATGTGGCGGTGGAGATTGTGAAAGCTGCCTACTTGGGCGAGCCGGGGGGGGATGGCATTCACCTGCTGGGACCCCTGGCGGGGAATGTGATCCGGATCAGTCCTCCCAATGTGATTACGTTTGTGCAGGCCCGGGAATCGCTGGACCTGTTGTATCGCGTGGTGTCGCGGCTGGCTGGTAAGGGGAGTTCCGTTGGACCCTTCTCCCGGGCCGAGTTTTTGGCTGTCCGGTAAAGTCTTCCCAGGCCGCCCAATCTGTCAGATTCCGGCCGATTTGTGGGTTTTGGAAGAGAGAATGTCTTGAGAGGTTTGGGAAAGATACCGGAATTGGGCTTCATACAGTCTGGGAAACTTGACTAAACTCACTGAAACGTGGTCACGGATGTGACGTTCAGGGAGTCAAATGCATGAGGGAACGTGCAAGGATCGTTCACGGGTCGCACCTGCGGCTGGATCAACCAGTCAGTGGTCTGCGGCGTCTGGGTCAGTTGCGCCGAGAGATCTTCCGGGATTGCACGCTGCTGGCCCTGCGGAAATTGGTGGAACAGGTTCGCGACCAGCAGGCTGATCTGCTGTTGTTGACAGGCCCCTGCTGTCCGGAGGATGGACTTGGCCCCCGCGGAGCGCTGGCCCTGGCAGAAGCGTGCCAAAGCCTGGCGCAATCACGGATTCCCGTCGTGCTGACAGTTGCCGATAGTGATCCGGTACGGGAGGGCTTTCAGGGTCGGGGGTGGCCTCACAACCTGCATCTCCTGGAACTGCAGGCGGGCGCTGGACTGACGGTTGTGGGAGCCCATGGTCAGTCCCTGGAATTGTTGTCGACGGAATTGAATGCTCCCTCCCATTCCCAGGGAAGCCAGTCGACCGGCAGGCAATCGCCGGGATTGCATGCAAATGGCCCGCAACTGGTGAGCCCACCGGCGGGGGGATTGCCGCATGAAACGGAAGCACCCGGAGAGAGCGGCCTGCGGATTGGGGTCGCCCTTTCGGGAGAGCGCCTGCTGTTGAGTGATGCCCCACTGTCGATTGTTGGGGGGCTTCCGCTGGATGCCACGATCTCTTATGTCGCCACGTGCGAACCGGCCCGCCGCCGGACTTTGAACGTGGGGGGCACGCTGGTTCATTCTCCCGGGCCCTTGCAGGGACTCACGGCGCTGGAACCGGGACTTTGCGGAGCAACGCTGGTCGAGTGTGGAGCCGATCTGGAGCCACGCCTCGAATTGCTTCCCACCGCGACCTTCGTCTGGGAGCAGTGGGGACTGGAGGGGATTCCTGGCGAAAGCCGGAGCGCTCTGCTGAATCGGATGTTGGCTGTGGTCGAGCGTCATCTCGCCGAGAGCTCTGCCATTCCACGGTGTATCCGTGGGAATTTTTCGGCCGAGGAGTGGCCGCAGGAATTGGACACGGTACGCGATGAACTCGATCGGTTTCTTGCCGAGGTCGATACCCGGGCCGCACAGAAGGGTTGGCAAATCGCCAGTCAGTCGCTGTCGCGCATTGTGCCTGCCCGGGGCACCGTCAGCAGCGATCCGCTGCTGGAGGAGTATGTCAGTCTGTTGACTGAGAATACGTCTGGGGCGCGGCAGTCACTTCACCAGTGGACCGCCACAGCCGCCAAAGAGTGGCAGTGCGAACAGGTGGAACTCGAACGGTTGCTGGGGGGTTCCGCAGTTGGACGTGTCTCTCGGGAGGCAATGTCTTTAGGGCGGCAATGGTTGCTGGAACGGGAGGGACGTCTTCCATGAAACTTTCCTCCATTCAAGTGGATCGATTTGGTGTGTGGAGGGATCTCGACCTCACGATCCCCACAGGGCAGGTCGCGGTGCTGAGCGGCCCCAACGGGACCGGCAAGAGCACGCTCCTGGAATTCGTGCGGGGCGTTTTGCTGGGCTATTCCACCGAGATCCAGGGGAAACTGCCCGAGGGGATCGGACAGATTCCAGGTCGGGTCGTGATGCTGGAGAAGGGGAACCGGCATGTCCTCTCGCGCGCGACCGGCGGACCAGCCGGTGTTGGTATCCTGCAGATTGATGGCAGGCCGGATTCGCATCCCGAAGATTCACAGGGTTTTCTGCGCGGTCTGACCCCCGAACTCTGGGATGGGGTGTACTGCATGGGGCTCAATGAGATTCAGGAATTGAGTGCCCTGCGGGGAATGGAGGTTGCCAATCAGATTTACGAGGCCTCACTCGGGCCGGAGGGGCATCGTCTTGTGGCTGCGCGGCGCCGGGCTCGCGAATATGCGGCCGGGCGATCGACTTCTGCGGGGCAACCAGCGGTAGTGACGCAGTTGATTCAGGAGCGTCAAAGGCTGCGCGAGAGGCTGGGCGAACTGCAGCAGCGGCCGCTCCCCTCCGGATTGACTCGTCGGGAATCCCTGGCCACCGACATCGCCCGTCGTGAGGCGACTGTGGCCCAGCTTCGACGGCAGAAACAGACTCTGGCGTTACACGCCCGTCTGCTCCCATCGTCCAGAGCACTGCGGGAGGCTCGTGCCCGGCTCGAACGGCTGGGGCCCCCCCGCAATTTTCCCGAACGGGGAGTCGAGCGGCTGTCCGAGATTGATGCCGAGATCCAGCAAGTCAGGGGGCGTGGCAGGCGACTGTTGTCCCGCTTGCGGCAGAGGGGGGGATTTCAGCCTCGTTCGAGGCTGAGTCTCTCGGAGGCGGCCGCGCTGCACGGGTTTGTGTCCCAACGCAGCTGGTTTGTTGAGGTGAATCGACAGAGGCAGCAAGCGCAGCAGCGGTTGCGCCAACACCAGTCGCAACTCGAGCAACTTCGCCAGACACAGGCCGCAGGTTGGAGTCTCGATGGTCTGCGTGCGCTCGACCAGTCTGCCGAAAGCGAGGCCCGTTTGTGGGACTTGGGGCGGACTTTGCAGCGCGAGCAGCGTGTGCTGATCAGACTGCGCCGGGCCCGCTTGCGGCTGCTCGGCCGGTTGGAAGACTCAGAGAAGACTCTGCGTGAGGGCCGACGAGGTCTGCCTGCCAGCACCCTTGATGACGCCTTGCAGTCGGTCCAAACCCAACTGAGTGTCAGTCCGCAGGCCTCTGCCCTGCGGGCCCGCGAACAAGCACTGGTCGAGCAATTGAAGTCCTTCGTGGGGGCGGTCTCGGACCCGGCGGAACACAGAGTGCCGACACCCCTTCCCGCGTGGTTGACCTGGATTGTCTCGGTCCTGTTTTTTCTCGGCATCATCGTGGCTGGCTGGGGGTTCATCGCCGGAGTTCAGACCAGTGCCATTGCCGGTCTGATCTATCTGTTCCTGGGACTGACATTTGGCGGCATCGCCTGGGGACTGAAAAGCCAGTACGAGTTTGATCGGTCACGGGTCCAGTCCGGTCTGGTCCACCGCAGGCAGCAGGTCGAAAAGGAACTTCAAGGGGTGCGTTTGCAGTTGCGCACGCTTCCCGATCCGGTTTTGCCGAAGGCATCGGCCGGGCTGCGCCGCACACAGCTCGACCAGCGTCCCTCAGGTCCGGGATTCTCGGGTTTCGGGGCTGCCGAGCCAGCCGACATGGGGCACGTGGCCAGCCAACTGACGCAGTTGAGCGAGTTGGCCTTGCTGGAGCGCAAAGTGGAGCGGCTGTCGGCCAGTGAACAGCGGCTTCGACAGAAATTGCGCACTCACCGTGCGAAGTGGCGGTCCACACGGCAATCCTGGAGCGAGTTGCTGCGTGGACTGGGTTTCTCGGTGAACTGGAATGTCGCCGAGGTCTTCAGAAGCTGGCAGTCGCTGGCCCGGGTGACTGAGTCGGTGCGTGAGTTGGATCGACTGGCCGATCAGGCGGAAACCATCGACCAGCTGTGGCGTTCGGTCGAGACGAGTGTGGCCAATCTCACCCTGCGGGCTCCCCCACCACAACCCACCACCCGTGAGGCGCTCGATCAGATCGACGAATGGTGCGATCTGCTGGCCGTGTGGCATGAGGACCAGATTGCCCGCCGGGAGTGGCGTCAGCAATCCTCCGGGATCCACCGTTCGCTGCGGCGCTTGCGGCGCCGGTTGCGACATCTGGAAGATGCTCGCCAGGCCTTGTGGGTGCAGGCGGGAGCCGGAGACCGGACAGAGTTCCTGTCCCTGTCGAGTGAGGTCGAACAGCGTTCAGTCTTGAGACAGGAAGTCACCGAGGCCGAGCAGTCCCTGGCCCGGCTCAGTCGGGAATCTCCCGAAGCCTTAGCCTTGTTGGCCCGACTCGAAACAAGCGGGGAGTTTGAGTCGCCTGGGGAATTGTCGGCGGTTGAAGCCGAATTGGCCCGTCAGGAGCGCGAACTGGCTGCGGCACACGACGAATTGGCGGAACTCGATCTGGAATTCGAGGCCTGGTCGAACGATGCCACGCTGGCCGACCTGCGGTTGGACCTGCAATTCGTCGAGCAACAATTGGATGACGCCTTGCAAACCCGGGCCGCGACGAAACTCGCGGAGGATTGTCTTGATTCGCTGTGCCGGTCGTTTGAACGGCGGACTCAGCCCGAGACATTGTCGCTGGCCTCGGATTTCCTGCAGAGGCTGACTTGTGGCAAGTATCGACGGGTGTGGACGCCTCTGGGTGAACGGCAATTGCAGGTAGAGGACTCGTTCGGACATTCAGCGCAGATTGAAACGTTGAGCCGCGGCGCCCGCGAACAACTGTACCTGGCCATCCGGCTTGCGGTGATCCAACGACTCGCCCAGACAGGGTTGGAGATGCCCCTGTTGCTGGATGATGTGTTTGTCAACTTCGATGCTCCCCGGACCGAGGCGGCGATCGACCTGTTGCAGGAAGTCGCCAAAGGGGGGCAACAGGTGCTGTTCTTCACCTGCCACCAGCATGTGGTCACCCAGTTTGAAGAGCGGGGAATGCACCCGACCTGGCTGCATCGCCTTCAGGAGATGTCTCCGCTCGAACGGCGCGCGGGCTGAGCAGAAACAGTGCTTTGTGGTTCCCAGACCCTGCCCAACCTGTACTCCCGGTCCAGGGATGGACCGGGCTGACCGTCCATTCCCCCGAGCCGTTGGCTGTGACATCATGAGACGCGAGAAGGGGTCGCCAACACGTGGTTCCTTCTGGGATCGCCCGCACCTCAGGTTTGGTGCTGACGATCCGGGCCTGTCTCTCCTCCCTCATGGACCACACCTTGCGGAAAATGTCACGGCAGCCTGCGGAGTTGGGGACCACGCAGTCGGCACAGCCTGCCTCGGAACAGCCTCCCTCGGCACACGATGAAGTCTCCCGAACTGGGAGAGAGATCTCACTCTGGATTCGCGTCTCCTGGTTTGTCTGGTTGCTGCTGGGACTCCGATTGACGGTGCGGGGATTCGATCCGGATGAGCTGGAGCATCTGCACGCCGCTTTTTGCCTGCATTCGGGACAAATCCCCTATCGCGATTTCTTCGAACATCACGCGCCGGCCCTGTATTGGCTGGCGCAGCCGGCCTTGTTCCTCACCGGTCCGCGATTGACCGTTTTGTGGATCCTGAGACTGGGAATGTGGTTGCTGGCGACACTGGCGGTGCTTGCCACCACCCGTATCGCCAGGCGGGTTTTGACAGGGCCTGCAGCCACTGTCGTCCCAGGACTCTTGTTGGGCAGTTCGGTTTTTTTCGCCAAAGGAGTCGAATTCCGCCCGGATATTCCTGCGATGCTGCTGCTGGTCGTGGCGCTGGAAAAAGTGATGCAGGCCACGGCGGAATGCCTCTCGGGTCGAGTGAAGGATTTCGCACGGATGAATCTGTGGATACTGGCATTGTGCGCCGGGGGGGCAACACTGTTCACACAGAAGTCGATTGTGCCAGTCGTCGCTCTGGGGGGATCCGCGTGGCTGGTCGAATCGCTGGCCCGTCGCTCGCTGCGCTGGCCCCGCGCTCTGTGTTGGCTGAGGGGAGGCGTAGTGGTGGGAGTGTGACGGGTGCTGTTGGCATACCGGTTGATGGGGGGGGGGCAGCAATTTCTTGATTCGACCGTGTTCCAATTGGTGCGTTGGTCTGTTGTCAGTGAGAAGCTTGCGGTTTGGCGGGCCACTTTGGCGGCGGACCTGCTCATCTGGTGGCTGGCGGCATGCGGATTGGCTGCCGGTTTGTTTCGGCCAGCCGGGTGGAGGTGGTTGCAACACAAGGCTTCATCGGCAGACTGGTCGGACCCGCCAGTCTCGGAGTTTGGTGCCTTCACCAGAGACCGGATCACCCCAGCGAAGGCGGGGACCGGCGTCGAGCGGCTGCATTCTGGGAAACCAGTCCTGGCAACGTCGACTTCCCTCGCCGACGGGATGCGTTCGGTCTTGGTCTATGTGGTGCTGCTGGCGACTCTGCTGTGCCTCGCTTCGCTCACAGTGGTGAAGGCGACGTTCCCCCAGTATTACTTGCTATGGTTTCCGTGGTTGGTGCTGACTGCTGGTGTGGGATTGCAGTCGTTGCTAGCCGAAAGGCCTTCCGGGCCTCACCGGATTTCCCAGGGGTTGGGGGGCCTGTTGCTGGTCATTCAACTCGGATGGTTGCTGCGGGGTTGGATTCGCGGCGAATTGGGCCCCTTCCCGCACCTGACTGTCGAGAACCCCCTCGGGATGACGCTGCTGGCCGTGGCGGTGTTCTGGCTGGCGTGGGGGCTCGGTTGGAGAGGTGTTTTGCCAGATCCCCGTCAGCGTGGCCTGGTGTGGGGAGGGGCTCTGGCACTGGGATATGGCGTGTGTCGCCAATTGGATCTGCTCGTGTGGTCGAACTCGGTACAGGTCCAGGCGATCGAACGGTTGCACACCCAGGTTCCCCCTGACGGCCGTGTTTTTGATGGATTTACCGGTTGGGGCGCACTTCGGCCGCATGCCTATCGCATCTGGTGGCTGAATGAATTCTCGATGGGGCTGATTCCCGCCCCCGATCTGGAGCGGGAATTGTTGGAGTTGTTCGATCAGAGACCACCCGACGCAGTGCTGGATGATGTGAACCTGCAACGGCTCTCTCCGGCGGTACGTGTCCGGATCGAGACCGGGTATGCGCCAGTCGAACCCGCGCCACTTCGCGTCCGGAAGTCGGCCGCAAACCCCTGAAACACCCGACTCTACGAAACCCCAGGCCCAGTGGAGCGAGTGACTCGCGCACTGGGCTGGAAAAAGCCCGTGAGTGGGCCGATGATACGGTTCTGGCTCGGATTTCCTTCCTGCAGATCGGTTTGACACATGGCGTTTTCGACCGGCAAATCAACGTCTGCCGCGACTTCCCTGACCCACAGGCGTTCTGCGCGTCGACATGTTCCGCTCGCCCGGGGTCTGTTGCTGCTGCTGGCGTGGTGCATCTGGTGGATGCTCGCGCCAGCCAGTCGTGCATCGGACCTGCGCTACCAATTGGGAAAACGGGTGCACCGGTTCGAAGCCGCTTGGGAAGAGAAGGATACCCCCGAGGCAAGAACGCGGGTGCTGCAACCGCTGCAGGCGGCGGTGTCGGCTTTTTTCTCGGGAAATCAAACCGCGGCTGGAAAGGCCCTCGATCAGGCGTGTCTTGCTCTGGATGAGACAGAGGCCCTCCCGGAACAACAGTTGTGGCACTCGCTGAATGTCTCGCTGGCAACACCACTGATTCCACTGGGAACACCAGAGGTCGAGTTGCGGATCGAGCGGGGGTACAAATTGCCCGAGACTCCTGAACCGGGGGGGATCGTCGCGTTGGTCCTGCTGCGTGACGCAGAGGTCTGTTCCGAAATCGTGACACCTTGGACCCAACTCTCACAGACTTTCACGATGCCAACAGCCGGCCTCGCGGAAGGCGATTATCGACTCCGTGTACGGTTGACGCACGGGGAACGGTTTTTCGAGTTTCCCCTGCAGATGCTGTCGGTGACCGCCCATCCCGCCCGCAGGCTGTCGAAACTGGCCGAGGATGAAGCCGCGCTCCCGGAAGAAACATCGGGGTCATCGCGCCGGACACTTCGGGATACAGTGAAGGAGCTGAAAGGTTTGTTGGGGGCATCCCGTCCCGAGACCGATTACCCCGCCCATGCCCTGCTGGAACTGTGCGAGAGCTGGAGTTCCCAACTGTCCCGTGGTGAAGTGGTACGCCTCGCGACAGGGCCAGGTCATTACTGGATTTCGCCGCAAGCGGGACGCAGGGCAGCCCGTTGCCGATTGCTATGGCCCTCGAAACAGATCCCTGAGGCCGTCCAGTCACCATCTGATTCCCCCACACCGCGGCCTCTCGTGATTGCCCTCCATGGAGCCGGGGGAAGTGAAAACATGTTTTTCGATGCCTACGGGGCGGGGAAGATTGTGCGGCTCTGTGAAGAAAGGGGTTGGCTGTTGCTGGCACCCCGCCTGAGCCCGCTGACTGGAACGGGACTGGAGCTTCCCGATTTGATCGCGACAGTCGATGCCCTGCATCCCGTCGATCGCCGCCAGGTGTTTGTTGTGGGACATTCGATGGGAGCAATGCAGGGGCTGAATTTGACCTCCCGCAGTCCTGAAGTGGTCCGTCGCCTGGCGATTTTGGGAGGTGGGCAGCGGGTACGGCAGGTCGACGCCTTCCAGCAGGTTCCGTTGTTCGCCGGGGCCGGCGCAGAAGACTTTGGACGCGGCGGAGTGCAGCAGGTGGCCCGGCAATTCCGTCAGGCAGGTCTGATGCTGGAAGAACGGGATTATCCGCAGGTCGAGCATCTCGGAATTGTGCAGGCGGCTCTCGAAGATGTCTTCCGTTTCTTTGAGGCCGGGGAAAAACCGTGATGTCGGATTTCTTGGTTTGGGTCAAATGCTCGCGACTGTTGGCCTGGTCCCTGCTGGCATTCGGGCTGGGGTGGTTTCGGATGGGGAGCGATGTGTGTTCGACCGAACCGGTCTCGGTCGAACCCCCCCCCCGAATCAAGCCTACCATCGAGATGGAGCACTGGGCCTTTCAGCCCCTCTTGCCAGGATCGCTACCAGACCATGCAGGAGATTTGGGCTCGCGGGGGCCGATCGATCTCTTCGTCCAGCGGGAGATTTCCCGGAACCACTTACGGGTGAGTCCGGCCGCAGACCGTGCAACCTGGCTCCGTCGTGTAACCCTCGATTTGACCGGGTTGCCGCCGACGCCGGCTGAGTTGCTCGACTTTCTCGGTGATGATTCTCCCGATGCATTCGAACGGGTTGTGGACCGTTTGCTGGCCTCTCCCCGATATGGGATTCGCTGGGCACGGCACTGGCTCGATGTAGCCCGTTATGCTGACGCCCGCGATCTGATCCAACTGCCTGCCGAGAGTGACTTCCGCGAAATCTGGCGATACCGCGACTGGGTCGTTCAGGCCCACAATTCGGATCTGCCCTATGACCAGTTTTTACGCATGCAGTTGGCAGGAGATCTGTTACAGCCCAGCGATCCCAATGAAATCGATTCCGATGCGCTCGTGGCGACCGGGTTCCTGGCCTTGGCCGACTTTGTGCCTGGGGATGTCGACAAGAACCAAATGATCGCCGACTATGTCAACGATCAGGTCGATGTGCTGGGGCGGGCGATGCTGGGGCTCACACTGGGGTGTGCCCGTTGCCATGATCACAAGTACGATCCGGTTTCAATTGAGGACTATTACGCGCTGGCAGGAATCTTTTTCAGCACCCGTCTGATTCCCAGCCCAGTCAAGGGGAATACGCCACTCGTGCGAGCTCCCTTGTGGCCCGCGACCCGCATTGCCGAGATTGGGCGGCACGCGGAAGAGAATCAGCAACGATTGCTGCGGCTGCCCGGGATGATTTCGGCCTTGGAAGAGCAGGCCTGGCTGGATGGGGTGGTCTCGCAAGTGGAGAGTGACACGGCAGCAGGTCTCCTGGCGGCGTGGTCGGCATCGGCTGCACGAGCCGCGTTCGACCGTCTGACCATCGAGGAGGCGGCCGCCCGATGGAGTCTGTCCCCTTTGCTGGTTCGGTTCTGGCTCCGACAGCTCGACCTGGCAGAGGCAGGAGAATCCTTGCGGGACTTCGCTTTGGCCCCAGACTCCTCTCTGGCCCGCGATCAGATCGAGGCACTGGCACCGAAATTGGTGAAAGGCGTTCGTGGGCAATTGACAGGCCGTCTCCCGGTGAGTGGGCGATCGCCTCTGTTGCGTTTTCGGGCGAACGACCGTCGACTGGAAGTGACTGCCCAGCAGCAGGTGACCCGCTGGTACGATCGAGGGGGGGATCCGCAACCCGCCATTCTGGCCACGGAAATCCCCGGTCCCGTACGCCACGTGGAGGAATTCGCCGGACGGCAGCGGCCGGTCATTCGCTTCAATGGCCAGAGCCTCCTGAAGGTGGCCCAGCGGGTACCAGAGGTCGGCAGCCTGTTTGTCGTCTTCCGTCCCGACACTGCGGGAGAAGGGGGGCAGCGGCTTTTGGGTTGGGAGGATTCCGCAGTGGGCCGGCATGGCTTGGGGTTGATGATTTCTCCTCAGGGAGCCGTCCATGTGATTGTCCGCAATCAAGGCGGTGCGGGGGACGTGATGATTCCACCACCTGAAGGGCCTGGACCGCAATTGCTCAGTCTGACTTGGGGACCTGAGGGGGTACGTGTCTATCGCAATCGAACCGAAGTGGGAATAAACAAGGGACTCACTGCCGTGTCACCCGATCCCGGGATTGTCGAACTGACGCTGGGGGGGCCGGGCTCGGGAAGTGCACCACGGTTTCGGGGCGACCTTTGCGAGCTGCGAGTGTATGGGACCCAGGTCGATGATGAGTCCCGCAAACGTATCGAAGATGAATTGCATCGCGAGTGGCTCGATCCCGCGGCGTTCACTTCACCGGAATCGCCGGATCCGGAAGCATCTCTCGCAGACGAACTGCTTTCGTCGGACAGCCCCTATTGGGTGAGTTCTTCCGAGAGGGCCAGACTCTTGTCCGCCTCCCAGGCACAACAGGTGACAACTCTGCAGGAGGAACTGGCTCGCCGCCGAGCCTGGAAGAAACCCGAGACTCCTCAGGCGGTGGTGGTACAGGACGGGGGGCCGGCGGAGACTCCGCATGCCGGCTTCGGGGATGCCCATGTTTACCTGCGCGGACAATGGAAGACCCCCGGGCCGAAAGTTTCCCGGGGAGTTCCGCGAGTCTTCACGGCGGAGCCCCTCGTGATTGGTTCGGGAAGCGGTCGGCGGGAGCTGGCCGAATGGGTGACGGATGCGCACAACCCACTCACGGCACGTGTCCTGGTCAACCGGCTCTGGCAGCATCATTTCGGAGCAGGTTTGGTGCGGACTTCGACCAATTTCGGTTTGCGGGGAGATCGCCCCAGTCATCCCGAGTTGCTGGATTATCTGGCGGCTGAACTGATTCGTTCGGGTTGGTCGGCAAAGTCCTTGCAGCGCGCGATGGTCTTGTCGGACACCTATTGTCGTTCGTCGCTACCGACCGCCGAGACGGCCCAAATGGATCCGGAGAATCGTTGGCTGGCCCACATGCCCCGTCGGGCTCTGGAGGCCGAAGCGCTGCGCGACAGCCTGTTGGCGGTGGCGGGGGAACTGGATGAAGCACCGGGAGGACCGGGCGTTCTCGAAGTCAGCCAACCACGTCGCAGTCTGTACCTCATGTCGGTGCGCACTGGCGCCAAGGCGTCTGAGTTTTGCCCGCTGTTCGATGGTCCCACCGGGGGGGGCGTGATTGAGCAGCGGAGTCAGTCAATTGTGGCTCCTCAAGCGCTGTTTCTCATGAATGATCCGTTCCTTACCAGGCTGACGGAACGGTTGTCGGCGCGGCTGCGGAGTGAGGTTCCGGGAGAGGCTCTGGTCGAGCGATTGAACTGGCTGTACCGGCGGCTCTTCGGCCGGTTGCCAAACCAGGACGAGATCAGCATTGCCAGAGACCTGCTTCAGGGAGATCCGACGGTGCAGGGGTGGGATCGTCTTTGCCGTGTGATTGTCTGTACCAACGAGTTCTTCTATGTCGACTGAAGTCTGGAATCGGCGCGAGTTGTTGTTTCGGACCGGTGGAGGTTTCGGCGGTCTGGCGCTGTTTGCCCTGTGTGCCGATCATTCCTCTGCAAAGGCCGCTGGGTCACCGCAGCCTCCCGGTCGGTTGGAGGCTCCTCTGGCTCCCCGACCCGCCCATCATCCGGCGACTGCCCGGCGTGTGATCTTTCTGTTCATGCCAGGAGGCCCCTCGCAGGTTGATACGTTTGATCCCAAGCCGCGACTGACCGCCGAAAATGGTCGTCCGTCGCCGAAACTCTACCTGGGGCAGCAGCGTACGTTGCTGGGCTCGCCGTGGACTTTCGGGAAATATGGCGATTCAGGTCTAGATGTGAGCGAACTGTTTCCGCATGTCGCCGGATGTGTCGACGATCTGTGCGTGATCCGCTCAATGACAACCGACGATCCCAACCATCCCGGCGGTTGCCTGTTGATGCACACGGGTGAACGCGTCGCCTCGCGTCCAAGTACGGGGGCCTGGGTCACCTATGGGCTGGGGAGCGAGAACCAGAATCTGCCAGGATTCATTGCGATTGGAGCAGGGCCGATCATCGAGGGGGCCCGGCAGTATGGATCGGGTTTTTTGCCAGCGAGTTATCAGGGGACTTTTGTCTCCGACCTGGCGCAGCCCCTGAAGAATCTCGCCAATAATGAAGTGTCGCGACCGGCGCAGCGTCGTGAACTCGAGGCATTGCGCCGTTTGAATGACTTGCATCAGCGCCAACGTCCGCAGGATCCCCGGCTGGAGGCGCGGCTGCAGGCGTTTGAATTGGCGTATCGGATGCAGTCTGCGGCTCCCGAGGCGTTTGATATCGCGGGAGAGACCTCCGACACGGCCAGGCTGTACGGTCTCGATGAGCCTCAGACCGCCAACTTTGGCAAGCAGTGCCTGATGGCCCGCCGTCTGGCCGAACGCGGCGTACGGTTCATTCAGCTCTATCACACCGACGGAGGCTTTCAGCCCTGGGATCAGCACAGCAATCTCAAGGCGGGGCACGAGCAGCATTCCCGCGCGACCGACAAGCCGATCGCCGGCCTGCTGCGCGACCTCAAGCAACGTGGCTTGTTGGACGACACGCTTGTGATCTGGGGTGGGGAATTCGGTCGTACACCTGCCCGCGAGGGACAGGCGGATGGCCGCGATCACCATCCCTTTGGCTTCAGCATGTGGATGGCCGGCGGGGGTGTGCGGGGAGGGATGACTTACGGCGCGACGGATGAATACGGATGGGATGCCGTGGAAGACAAGGTGCATGTCCACGACCTCCATGCGACGATCCTGTACCTGCTGGGGCTCGACCATGAGCAATTGACCTACCGTTTCGCCGGTCGCGATTTCCGACTGACCGACGTCGCTGGAAGGGTGATTGACGGGATTCTGGCCTGATTCGTCTTGCGGGCCCAGTGTGGGACAGGATTTGCCCTGCTTTGGTCGCCAGCGGTAAACTCTCGCCTCGCTGTCGCGGTGTGAGCCACGTGGATCCCGTCGCGATCCGATGCTCCTCAGATTCTTCGGGTGATAAGAGTTCAGTATGCCGCTGATTCCACCCTGCCTGGAACCGATTGTTCCGCGATGATTCTTCTCAAAGATCACAACGCCGCGACGTTGCAGGAGGCCTTGTCCGACCTGCAGCCTCCGGAACGCCTGGTGCGGCAGCTGCATGCCCTGGCGATGAAGCATTCCGCACTCGAGATTCCGGCCGAATTTCAGAATTTCTCGAAACGGATGCTGGCCCATATTCGCGAACGGGTTTCGATCCCCGCGCTGACGCTGGTCGACAAAGTCGTATCTCCGAGGGATGGATTCGCCAAATACATCTTCACAGGGGCTGATGAGCGCCGGTTCGAAGCTGTCCGCATTCCGCTGCTGCATCGTCCTGGCGATGAGAAATACATCGTCTGCGTCTCTTCGCAGGTGGGATGTGCCCTCGAGTGCGCCTTCTGCGCGACTGGCCGCATGGGGTTCCAGCGGAATCTCGCGACCTGGGAGATTGTCGATCAGGTCGTGCAGATCCAGCAGGATTCAGAGTATCCGGTGCGGGGGGTGGTCTTCATGGGCATGGGTGAGCCGATGCTCAATTACGACCGCGTCATTCGTGCGGCACGGATTTTCTCTGAGCCGTGCGGACTGGCCATCAGTGCCAAGGCCATCACCATTTCGACCGTGGGAGTCGTCCCCGGGATCCGCCGTCTGACCCGTGAAGGGCATGCCTATCGACTGATTGTCTCGCTGACCTCGGCCAATTCGGCAACCCGTCAGAAACTGCTCCCGATCGAGAAACAGTTTCCCCTGACGGAACTGATGGACGCCGTTCGGGAGTATCAGGCAGCAACCCGCCGGCGGGTCACGCTGGCTTGGACGCTGCTTTCGGGAATCAACACGTCGCGACAGGATGCGCGGGATCTGGCCGAGTTGACCCGGGGAATGCCCATTCTGCTTGACCTGATTGATGTGAATGATCCGACCGGACTGTTTCGACGTCCTGACTCGGCCGAGGCGCATGCCTTCTGGGATTCGCTGCGTGAGGAACTGGGAATGCCCGTTCAGAAGCGCTACAGCGGAGGGCAAGACATTCACGGAGCGTGTGGGATGCTGGCGGCGGTTCCCTCCGAGGCCGGGCTGGCTCCCCCTACCATTCTGGGAAACGGGGTCTCACTGGGAGTAGGAACCAATTTGGGCGACGATCTGCCGAACGAAGAACAGGAAAGCCCCCTCGGATAAGACGTGCTCGGGACAGCGCGTGGCACAGTCGCTTCGTGTAAACTGGATCACGACGTCTGGTTTTGTTCCTCTGGTGTGTTGCGAATGTCCCGCCCCCCCACGTCACTGTTGATTCGCCGCGCACTGCGGTTGACCTGTCCCCGCTGTGGGGAGGCTCCAATGTTTTCCGGGCTGTTCCGTATGCCCGAGAAGTGCCCCTCCTGCCACCTCAAGTTCGAGCGTGAGCCTGGTTATTTTCTGGGGTCGATCTATCTCAACTATGGGATCACCGCACTGGTGTCGACCGCGACGTGGATTGTGTTGCGGTTTGGCTACGGCTTTCCTTCGCGGAACATTTTGCTGGGGCTGGCGGTCTTTTGTATCGGTTGGCCAACGTTTTTCTTCCGTTATGCCCGGGCCTTGTGGTTGGCTCTCGACCTGCGATTTGACGAGAAGTTGTTCCATGCCCGAGAGCGTCCCCCTACAATCCGGAAGGAAATGCCATGAGTGAGCCGGAGGTGGTGGCTGTCTACATGGCCGCGAATGGTCCACAGGCACATTTCCTCAAAGGACTGCTGGAAGATGCCGGGATCGAAGCCCGGGTCGTGGGAGATGCCCTGCAGGCGGCTGGCTACAACACAGTGACGCCGCCCCATCTCTGGGTCCGTGCGGATCAGGCCGAAGTGGCCCGTGAAGTGTTGCGGATCTGGGAAGCGCATGCCAACGATCTGCCCCCGGAAGATCGGCCGCCCGCCACCTGGATCTGCCCGACCTGTCGTGCCGACGTGGACGCCGATTTCGACCTCTGCTGGCAGTGCCAAACTCCACGGAAGCCGTATTGAGAGGCATTTTCAGCACGCTGTAGGCTGGTTCCTCCCAACACACCCTGAGATACTGACATCGAAGGATACTGGTCTGTTGAAGGGACCTGGGATTACTTCCGGGCTTCCGTTTCCCCATCCTGGATGGTGTTCCCCATGAATCCAGCTTCGCCGCCGTTGCCTCCCTGTGGTCGGACCCGCAGAGAGTTCCTCTGGGAAACAGGCATGGGATTCACGGGGACCGCACTGACCGGGCTGCTGGCGGCGGATGGTTTCTTCGGTTCTGCGGTTCAGGCTGCTGAGTCGTCCGTTCCCTTGGCTCCGCGGAGCCCGCATGCCATTGCCCGGGCGAAATCAGTCATTTTCCTGTTCATGTACGGGGGCGTCAGCCAGGTCGACACATTCGACCCGAAGCCCGAATTGACCCGTCTCAACGGCCAGCCAATTCCCAATCTCGACGCCGATCCGCTCTTCAAGGTGCGCAACCCGGGAACGCTCCTGGGAAGCAGCCGGGTCTTTACTCCCTCCGGACAAAGCGGACTGCCCGTCTGTGACATGTTTCCCCAGGTGGCGGGGGTGGTCGATCATCTGGCGATTATCCGGTCGATGTATGCTGACAGCTTCGCCCATGGCGGCGGGTTGTTGCAGATGAATACCGGGTTCCTGCGGCAGGGGTTTCCGAGCGTGGGGAGCTGGGTGAGTTACGGCCTCGGTACCGAAAACCAGAACCTGCCGGGGTTCGTGGTCTTGCTGGACCATCGGGGGGGGCCAATTTCCGGGCCACCCAATTGGGGGAGTGGTTTCATGCCTGCCAGTTTCCAGGGAACGCAGTTCCGCACCAGCGGCCCGCCGATCATCGATCTGGCACCTCCCGAGGGAATGTCAGCCCAGAGGCAGCGTGAGCAGTTGGGTGTCCTTTCGGAAATGAACCGGCGACATGCCGCAAAACGGCCGACGGAGACGGAACTGGCAGCCCGGATTGGCACTTACGAGCTCGCGGTCCGGATGCAGAGCGAGGCTCCCGATGCGGTCGACCTGTCGCAGGAGTCACAGGCGACCCAGGAGCTTTACGGTCTGCATGACCCGGCTACTGAGAAATTTGGTCGGCGGCTCTTGATGGCCCGTCGGTTGGTCGAGCGCGGGGTCCGGTTCGTGCAGGTCTACTCTGGAGGCGGACACAGCGAGGAGACATGGGACGCTCATGGCGACGTCAACAGGAATCATGAATTGCACTGTCGTGAGACTGATCGGCCCATCGCCGGCCTGATCCGAGATCTCGCGTCAAGGGGATTGCTGGAGGAGACGCTCATTGTTTGGACGGGCGAATTTGGTCGGACTCCAACAGCCCAGAATGGGAAGGGACGCGATCACAGTCCGCGGGGGTTCACCGCGTGGTTGGCGGGTGGAGGGGTAAAAGGGGGTCAGGCGATTGGGGCGACCGACGATCTGGGGTTCGCCGCAGTCGAGAACAAGGTGCATGTCCATGATCTGCATGCCACGATCCTGCACGCGCTGGGGATCGATCACACCCTCTTGACCTGGTTCCATTCGGGGCGCGACTATCGCCTGACCGACGTGGAGGGGCGGGTGGTGCCCGAGGTGTTCGGATAGCGGATGAAAAGACAGCGCCGCGAGGATCGAAGCAGATACATCGTCTGTCGCTTATGTCAGAGAGCTCTCCTGGCCCCCCAGGATTTGCCGCAACCGTCGTAACGCCCGCAGGTGCCGCATCCCGGCCGCCGGCTCCGACAATCCAAGGACATTGGCCGCCTCACTGTTCGACAGGTGCTCGAAATGCCGCATAAACAGGA
This sequence comes from Planctomycetaceae bacterium, assembly GCA_046339535.1. GTDB lineage: Bacteria > Planctomycetota > Planctomycetia > Planctomycetales > Planctomycetaceae > UBA10511. The sequence goes on along the minus strand of JBKDUK010000288.1, from coordinate 42,853 downwards.
TTTCGCGGTCGGGCTCATCCATCTGATCGAGTGCCACCAGGAATTGCTCGCGCAATTCTTCCCGCAACGCATGCGCAGCCGGGGTCAGGTCGGGATCCATCAGTTGGGCGGCCAATTCGAGTGACGACTGATCGGCTTGCCCCCCCGCCACCAGGGGCTGTTCGCGGTCGAGACTTCGGCGGCCGGCAAGTCGATGTCGGCGATGCATGTCGATGACGCGGTCCTGGGCCATTTGACGCAGCCAGAGTCCGAAGGGAATCCGGGGATCCTTGAGGTAGTCTTGCAGCCTTTGGCTGGCCTCCAGCATCACGTCCTGCACGATATCACTGGCGTCGATGCGGCGGGCCATTTTCTGGTCCATGCGGGCATCGACCATCCTTCGCAGACCCGCCCGGTGACGTTCCAGCAAGTCGTTGACCGCCTCCACCCTTCCATCCCGGGCGCGGGCCAGCAATTCACCCGTTTGCGTGTGATCGGGCCAGCCACCGCCGGGTTTCGGGTTTGCCGGAGACTCAGCCATGGGCTCCCATTCCAAAAAAGACTTGTCGCTTCAGGAAGCGGTAGAGCCAGTAGTCCTCGGGAATTTCTTCCCCAGGCAGGTGGTGACTGTTGCGGGGTGTTCCCGATCCCAGTTCGGTGAAAGCGTCCCGGGTGGAGAAGTCCTTGGCTCCCGCGCCGGCAATGTAATCCCTCAGCTCCAGTGGATTTTCGAGAATCACGCAGCCCTTGGTCCGCTCGTGCACAAAGTCCTGAAAGCCCCGCAGAAATTTGCTCTCGTTGATGGTTTTGTAGAGATCACCGTCGTTGTCCGTGATCATATCCCGGGCAAATGACAGCGCAGGACAGATTTCGACTCCGCCATGCGGGTTGACGTGAAACCCCATCCCTGTGGCGGCCGGGCAGAATGCCTCGCCCTCGGCCGTCCAGTAGGTATCGATGATGAAGATCGGATGTTTACGGCGCAACTTCAGCAGCCGTCGCCGGATTTCGATCAATTGGTCTTTCGATACGCAGTATTCGGGGTGCGGTTCGGCCCCCATGGGGCGGTACACGTAATACCAGATATAAAGAGCCCCACGATCAATGAAATGCTGCAAGTACTCATCGGTCAGAACTTCGTCGACGTTCTGACCAGTGATTGTGGTCGCGATTCCGAAAATAATCTTGTTCTTTTTGAGCCGGGCCAGTCCCTCATCGGCCGCCTCAAAAACTCCCGCCCCCCGGCGTTTGTCATTGTTCGCCTCGAAGCCATCGAGACTGATCAACGGAGTGATGTTTCCCAGTTCCCGGATGCGGGCCACATTCCGCTCGGTGAACAGCATCCCATTGGTAATGATCTGGAAATAGCAATCTCGGTGTTTTTCCAGCACGTTCCAGAGCTTGGGATACATCATCGGCTCGCCCCCCAGCAGGGTGTAGTAATGGGCGTGCTGTTTTTTCCCTTCCCGGATGACCGTGTCCAGTTGCTCCTCGGGGAGGTAATAACCCACCCCCTCCTTCTCGACCCAACAGCCGTGGCAACGCAGATTGCACTTGTTGGTGAGGGCGATGAACATAAAGGGTGGATACAGTTCCCCGTTTTTCAGCCGCCGTTTATAGGCCCATACCGCCCGCATCCCTTTCCAGGCGCAAAGATACCCTCCCTTCAGCGCCAGGCGTGGGGAAATCTCGGTCAGCAGTCGCCAGGTCAGACGGGGAATCACCATGGTCTCGGGCCATCACGGGGGGACAGGGCTCTCATGTTCGCCGCCAGATTATAGACTTTCGGCGTGGGGAATTCCGTTCTGGCAGCGAAAACACCCTCTTGGGACGGCGATCCAACGACTTTGCCCGGGAGTAGCCGAAACCGGGATGTTCTGGGCGGTTCCAAAAGTCCGCCTGTTCGGCAACGGTGTCAGACACTGCTACACTCTTTCGCGACAACGTCCGATCCTCCCTGTTTTCCCGATCGCGTGGACCTGGCCGGCTGGTCGGAGTTCATACCTGCCTGTGACCCCGCCCCCCTCATCGCCTGCTGAGTTTTCCTTGCGTCCCTACCTCGCGATGTTGGCGGCCGCCGCTGCCTTTACCGTGATGGGGGGCTGTGCCCATGCTCTGGGAAAACGCTGCGATTGGCAGATCGCGATGATCGCCCGTTCTGTCATCCCGATGCTGTTGTCCGGAGGCCTGGCGGTGGCCGGAGGAGCGCGGTTGGTCTTCTGGGGGCCGCGGAGCCTCTGGCTGCGCAGCATTGCGGGGAGCTTGAGCATGATGGGTGCGTTCTTCGCCTTCACCCGCCTGCCGGTCTCGCAGGTGCTGACTCTGACCAACCTTTACCCCATTTGGGTGGCCGTACTGTCTTGGCCCTTCCTCGGGAAGATTCCCGGGCTGGACATCTGGATCGCTGCAGTCACTGGAGTGGCCGGTGTCGTTCTGATCGAGCAGCCCGACTCGCCTGGCGCAGGGCTCGCCTCGACAGCAGCGTTTTTCAGCTCGCTGATGAGCGGATTCGCGATGATTGGTCTGCACCGTCTCAAGGCGATTGATCCCCGTTCAATCGTGGCTCACTTTTCACTGGTTTCACTCCTGACGGCCTGTACTGCCCTGTGTCTGTTCGACCGGGTCCGTCCCGGAGCTGTGTTGACCGATCCGGGCACATTGCTGCTGCTGGTGGGAGTGGGACTCTCGGCCACCCTGGGGCAATTTCTGCTGACCATCGCCTTCACAACGGGACCGGCGGCCCAGGTGGCGGTGGTTGGACTGGTGCAGGTCGCGTTCGGGATGCTGACGGATGTCGTTCTGTGGCACCAGTCGTTCAGCCCAATCACTTTGCTGGGGACATTGCTGGTGATTGGGCCCACGGCATGGGTCATGCTGCGGCGGTCGTCCGGCTGACCGTCGTGGGCGATCGGATGGATCGCAGCCATCACTCGTGCTGGGGGGGCAACCCAGACAAGTCTGTTGGGTCGGGGGCCCGGACTTCGAGGGAGGGAAAATCCTCGCCGGTCAGACGTCGTAACAAATCGACTTCACGCCGAAACAAATCGGTCAGCCGGGTCTGCAGAGCAGGGGAAATCTCCAGTGGCGGTACGGTACGCCGAAATGGCCAGCTCAGAATATTCCGCGCATGATAAAAAGCCCATTGAGACAGAGTGCGTTCCAGGAATCTCACCGTCGGCGAATTCAGCAACCGCATACCTGTGTGGCTTAATGCACTCTGCTCCTGGCTGACATGATACTGATGATCAAAACCGGCAGTATCAAAACCGGGGTCGACGCCGAGAAATAGGAAGACCTCCCGCAGTGCCTCCCGGGTCTGTCGCTGCAGACGGGAGGATTCGAGCACGAGAATCTGTTCCCTGGGAAAATACCGCAGCAATTCGCTCAGTTGGGTTCCATAACATGACGCATCGCGAACCTGAGGAGCGGCGTTCAGGTGGGTAGCCAGATCGTCGGCCGTTCTCCCTGTGCGAAGTTTCATCAAGTAGTGCGATTTCAAACGGGACCAGGGCTCCCGCACCAGATAAATCAGGCGACAGTGGGGGATGACCTCCTGGATCCTCGCAGCCACTCCTGTCCGTGTCGGCCAATAGGTGTACTGGGGTGAAGTTTCGCCACACATGGTCCGCTCGGACCGAAACAGACTGCGGTACCAATCGAGGCTCAGGTGGCTTGTGCTGCCAATCACACCCTCGACGAAGTAACGAGGTTCCTTCGGGCGGGCCATGTGGATCTGGGGGTGCAGAGACAGGTATTGGTCGATGCTGGTGGTCCCCGCCTTGGTCGCGCCGACCACGATGAAATCGGGAAGTCTTCCTGGCGTTGTGTGTGGAGGATTCGGCATTCAGGGGAGGCTCCGGTTGCCCAGATTCTCAGGGTCAAGAAGCACACGGCGGAGGACACAGCGGTTTCAAGGGTGGGCTGAAGGGAGCCAGATGGGCGGCTGGTGGGGATTGTTCGCAGGCCAACTTTCAGAAGGATGACAACCGGTGGAGACGCACGCGAAATCCGCCTCGCACCCCCAAGGTCAGTCCAGGATGTGGGACGATCGGTTTCGAATCTCGGCGATTGAACGCAAATTCGCGGGCGATGGTCACCAGCACAGTCAGGGTTTCGAGGCGGGCCAGCTTGTCGCCAATACAGCGATGGGGACCGGCACCGAACGGGAAATAGGTCCTCCCCGCATGAAGGGCTGTCGTGGTGGACTGAAACCGCGTGGGGTCGAATCGCTCTGGGTCGGGAAACGTCCCCGGATGGCGATGCATCAGGTATTGGCACACGAGCAGGTTCTGACCAGCCCGTACCATGGTGCCGCTGGGCAGGCGGTCATCTTGGAGGGGCACACGGGCGAAGAGCCAGGTGGGGGGGTAGAGCCGAAGTGACTCTTCCAGCAAACCCTGTGTCGCCGGGGCCAACTCCGGCGCTTTGGAAAGCCAGTCCGTCAGAGGGCCCAGCCGCTCCAATTCGCACCTCCAGAGCATCTCGAATTGGGGATGCTGGGCGAGCAGAACCCAGCACCAGGTGAGCCATTCGGTGATTGTCTCGTGGCCGGTGCTCATCAGTGACAGCACTTCATCCTGGATGTCGTCCGCAGTCAAGCGTTGGCCGTCGCCGAACGTGATCGTGGTCATTCCCTTCAGCAGGTCACCCGAGGGACGACCAGCCGCGAGTTCGTTCAATCCGTGTCGCACATGTTCCGCGATCACCCTCTGGGCTTCCCGGTCCCGGTGTCGGCTGATGGTTGGCCAGCGCCCGTAGCGAGGCAGCGGAGAGAAATAAACCCGTTCCGTGTGTTGTCGGCGCCAGAGGATGGCCAATTCGAGGGAGGCAATCTGGTCCTCATTCAAAGTTCCAAACACGGAGGCCAGCAGAATCCTTCGACTGAGTTGTCCCATCTCCTCGGAAAGGTCGCGAGATTCACCATCTTTCCAGGACTCGAGATGCTGCCGGCATTGCTGCTCGATCCCGCGAACAAGATGTTCCACAGACCGCTGGGCAAAAAGGGGTTGCAATGACCGACGCCGTTCGTGATGGACAGATCCCTGTCTCCCCAACAATCCTCCTCCGACCCGCTGACGAACCCCAGAACCCGTCAGTTCCCGTGATTTCGAATAGTTGGTCGCATTTCCCACCAAAACGTGAAACACATCTTCCGGAGCGGTCAGCAGCAATTGCTGGCCCGTCAGCCCAATCCGTATTGGACTTCCATACTCAAAACGGCGCGGAGTCAGCCGTCCCAAACGGGGAACAAGGAACCACGGGATCTCTCCCGGGCAATGGCTAACGGAAGTGGTCATGCCAGGGTGTTCCGGAAGAATCGGGCCGAATGCTCGGCAATCGCTCGGGCATAGACGTCAAGAAATCTCGTCACGCAGTTCTCCAGCAAGAAGAACTGGCGGGCCCGCTTCCGGCCGGCTTGACCAAGCTGCTCGGCCCAGGCGCGGTTGGTGAGCAGGGGACGTAGAGCCATCGCCAGTTGCTCCGGGGTGGGGTTTTCTACGAGTGTGCCGGTTTCTCCGTCCGCGACAATCTCGGGCAATCCTCCCCGGCGTGTGGCGACGACTGCCGTACCCCGCACCTGGGCTTCTGCCGCCACCAGTCCGAAGCTTTCCTGGCAAAGCGAGGGAACAACCTGAACCCACGCGCGGCACAGAGATCGCTCGGCCACATCACGAGGAATCAAACCGGTGAATTCGATGTCCCGAGCGACTTCCGGATCCTGGACGAGTTGTTCGATCTTGAGACGTTGTGGCCCATCTCCCACAACCAGCATCTTCAGTCCGGGAATGTCCTGCCGCAGCAGGAGCCAGGCCCGGACAGTCTCTTCGGCACCTTTTTCGGGGATAAGACGACCGGCAAAGGCGATCGTTGGAGGTTCTGCAAGCGGGGGGCGCGGTTCGACGTCGGGCACACCATTCCAGATGACGTCGGCCTGTGCCCAACCAGCCGACTCGAGTTGCCGTGCGAGAAAATGGCTATTCGCAACCACCCTGGTGAAGACGTCACGCCATTCCCAGATCAGGCGATGCTGCAGTGAGAGCAACGGCCATGTCAGCGTGGACACACATCCATTCCTCCAGCAGGCCATGCCCGCCGGCATCCGGCACTCAGACAGATTGGGCAGGGTTTTCATGCCAGTGGGACAGAGAACCTCATGCCAGGTGGCGTGGTAAATCGAGGGAAATGGCCGCAGCAATGGAAGAATCAGCGGGGAGAGTTGGGTGGACATCATCCTCACATGGACCACCTCTGGTCGATACTGCCGAAGCAGCCGACGCAATTCCCGATAAGCGGAGAGATTGGCCAACCTCAGCAATTGTCTGACAGGCGTGGTGCTGCCGAAGCAGGTGATATCGGCCGCGACAGGCGAGGGGCCATACAAGACCCGGCTGGAAAACAACAGAGCCTCATGGCCCCTGTCACGGAGCGCATCGCGCAGTGACAGCGACATGATCTCCGCCCCTCCTGAAAGTGTCGAACTGTCGTTGATCAGCAGAATGCGCATGGTACAGGTTCCCGACGCAGATCAGGATCTGGTTCAGACATTGTGTCCCATCCGTCGGCGCCGCAGCCACGCCCCGAGACACTCCAGCAGATGGGCGGTCCATAGCCGGTTGCGCAATTCGTACGATGAACCATGTGTCGACAGAACCCCCTCCGGCAGGGGGGTCTGCTGGTTGATGGCGAGGGCTTCTTCAAAGTCGGCAGCGAGTTCCACAAGACCCAGACGTCTTGCGAGGTCGATAAACTCACGCCCATAGTGTGCGTCACCCGCACGGAATTTTCCGCGGGGAACGAAGGCCTCTGCAGCATCCAGATGGTCTTCAAGTTCATCCGCCAACCGCATCATCAACAATTGCCGGGTTCGCGAATCGAGCTGATGGGAGGTATTGGTCCAGTGCGCGGCCTCCGCCGCACCGAACTGGAACTGGCTGTAATCCCGGATGAGCTGTTCGACCTCGTGACCCAGGGCGTCGCTGAGCTGTTGACGGTCGGCTGGACGGGGGCCCCGACGGGTGCTTCCCGAGAATACATGTAAGAAGTAAACCGCATGCAGCATGGAGGCCAGGATGGGGGTGAGATCCCTGGTCTCATGCATCAGGATGCTGGCGGTGCGAACCAGGTGACAGATGAAGGGAACCATCTGTTTACGGTACAGGCCGTCCGTCAGCCGCAAGGCGAGATCGTAAGCGGTTCTGAGCCGCAGGAGGTCGGGCTCGGAAAAGCCCTGCCTTAATCCCTGCCGGATCAACTGCTGATAAGTCAGTGAGTAATCGCGCATGATGCCCATTCAAACCCTGGGATTGGTAAACCCTTGTCGGAAAGCCGTCTACCAGCCGTATTTGTTCTTGAAGTAATTGGGCCAGAAAATGGTGATTACGGCTGAGACCAGCTCGACACACCGGATGAAGGGAGAGACGACCAGGAACCAGGGAATCCGCCACCATGCAATGTCCAGATCGGCCCGATTGGTGAAGACAGTGCGCAGATCGAACAGCAGCCTTCGCACAAAGACGCGGACCAAACCCAGTACGTTCTGCTGCTTGAGGACCCGGGTTTCATCGATGGCCGAATCAATATCGATGCGGGCCAGGTTGATCGCGTCGAACCCGGCCTTGACCCTCATTTGCATCTCCTCGCCGACGCCGTACATGTTGTGGGTGGCCAACATGCCGGGCTCGTATTCGAGTCGATAGCCCAGTCGCTTGAGCTGGTTTCCCAGGAGGTGACCCGCCCCCCCCCGACGAATCCTGGGATCGAAGTTGTGTTTTCGCAGGACTGTCGCGCGAAATGCCGCATTGTTGGGCAGGAAGCCAGTCGACTGACCGTCAGGCAGTCGCTGAATATAGCCAAAGTTGAAGAAACTGAACGTGGATCCAAACCGCGCACCTCGGGGGTACCTGGTTTTTCCGGCCACCGCGTCGGCTCCTCCCTGGATCCGTGCGACGGCCCGCTCAACCCATTGAGGACAGGGATCGCAATCGCTGTCGAGCAGGGCGATGATGTCTCCCGTGGTGGCGTAGGTCCCCTCACGTTTCATCGAAAAATAGTTCGAGTCGTGGACTACCAAAGTGCGCACGTGGGGGAAGTCATGATGGATTCGGTCGATCATCGCCGCATTGCGCTCGTCGACCACAATCACGATTTCGATACGCCCGCTGGGCCAGGTCTGCCTGCTGATTCCACCGAGGACTCGCCCCAGATCAATATCGGGTTCGGTGGCCTCGTTGACCGTCTCGATCACAAACGACACCAAAGGGACGTTGGTTGAGCTTTCCATCCGCGGGCCGGGGCTCAGTGGGTGCAGGGACATACTGGTTCCATGTTGACGGGACGAAACCAGGTCAGCTTCCGCAGCAGCCAGCTTGGGTGGGCAAACTCGTCCTGCATGGCCTCTACACTGGCAAACTCGCGAATCTCTCCCCCGCGTTCGAGTGTTACGGAAAAGTCCCCATCCTTGGCGAGTCGGGCGTCGACATACGAGCACAATTCCATCCAGGGAAGCAGGTAGTCGTGGTCGCGCACCCGAAGCAGTTCCGGATCGCTCGAGTCGACGATCCGGACAAGGTCAGATCCCTCGCGGAGCCATGCGGCCGGTGAGTGGATCAGCAGGTGATTCGAAGGTCGGCCGCTTGTCCGCAGGTTGCTGAACATCGCGAAGCTCGATTGGGTCTTGAGTCCCAGGTAGGGGGCCGCACCATTGAGCAGCGTGACAAAAGGAAAAATCCAGAGCCAACCGAGACGGCGGGCAGCGCCGGGCCGATCGGGGCAGGGCCGGGAACGAGATGACAGCAGACACAGAACGGCTCCGGAGCCGATCGTCACCAACAGCCAGATTCCCAGGAACAGCAGCGACGATCCCCGCCGCGACTCCTGCATTTGCTCCCGGACCAGCAACAGCGGGGCGTGGGGCGCAGTCACCCGGAGACGAAGCAGAGCCAGTAGGGCCACCAACACAATCAGTCCAGAAAGGATTTGTCGGACCTGCGGTGCCCAGAGAGTGTCGAGCGCGTGTGACCACGAAGAGTGCTGTTGGCGCCACGCAGAAAACGTGTCCACCCCCGCCGTCAGGACCCAGTCCGGCAGAAAGAGGCAGTAGAGCGCCATGACAATCGATGAAAACCCATAGAAGCCAATCAGGCCCAACAACAGATGAAAACACAGACCGAATCCAATCCCTGCGAGCCTCCACCGGGGCATTGCCAGCAGAATGGGGATCACGATCTCGCATCCCAGCGCCGCGAATGGCATGGCGGTTCCCAGCGGACGCAGTACAGCCGGCCAGGGAGTGAGTTGTATCATCCGTTCCCAGAAAATGACCGCACAGCTCTGCTCCGGGTGGAACCAGTCGGAATTCAATTTGTGGAACGTCGCGAACGTATAGACCAGCAACAGTTCGCATCGGAGCAGAGGTGCGAATCGGGCGAGCCAGTCTTCCGGCCAGGTCGTCCCCTGGAGGGCCCCTGAACGACTGGTTTTGGGGCCGTGAAGTCGTTCCAGGGCAACCGGTATCAGGGATGCCAGAAGCGTGAGATTCCCCAGGGTGTTGACCAGGGTATGGTTGGTCAGAAAGGGAAGTTTGAGCAGAGTCACCGCCGCTTGTGCGGCCGCCAGTCCCACCAACCGCAGAGGGGCATCGGGACGCACACAAACGAGGCAGGCTGCGGAAAACAACAGGAATTGGAGGGGATTCGCCAGCATTTCCCCCCATTTGCCCAGTTCGAGTATGGTCTGGGTAGCCCAGAAAAACGCAAACAGGGTCAGACGTCGGGAGTCGTGCTCACCGGCAGCCGTCTCTGAAGAGGAATGAGCGGAGGGAGAAGTCATCGAACGGTTGACTGCCGGTGTAAACGGCAGTCGTGCCTCAAGTTCCAGAGAAGCACGAATGATTGTGAGAACGGCGATGCGCTGCAATTCCGTTCCAGCCACGCACTTCACCATCGAGAGAAGGGCCCGCAACCCTCGGAAGCAAGTCGTCATCCTGCTACACGCACTGCCGCAAGAGTACCGCGACTTTGATTGGTGGCAAGAGTTTTGACGGAATTCTGCTCAATGAAGTGACTGCCTGTAAACTGGGGGGCAGCCAAAATCGATACAACTCCTAAGCGTTGATGCCTTTCGAACATCCTGCAAGCGGTCTGTCTGTTCTTATGTATAGCATGGGCGTGATTGGCCTGTGAACCCCTGCGACAACCTGCCGCTGAAATGAGCGACAACAGTTCCGGAACCTGCTCAGCCCAGTTCTTCCTGGAGTTGGCACCATCGTTCTTCGGCTTCGGCGAGGGGTTGTTGCAGGGCTTCCAGTTCGTTGTGCAGGCGAAGTGCTTCCTGGGGATTGGAGGCTGTCAGCAATTGTTCGGAGAGCTGCTTTTTCTGCGTATCGAGTCGGGCGATGGTCTTTTCGACGGTGGAGATCTCCTTGCGGATCTCCCGTTCATTCCGGCGGGGAGCCGTATTCCCAGGTACTGGTGCAGGACCCCCGGCAGGACGTACGCCAGTCTTGCCCCGGGCGGCGGCAGCCGCCCGTTCCCCCTCGTCGATCTCGCGGTTGACCGCGTAGAGATAGCTGTCGTAAGCCCCGTTGTAGTTCACCACCCGCCCGTCACGCACCTCGATGACGCAACTTGCCACACGCTGCATGAAATGCCGATCGTGGCTGGTGAAGATCACCGTTCCCTCATAGGAGATGAGCGCTTCAGCCAGCGCCTCAACCGTGTCGACGTCAAGGTGGTTCCCCGGTTCGTCGAGAATCAGAATATTAAAATTTCCCAGCAACAGTCCCGCGAGACAGAGCCGGGCCCGCTCACCCCCCGATAACACCGAGATCGGCTTTTCGATGTGGTCTCCGCGGAACAACAACGCTCCTGCCTGGTCCAGGATTTCCTGAGTCTTGGTTCCCCGGGCTGCAACCGATTCGAGATACTCCATCACCGTCTGCGACTGGGGCAGGCTGGTGTAGACGTGCTGGGCGTAGGTCCCCACCTCGCAGCCGTGACCCCAACGCACCTCGCCGGCCAGGGGGGGAAGTGAATCGACAATCGTTCTCAGGAATGTGGTTTTTCCCTGCCCGTTGTCCCCCACGATGGCCGCTCGGGAACCATGATCAATTTCCAGACCGATCCCCTCGGCCACACGGCGTTCGGAGTAGCCAATTGCCACATCACGGCAACGCAGCGCCGGTCCCCGCCGGGGTTCGATCTGGGGGGGACGGATGCGCGCCGTCGGTTCGTCAGTAGCCACCTCCACCAGTTCGAGCTTTTCAAGCTGCTTGCTTTTCGACTTGGCCCGGGTGGCGGTGCTGGCTCGGGCCTTGTTCTTGGCGATGAACTCTTCGAGGTGCCGCCGCTTTGAGAGAATCGCGGCGTTTTGCCGTTCTTCGTGTTCCCGACGCTCACGCTGGTTGTCGAGGAAGGCGTCGATTTTCCCTGGGAACATCGTCAGCCGTCCCCGTGACAGATCCAAAGTATGAGTGCAGGTGGCCCCCAGAAAGGCGCGATCGTGAGAGACGATCAGACACGCCTGGCGGTAATTCCTGAGGAAGTGTTCGAGCAGAATCTGGGTACGCAGATCCAGAAAGTTGGTTGGTTCGTCCAACAGCAGGAGGTTGGGCTCGTGCAACAGCAGTGCCGCCAGTTTGACCCGGGTTTGCCAACCTCCGGAAAGCTTGGCGATCGGCCCCTCGAGGTAAGCCCCCTTCAGTTCGAACTGGCCGGCCACCTCGCCACATTTCCAGTCGGGTTGGCCACTGTCACGCTGCAGGAACTCCAGAGCGGTTTCGCCCGGGAGGAAGGGGTCATGCTGCCGGAGATAACCCAGCCGTAACCTGGGGTGGCGAATGATCTCCCCTCGATCAAGCTGTTCCTCACCCAGGATGCAGCGCAGCAGTGTGCTTTTGCCCGCCCCGTTCCGGCCGACAAAGCCCACCTTCACATCTTCGACCAGGGTGGCTTCGGCCGAGTCGAGCAGCACCTGGCTGCCGTAACTCTTGCAGGCATCCCGGATCTGCAACAACGCTGCCATGAAACATCCATCCACGCAGGAGAGAGACGGAACACACGCCAAAGAAACATCCCTCGCCATTCCCTTTCCGTCGAAGTGACTGGCTGCCAGGAGGTCGACCGACAAACCGGCATCCGAGGGGGCGGATGCCCTGACCCATCAGTCCTCCATCACTTCCTTCTCTTTTGACCCGGCCATGTCGTTGGCTTTGGCCTCGTACGACTTGGTCAGTTCCTGGATCTGTTCCTTGAGGGCGGTCAGCTCGTCTTCGGTGCAGAGTTTGTCTGTTTCGAGCTGCTCGGCGTGTTTGTTGCCATCCCGTCGGACATTCCGGATGGCCACGCGGGCCTCCTCGGCCAATTCCTTCACGCGGCCCACCATCTGACGCCGGCGGTCGGTCGACAGCGGAGGCACATTGATGCGGACGAGGCGGCCATCGGAGTTCGGGGTCAGGCCCAGTTCGCTCCCCTGAATGGCCTTCACAATCGAGCTGATGGTGCCCGGATCGAACGGACGGATCACCAGGGTCTTTCCTTCCTGGACGGTCACGCTCGCAATCTGCTTGAGAGGGGACTGCGAGCCATAGACTTCGACTCGCACCGAGTCGACCAAACCTGGTGTCGCCCGGCCCGTGCGGATTCCCTGCAGCTGGGTGTGCAGCATGCTGGTGGCCTTCTCCATGCGTTCTTCGGTGTCGAGCAGAATCTCGTCTTGATCCATGATCTGGTCCTCAGTGACAGGTCGCTTGTGTGAGAGAAAACCCTGGACTCCCCAGGTGTTGCAGGCTGACAGTCGGCCGTGGCCCGGTGTCTCTGGTTCAACCCGTGGTCACGTCGGGTTGCGATTCGGTGAGTTGGGAGGGAGACACGACCCGGGTACCAATTCGCTCCCCCGCGATCACCCGTTCGATATTTCCCGGACGCTTGAAGTTGAAGACCACAATCGGCAGGTTGTGTTCCTTGCAGTGATGCACCGCCTGGGCGTCCATCACCCCCAGTCCCTGCGCGAGGAAATCCTGATAGGTGATTTCGCTGTAGCGGACCGCGTGGGGATTTTTCTCGGGGTCATCGGAATAGATTCCATCGACCCGGGTCGCCTTGAGCAGCACGCTGGCATCGATCTCACGGGCCCGCAGGGCGGCGGCCGTATCGGTGGTCACGAAGGGACTGCCCGTTCCCCCCGACAGGATCACGACGCGACCCTTTTCGAGGTGGCGCACGCAGCGTCTACGAATAAAGGGTTCCGCGACCCCCTCCATGCGGATGGCCGATTGCAACCGGGTCGGCACTCCCACGCTCTCCAGAGCGTCATGCAGGGCGAGGCCGTTCATAACGGTGGCCAGCATTCCCATGTAATGTGCTGTGGCCTGATTGATGTGCGGGGAGGCGGCGAGTGCCCGGCCGCGGAGAATATTGCCACCGCCAATCACAATCGCCAACTGCGCACCGGTTTTGACGATGTTCTGAATCTGGAGGGCGATCGATTCAACCGATGCCACGCTGATTCCGGTTTCCCCGGGGCGCCCCAGGGTATCACCGGACAGCTTCAGCAGGATTCGCGGATAGGCCGTTCTTCCGGGGGGCACTGCGGTTTCCGACATGAACACCACTCCTGACGATTGGTCCGCGAAGGCGGTAAACTGGCCTATGCAGCCTGAATGAAAACAGGCGGCGGAGTCGAACCCCGCCGCCCATCGAGTTGGCTTCTTGGCCCACCGCTCCGGAGGGAACGGTGGGCGTGACTCCCCCGGGCGACCGGCGGTCGCGGCCGCGCAGTCTTTCCCCAGACGCCAGCGGGTGAAGCCGGCGGCTTTGAACCCCGCGGCACCCAGAGCCTGCTCCACGGTTTTGGAGTCGTCTTTCGCGAACGGCTGGGCAGTCAACACCCCCTCGCCGGAGAAGAAAATCCGCAGTTTGCCTTCGACCATCTTGGCCAGAATGTTTTCGGGCTTGCCAGTGGCACGCGCCTCGGCCAGAAGTTTCTCACGCTCTGCCTCCACCTTGGCGGGGTCCAGGTTGTCGGGCAGACAAACCGCCGGACTGAGGGCCGCGATATGCATCGCGACATCCCGCAGCACCTCGCTCTTGCCTGCTCCCTGGGCCTGAAAAAGGACCCCCAAGGTCCCGTCGTGGTGGGTATAGGCAGCCACCGGTCCGGACAGCTTCAGGATGCGTGCCACGACAATGTTTTCGCGGATCTTGTTGACGACTTCTTCGTACAGATCCTTCAGCTTGGTGCCGGGCTTGTCGGGGCAGGGTTGCCCCATCAGTTCCTCGACCGTGTTGGCTCCGGGGCCGTTCAGCAACTGCTTGGTCAACTGGTCGCAGAGCAGCAAAAAGCCCTCCGACTTTGCAACCGGGGCCGATTCGCAACGCACCTCAACCAGCACCGCCGCCGAGGCATCGGGCTTGGCGAGGGACGCAACGCGGCCTTCGGAAGTCATCCGATCTGCCAGCTTGACCTGCAGGCCCTTGACCCGTTCTTTCAGGATCTTGACTGCCTTCTCCTGATCTCCCCCCGCCTCGGTCAGTGCTTTCTTGCACTCCATCATCGGCAGGTCGGTCAATTCACGCAGTGCTCGGACTGCTTCGGCTGTGATCTCGGCCATGTCTCTCCTCGTCTCTGAACGGATGTTTCGCTGAGGGGTGCTCGGATAATCTTGATGATGCGGGAATCGGACAAACTGTCTTTCGTCCGCTGGTGGGCCAGAGAGTCCGGTTGGACGACGTGAGCCCGATCGACTTTTCCCAACGTCTCTGCCTCCTGTCGTCGTTCCTCACCCCGTGGGAACAGCGCGGGAAACAGAGTGATCCTGGGAAGAAATTTCCCGTGAGCTGGATGGTTCGGCCAAAACCCGCAGCCACCTGGAAGGGTGGCTGCGAGATTGGCCGCAATCGAAAATTTACAGGCTGGGAACGGGAGCGGGACCAGGTCCCTCTTCCTTCTGCGGTGCCGGAATCAAGGCCTTCCCCTCGAGGACGGCATCGGCGAGGTGCTGAAGAATGAGATCGATCGAGCGGATCGAATCGTCATTGCCCGGAATCGGCAAATCGACCACATCGGGATCGGAGTCGGTATCGATCAGTGCAACGACCTTCACTCCCAGCAGTTTGCACTCCTTGACCGCATTCGCCTCACGCCGCGGGTCAACCACAAGAATTGCTTCCGGCAGGCGATTGAGCTCACGGATGCCCGAAAGGTTGGTGAAAATCTTCTTGCGTTCGCGATTCAACGCCGACTGGCGCTTCTTCGAGTAGCTGGCCAATTCGCCCGAGGTTTCGAGCGATTCCAACTCTTCCAGCCGCTTCAGCCGGCTGCGAATCGTACGGAAATTGGTCAGGGTACCGCCGAGCCAACGCTCGTTGACGTATGGCATCCCGCACTTCCGTGCCGCTGCCTCAATGGGCTCGGCCGCCTGACGCTTCGTTCCCACGAACAAAATCAGACTGTTCTGGGAGGCAACCTTGGAGAGGTACTTCTTCGCCCGCAACAGCCCCCGCAGGGTCTCCTTCAGGTCGATGATGTGAATATGGTTCCGGCGGGCGTAGATGTACGGCCGCATCTTGGGGTTCCAGCGGGCCGACTTGTGCCCAAAGTGAACACCCGCTTCCAAAAAGTCCTTAACAACAATGTCAGCCACAGTCGCGTACTCCTATCCCCGATCATGCTCAGGGAGCCGCAGTCGAAATGAAAAACTGTCAAAATGTTCAGGCCGACGCGGCCCAAACCAGCCAAGCCGGGGAGTGTAGCCGAGACGCCCCATCTCCGTCAAACGGCCGAGACAGTTCCCGCGGTTGCACATCGGGACGGGCTGTTCGAAACTGGCTGATCCCACCTCACTCTCCCCAGGAAACTGGCACTTGGGTTCTCGATGAATTCTTTCGCCCTGTTTCCCTCACGGTTGATTCCCGTTGGATTGGATGCCCGGGGGAACGCGTTGGCCTCTCGGTCCCCTGCTCTGGATGGTGCGCGAGGTATTGCCGCACTGCTGGTCTTCGGTAAACACTTTTGCACTCTCGCCGCCCCCTGGACTGCAGATCATGGTCTGGTGCGAATCGTGTCTGAATTGTTGGATGTGGGGTCGCTGGGGGTCGATTTGTTTTTCCTGCTCAGCGGCTATCTCATTTACGGATCGTTGATCCGACATTCCCAGCCGTTCGGCTCCTACCTCGCCCGACGACTGCAACGGATTTATCCGACGTTTCTTGTCGTGTTCGCGTTGTATGCGCTGCTGATGTTGCTGCTTCCGAATCACAGCAAGATTCCCCAGACATTCTGGCCGAAGGGAGCTGTTTACCTCGTGGCCAACCTGGCATTGTTGCCGGGAGTGTTCGCGATTCCCCCCCTCATGACGGTCGCCTGGTCACTGAGTTTTGAGTTGGCCGCCTATCTGGGATGGCCCGTTGTGATTGGAACCCTGCGGTTACGGTCCTGGAGTCGTGCCGCGCGTATCGTGCTGCTGGGTCTGGGGTCCGTGTTGATTTTGCAGTGCGCCCCCAGTCAACCCGAGCAGCCACTCATCAAGTTTGGGGTACTCTTGATGGGAGGACTGGTTTGGGAGGTGACGCAGTCACCAGCCGCACCAAAGTTGCCTGGATTGGGTCTGGTCGGGTTGTTGGCCGTGGTACCGCTGACCCGCTGGTTGCTGATCACCTATCAGGTGTACGTCGTGCAACGCTGGATTCTGCTCTGCCTGGTCGTGCTGCTGTACGATCTGGCGACGACTCCCGGGTCTGTTACGGGAAGGGTGATCTCATCCCCGATGCTGCGGCGGATGGGCTTGATCAGCTATTCCTTCTATCTGATCCACGGATTGACGCTGCACGCGGTGTTCCTGGGATGGGAGCGACTGTCGGGGGGGGCCGGAAACTTCCTCTCTCTGCCGGGTTATCTTCTCTTGATGATCATCGCCGGTGCTCTGAGCGTCGCGGCCGCCCTGGTCCTGTTTCTGACGGTCGAGGGGCCCTATTCGTTCTCACGCAAGTCGCAGGCCGTGGGGCCCGGATAAGTTCACTGACCCTCTGGTTGGGCGGGAACTGCACTACCTCCAGAGGCGTCTGGATTGGTCAGCAACCAACGTTCGAACCAGGCGAGGTTCCGGTCCATGGCGTCGAGCAGCAGCTTGGGCTCCTGGATGGCATGCGGTTGCCGGGGATAAACCACCATCTGCACCGGGACATTTTGCCGCCGCAGGGCGTTGTGGAGTTCATACCCTTGGGAAATGGGGACCCGCAGATCGCGATCCCCATGTTGAATCAGGGTCGGCGTGCGGATCGATTTGGCCTGGAAGACCGGGGATCGCTCACGCCAGCGGGTCGAATCAGACCAGAATTCCCCACGGAAATAGTCGGGAATGAATCCCGCGATGTCGGCCGTGCCGGTGAAAGAAATGAGATTGGTCACCCCCGCTCCCACCGAAGCCGCTTTGAACCTCGTCGTTTGTGAGATGGTCCAACTGGTCAGGAAGCCCCCGTAACTCCAGCCCATCACTCCGAGCCGCTCGGGATCGACAATCCCTGCGGCCACAAGCGAATCAATGCCGGACAGCAGGTCGTCCAGATCACCGCCTCCCCAATCGGCTTCGTTGGCAAAACGAAATTCCCGCCCGTAACCGCTGCTGCCCCGCACGTTGCATCGCAGTATTGCAAACCCCCTCGCTGCGAATGCGGCCAGCGGATAGGGACTGCGCGACAGCAAGGACGTCTGCTGGAAGACCCCTGTCGGACCACCGTGGATCACCACCAACAGGGGCAGCTTCCGGGCAGGACCCGCGTCGGGAAGTGTCAACAATCCTTCAATTTCGCGTTGGTCGGCCGATTTCCAGGAGATCACTTTCGTCACGGGCAGCGGCCAGTTGGGGAGTTGCTGCACCTGACTGACCTGGCGGGGCTCGAACGATTCTGTCATCGACACCCAGGCCTCGCTCGCCGACGCAGGACTCTCGCTGGTGAAGGCGAGCATTTCGCGGCTCGAATCGAGTACTGGTTGGACAACCATCCTGTCGTTCGGGGTGAGTGCGACGGGATCGCTCCCGCTGACGGGCACCTCCCACAACCGTGAGACGGTGCGGTCAACCTCAGAGGCGATCACCGCCGTGCCGGCGTGGTTCCAGCCAACCAGGTTGGGCTTCTCGTCCCGGGTGGCCGCCAGAGCCCGCGGTGCTTCTCCCCGCAGGCCCAGGATGTGAATTCGCGAGGCGTACGCCCACCGGGGAGGAGTGGAACTGGCGAGGAATGCGAGTTGCGAACCATCGGGCGAAAAGCGGGGCTGCGATTCGGATGCCTCTGTGGCGGCCAGCAACCGGCTCTTGCCGGTATCGACATCGAGCAGTGCAATGTCCGACAACAGCCAATCGTCCACTCTCGGGCTGGGTTGCACTGTGTAGGCGATTCGTTGTGAATCGGGGGACCAGTCGAAAACCCGTCCTGGTTGGCCGCTCCCGACATGAGCCGGTCCACTGGTCAAACGCCGCACCTGCCGGACGTGTCCTGGAGCGGAGTCAATTTCCACCATGTACAACCGGCTGAATTTGGGATGTTCGTCAACCACCACCGCATCGTTCCGTTCCCGCTCGGCCCGTTCCTCGGCGTCTGTTTTTGGGTCGGGCATCACAAACGCGATGGAGGTTCCATCGGGAGACCATTGAAACGAGGTGATTCCTCCCCGTTCTTCCGTCAGTTGCTCGGCTTCGCCACCCCCAACGCGAATCCGCCACAGATTATTGGTTTTCCCGCCACGACTCGAAAGAAAAGCGATCCAGGCACCATCGGGACTCCACTCCGGTGCGGTGCAGGATTTATCACCCCGGGTCAGCTCAAACGAGTCTCCTCCCAGAGTGGACGCAATGTGGATCTGAGACAGCCATTCGCTGTGTTCATCGTCCATCCACGGAATCGATACGACGAATGCGAGGCGGCCACCCCCGGGCTCGAGCGACAGGTCGCTGATCTGTCTGTATTTCAGGATCTGGGTGGGAGTCCACGCGTTGGCGGGCGCATCGGCCGCCACGGCCGGGGTGAGCGACCAGAGAACGAGGGCCGACAACCACCAACTCCCAGTCAGGCAGCGTGAGAAAACAGACATCGGGATGACATGGAGCAGGACAAACAAAGGTCGGGTCACCGGTCACCCGGTTCGGAATGCCCGGAGGTCCCGTCGAAATGGCTCAAAACCCCCGAATCGACTGAACCTGGCAGACACTGATGTTACGCGAACCAGCCCGGGTTCACCATCTTCGCCCGTTTGCCTGTCTTGCTGAGGCTTCCCCAGGGAACTGATCTCGCCCCATTCCGGCGATTTGGGTAGGGTCCCTCTCGAATGGGTCCGCTCTCTGCTGAATCAGCGGGGGCTCAGTTTTTCCAGAGGGTCCTTGATGTCGTCTGGTCCGGTCGTCCTGGAACGTCCTGATCTCATCCAGCGTTTGGGGCAGTTGACGCTGGCCCTTGTGCAGGATGCTGGTCAACTGGCGTTGTTCACTTATGACCTGCTCGTGTGGCTGCTGACACACCGTTGGCGTAAATCGGTGTTGGTGAGCGCGCTGTACCAGATCGGTTACGAGAGCATTCCCGTGGTGATCACCACCGGCGGCTTTATCGGGATGGTGATGGCCGTACAGTCGTACGACCAACTGCGGTACATGCACCTGGAGACGAATCTGGGAGCAGTGATCAATATTTCGCTGGTCAAGGAGTTGGGCCCGGTTCTGGCGGCCACCATGCTGGCCGGCCGGGTGGGTTGCGCGATGGCTGCCGAACTCGGGACCATGAAAATCACCGAGCAGATTGACGCCCTGCGGGTGCTCGGGGCCAATCCGATGCATTACCTCGTCGTGCCCCGGTTTGTAGCCAGCGTGGTGATGGTTCCGGTTCTCACGGTGTTGGCTGACGCCGCCGGGGTGGTTGGGGGCTGGTATTTCGCCACCCGGGTCTGCGGAGTCGACGCGCACCATTACTGGACGCACACCGAGGAATTCATCAACTGGTTCGACCTGATCGGGGGAATCATCAAGGCGTTCTTTTTCGGCGGTGCGATCTCGGTGGTCGCTTGCCAGCGCGGGTTTGCCTGCCGGGCGGGGGCGGAAGGGGTGGGTGAAGCGGCCACGCAGGCCTTCGTCTATGGGTTTGTCGCCATTCTGGTGATCGACTTCTTTCTGGGGATCCTGCTCAACGCGCTCTATCCCCTGACCGGCCTGATGACCACCACGTTCAATTGACAGTGACTCCCGTGTCTCCGGAAGCCGACGCTCCTCCCATTCTCGAGTTCCACCAGGTGCACCGCCGGTTCGGTCACCAGCAGGTGCTGCGCGACGTGTCGTTCACCATCCGGCGGGGGGAGTCGGTGGCGATCATTGGTGAGAGCGGCTGCGGCAAGAGCGTGACCCTGAAGTTGATGATTGGGCTGCTGGCCCCCTCGCAGGGAACTGTGTTGCTCGATGACTCACCGATCGCTGGCCGCAGCGAACAGCAGCTGACCAGGGACCGTCTGCGGTTTGGCTATGTGTTCCAGCAGGCGGCTCTGTTTGACAGCCTCACTGTGGCCGACAATGTGGCGTTTGGACTGCGGCAGAACACCCGGCTTCCGGAAGCGGAAATCGTCGCGAACGTGCACGAGCGGCTGCGCGAGGTCGGTTTGCCGGCCGCGGTGGCCTCGAAGAAACCTGCGGAGTTGTCTGGAGGAATGCGAAAACGTGTCGGGCTGGCCCGGGCGTTGGCGCTGGCTCCCGAGATTATGCTGTACGACGAGCCGACGACCGGGCTCGATCCCATCATGAGTGACGTGATCAACGAATTGATCCTGCAGGTGCGTGCCCGGCGCCCCATCACCAGCATCGTGGTCACTCACGACATGGTCACCGTCGGCCGGACCGTCGACCGGGTGATCATGCTCTACCCGCTGTCCCGCCTGGGGGCCGACGATCCGCAGATCATTTTTGATGGTACCCCCGCTGAGGCGTTTTCGGCCCCCGATCCCCGGGTCTACCAGTTTGTCCACGGCCAGGCGGGGGAACGCCTGCTCGAAATGACCACCCGCTAAGGATCCACCCGCATGTCCGATCAACGCAAGGAATTCCGGGTGGGGCTGCTGGTCCTGATGGCCCTGCTGATCACCGGCGGGCTGATCATCCGGTTCGGCGAACTCGACAATGTCTGGCAGCGGCGCTACACGATCAGCATCCACTTTGATAAAGCACCTGGGGTCACCCGTGGTACGCCGGTTCGCAAGAGCGGCATCCTGATCGGGTCGGTCCGTGAGGTGAAGTTTGATGACAACCGTGGCGGAGTCGACCTGGTGGTCGACATCCGTCAGAAGTATCAGCTGCATGCGGATGGGCCGGCCACCCTGACGCGTTCGATTCTGGGGGATGCGACGATCGAGTTTGCACCCGGTCGGAGCAGGCAATATCTCGCTGCCGGGGATCATATTGATGGCCTGACCACCGAGGATCCAGTGGAACTGGTGACCCGGCTCAGCGTCGATGTGCAGAGCACTCTGGAATCATTCGAGGCGACCAGCCGAGAATGGAAACTGGTCGGCAAAAACGTGAACTCCCTGGTCGACACCCATCGGGAAGACTTGGAGACGGTCATCGTCGAGGCGGTCACCTCGCTGCGCGAATTCAGCGAGGCAACCCGCAGTGCGAATCAATTGATGGCCGACCCACGCAACCAGGAGAATCTGCGGCAAAGCCTGGCGGCGATGCCCGAGATGATCGAAGAGACGCGGCAGACGATCGCGGGAATCGCCTCGGCGGTTGCGAAGGCGAACGGGGCCCTCGGGAACATCAATGATGCCACCCTGCCGTTGGCCAAGAAAAGCAGCACCATTGTCACCCGGCTCGACAATGTCTTCGCCAACCTCGAAGTGCTGTCGCTGGAGCTGACGCAGTTTTCGACGGGGATCAACCGCGAGGAGGGGACGCTCAACCTGCTGATCAACGATCCCCAGCTGTACCGCACGACCGAGCAGACGATGTCGTCGCTGACCACGGTGATGAAGAACCTCGACCTCGTGATGAAAGACCTGCGGGTTTTCTCCGACAAAATTGCCCGTCATCCCGAGCTGATTGGTGCCGGCGGGGCTCTGCGGGGTTCGAGCGGGTTGAAGTAAGTTGAGGCGGAACCTCGAGCTCTCGCAGTGCAGTTGCCTTTTGGAGTTGGTATTGGTGGCCGCATGTGCGCTGTGTACGGTCGATTCTCCTCCATCGGAAACGCTTCCCAAACCCGTCTTGCCCGGGATCTTGGCTTTCCCCTACATTCCGCCCGATTTCCAGCCCCCCGGGGATCGGGGAGCCGTTGCTGGCGGGTTTCTCCAGAACGCCAATGGCAGGAGATTATCGGGGATTGATGACTGGAACGACCTGCTTCACAGCGGGTGCCAGGGATCGATCTCCGAGTTGACGACCGGACGTTTTCCAGGACCAACGGACCATTCGCGGTTGTGACGTTTCCGACGCCGACAACTGCGGAACACAGCATGGACGCTTTGACTCCACTCAACGAAGACAAACCGTCGCGCTTCCAGAATTTGCTGCGCTGGGTCACCGTCGGTAGCGCCCGCTCTCCCTGGCTCACCCTCCTGGTGTGCTGTGGTTTGGCTCTCGCGGCCGTCTGGTTGACGCAGACCCAGCTCAAATTCAAGACCAAGCGAGCCGATCTGATCGACCCTCAGACCGACTACCACCAGCGCTGGCTTAGCTATCTCGATGCCTTCGGCGATGCCTCGGAAGATATCGTGGTGGTGGTGGAAGGGGACGACGTCAAGCGGATTGAGGCGGCGATTGACGACCTCGGTCAGCAGGTCGATGCGGATACCGAGTACTTCCGCAATGCCCTGTACCGGGTGGATCTGGCGGGCTTGCGGGAAAAAGCCCTGCAGTTCGCCGGTCCGGATGATCTGCAGATGCTGTTGGGACAGCTCGATGAATTCCAGGTGCTGCTGAAGGATTTCAAAAAACTCAACCTGTACCGCATGGTGCGGGAGCTGCGGTTTCAACTGAAGGGGGCGCTGGAACAGCCTCCCGATCTGGCCGAAATCGCAGCGGCCCCTTTGGTCCGGCAGATTCACCTGCTGGCGACCAGCCTGAGAGAGTTTTCGGCCGAGCGGGCCCGCTATCAATCTCCCTGGCAGATGGCGATGGGGGGACAGTTCGCCCAGATCGAAACCCAGTTCGCCGACCGTTACCTGATGAACACCCGCGGCTCGATGGGTTTCCTCAAGGTCCAGCCCCGGACCAGCGGCGACGACTTCATCGGACCAGCCCCGGCGATTGAAAGGCTGCGGGCACTGATGGCCGAGGTGGGGGGACGTCATCCCGAAGTCCGTCTGGGAGTGACTGGCGTGCCCGTGCTGGAAAGCGACGAGATGCGAGATTCGCAGGCCTCGATGACCCAGGCGTCGGTCCTCTCGTTCTTCGGGGTGACCGCTCTGCTGATCTGGGGACTGCGCGGTTTCCGCTATCCCCTGCTCTCGACCATCACCATGGCCATCGGCATGGCGTGGTCGTTTGGACTGACCACCCTGGTGATTGGGCACCTGAATATTCTCTCGGTTTCGTTTGCCGCGATGCTGCTGGGGATTGGGGTCGATTTCTCGATTGTGGTGCTCGAGCGGTACATCGAACTGCGGCATCATGGCCATGATCTGCACGACGCCCTCGGGGAGTCGGCGGTCAGCATCGGTCCGGGTACCGTCACCGCCGCCGTCACCAGCGCGATTGGCTTTTTCACCGCCCTGCTGACGGACTTCACCGGAGTGGCCGAATTGGGGGTCATTGCGGGCGGGGGGATTCTGCTGTTCCTCGTGGCTGCTTTTGTAGTGCAGCCCGCCCTCATCGCCATCGCCGACCGGAATCTCAAGCCGACGATGATCTGCAATCCGATCGAGGCCAACGGCTATCGTCGATTGCTCTCCCGGCATGCCTTGCCGATCTGTGTGATCTGCCTCGCGGGCCTGGGCTTTCTGGGCCAGCGGGCCTTCGATGTCAAATACGACTACAACCTGCTCAATCTGCAGGCTGAGGGATTGGACCCAGTCGAGGTACAGCACCGCATCTTCGAACAGTCGGACAGCTCTCTGCTGTTCGCCGTCTCGCTGGCGAGCAGTGCCGACGAGGCCCGCGAACTCAAGGCGAAGTTCCTCGCCTTGCCGACGGTGCACCGGGTCGAGGAGATCGCCTCGGTTCTGCCGTCTCACAGCACCGAAGAGACCCAGCTGTATGTGCAGGCGATCCATTCGATGCTGCAGAAGCTGCCCGAGCGCCCCATGGGACCGCGGGGAGTCGACCCCAGCCAGATTGGGGCCGAGCTGGAGAAGATTGAGACGCTGCTCGAAGGTCTGCCTGGCACCCTGTCGAAGGCGACCCTGCAGGAGGTGGGGAATTTTCTCGACCGGTTGGACCAGTATGACGATGCCCGGCAATTGTCGTTGCTGCGTGAGTACCAGACCCGGCTGACCACCGAGCTCTGGCAGAGCTTCCGGGCCCTGTCAATGATCTCGAAGACCGACCCGGTGACACTCGAAGATCTGTCTTCCACCCTCGTCGATCGATTCGTCTCTCCCCGCCAGAAGTGGCTGCTGCAGGTCTATCCGAAGCAGCAGATCTGGGACCAGAAGCCTCTGGCCGAATTCATTGCCGACATCCGTTCGGTCGACCCCGAGGCAACCGGCACTCCGCTCCAAACCTTTGAAGCGTCGCGTTCGATCAAGGAGAGTTACGAAAAGGCTGGTTTGTACGCTCTGTTCGCCGCCTTCGCCGTGCTGCTGCTCGATTTCCGCAGTTTCAAACTTGCTTTTCTGGCGATGCTGCCGCCGATGGCGGGTACCGTGCTGCTGTTCGGCACCATGGGGCATTTCCACATCGATTTGAATCCGGCGAACATGATCGTGCTCCCGCTGATCATGGGGATTGGTGTCGACGGCGGGGTGCATGTGGTGCACGACTCGCTGCATCAGAAGGGACGTTACGAGATCGGTTCGACCGCCTTCAGTGCGATTCTGGTCAATACCCTGACCACCATGGTGGGCTTCGGTGCCATGATGATTGCCCGGCACCGCGGCCTCTACAGCCTGGGGCTGGTGCTAACCCTCGGGGTGGGGGCCTGCCTGTTGGTATCGCTGGTTTTGCTGCCGAGCATTCTGGCGATGCTCTCCTGGCGGCGGGCTGCGGCTGCGGAAGCCTCGTTCGCACTGCCCCTCGAAGAGGTTCCCCTGTCCGTTCAGGAGCCGGCCATCGTGCTGGCCCTTTCGTCGGCGGTCCCCCTCACGAGCCACCACTTCGCCACGGCCGATCTGCGGACCCCCCGGACGGGAACGTACGGCTGAGACCGGGGATGACTGCGGAGAACGAGGGCCCGTCGATCACGGCCCTCGGGCGATTCGGCGAGATCTGGTCAGGAAGATGCCTTGCTTTTGCGTTTCGGGGCGGCGCTGGCCGGCTCAATCAAACCCCGCAGAGTTCGCAGGTTGATGGCGTCGAGCGGCTCACCCTCTTCGTCTCCCTTGGGCGTTTCCATATACATCGGAATCGCGGCAAACCGGGGATCGTTCAGCAGCAGCCGGAACGGTTCGAGTCCGAGCTGACCCCCCCCAATGCGGGCATGCCGATCGACCCGGCTCCCCAGCCCTTTGACGCTGTCGTTGAGGTGGAACGCCCGGATGCGATCGAGGCCGATCCGTCGGTCGAATTCGTCAAATGTCGCGGCATAGGTCTCGGGTGTCCCCAACTCGTAGCCAGCCGCGAAAATGTGGCAGGTGTCGACGCATATGCCCGCCCGCTCGGGTTCCTGCAGCCCTTCGAGAATGCGCTGCAGTTCTTCGAATCGCCAGCCGAGATTGGTGCCCTGGCCGGCGGTGGTCTCCAGCCATGTCTGCACGCGCACTCCCCGGGTCGCGCGGTGTGCCTCATTGAGGGCCTCGATGATCTTCGCGAGTCCCTCTTCCACGGTCGAGCTGACATGGCTTCCCGGGTGCATCACGACCCCCAGACAGCCCAGGGCTTCGGCCCGTTCCAGTTCGATGACAAAGGCGTCGAGCGACTTTTGCCACAGGGCCGGGTCGGGGCTGGCCAGGTTGATCAGGTAGCTGTCGTGCGAGCAGGGGAGCGAAACCCCCGTGCGGTCGAGTGCCGCGCGGAACTCGGCGATGTCGGCCTCGGTCAGTGGTTTCCCGGTCCACTGATTGTTGTTTTTCGTGAAGATCTGGACACAGTCCATTCCCAGCTCGGCCGCGGCCTCCACCGCCCGGTAATAACCACCGGCAATCGACATGTGGGCTCCCAAGGGGGGCACGGCAACAACCTCGCAAGCGAATGGAACGGACACGGGCCCCACGACTGGGAACTGGGCGAGAGACTACCGAAACCCTGGTCAGATTCCCATGCGACCGCTTCGCGCTGGTGGGGCTCGCAGGCGACCGTTGATCGCTCTCTCCCGGGAACCCCCCGATCCATTGGTGAATCTTGATGAAATGACATAGTCTCTGGTTCAGCGCCGCCGGGTGGGGACGCTTCGGACCCACGGCACAGACCGTGGAACACGAGGCAGGTGCCTTCCGCAGAGGCTGCGGGAGAGACCCGACCGGCACACGATGACCTTGGGAGAACATGCGATGACGGCTGAGACGACGGTGCGGAACCGCTGGAGCAGAGCGCTGGCTGGCCTGGTGGGCCTGGTGTTGGTGATGGTGGGCCTGGCCCACGGAGCCGAGGGAGACATCGACCTCGGCGGAGTGCGCGAAGAGCATGTGATGATTCCCATGCGCGACGGCGTGCGGCTCTCGGCCTATCTGTACTTTCCCGAGGGGAAAGGTCCCTGGCCCGTGCTGTTCGAGCAGCGTTATGCCGACCTCAAGGGGGTGGGGACCCGCCAGGCCTTCGCCCGCCTGGCCAAGCCGGGCTATGTGGTCTGCGGGGTGAACTTCCGTGGGGCAGGTCTGTCAGAGGGGACCTGGGTCGGCTACCGGGCGCTGGGCTGGGGCGAACTCAAGGATGGCTACGACGTCTGCGAGTGGTTGGGAACACAACCCTGGTCGACCGGCAAGGTCGGTACGTTTGGCAGTTCCCAGGCGGGTTATGCGCAGAACTTTCTGGCGATCACCCAGCCCCCGCACCTGACCGCCCAGTACATGATCGACACCGGCTTGAGCCTCTACCACGAGGGATACCGTATCGGAGGCACCACCCGCCCCGAGCGGTTCAAAAACATGGGAGCGGTCTGCCGGGTGCCGGCCCACAACCACGATTTGATGGTCGAGTGGAACCAGCATCCCACCTATGACCTCTACTGGCAGGCCGAAGACTGCAGCCGGCATTTCGACAAAATGAACGTCCCCTGCTTCACCATTGGCAGCTGGTACGACTTCATGAACCAGGGTTCGGTCGACAGCTACGTGGGACGGCAGCACAAGGCCGGACCGAATTCCCGTGGACAGCAGCAATTGCTGATTGGTCCCTGGCTGCATGGCGGCCTGCAGGGGAAGAACAACGCCAAGGTGTCGGAACTGACCTATCCCGACAATGCCCGCTTCGATGGCGAGCAGCATCTCATTCGCTGGATGGACCACT
The DNA here is from genome assembly GCA_046339535.1 of Planctomycetaceae bacterium. GTDB lineage: Bacteria > Planctomycetota > Planctomycetia > Planctomycetales > Planctomycetaceae > UBA10511. Next base: position 15,315 of record JBKDUK010000288.1, on the reverse strand, counting down.
ATCTCAAGGGAGTCGACAATGGCGTCGACCGCGATGCCCCCGTGCGGTACTACGTGATGGGGGCGCTGGGAGAGGCCGGTGCTCCGGGCAACGTCTGGCGCGAGGCCGACGATTGGCCCATTCCCAGCCGGGCCCGCAGCTACTTCCTGCAGGCGGGGGGAAAGCTGAACGAGACCCGGCCCACCGCCCCGCAGTCGCACACGGCGTTCAAGGCCGATCCGAAGAATCCGAACAAGATGACCACCACGGTCGCTTTCCCGGGAGCGGCCGACGCTCAGAAGTTCGAAGCCGAACCCGAGGTCCGCACCTTCACCACCGACGTGCTGACCGAGCCGGTGGAATGGACGGGGCAGATCCAGGCCGACCTGTGGGTCACCTCCACGGCCCGCGACACCGACTTCATCGTGCGGGTGAGCGATGTCTACCCCGACGGCCGCTCGATTATTCTGGTCGATTATGTGCGCCGGGCGCGGTACCGGGAGGGATTTGAAAAGGAGGTGCTGATGGAGCCAGGGAAGGTGACCAATGTCGCCTTCGACGTCGGGTGGATCAGCCAGGTGTTCAACAAGGGGCACCGCATTCGGGTGACGGTCTGCAGCACGGGAGTGGCCTTCTACGAGCCGAATCCCAATACGGGAGGACCGTTCGGATTCGATATCCCGGCCGATGCGGTGGTGGCCGAGAACACGGTCGAGCACAACCAGACGCATGCGTCGCGGATTGTGGCCCCGATTCCCCGTCGGCCGGTGAAGTGAGTCAAGGGCTGGATGTGGCCCCTCGCGTGGAGTTGTTCCAGCGCGGGGCCGGTGGATCTGTGGGCCGTGGACCGTGGACCGCAAGGCGATCGCGGGGGGCTCGGTTTCCGCGGGATTTCGCCGCGTCGAATGGACGGGATTTGCGGCGGGCGGGCGGCTGGGGTATCGTCGCGGTGGCGGGATGGACGATTGTGAGGTGGACGGACCGGCGTGGGGGCCGGTCGGGTGAAACGCGTGGGACCGATGTGGCCCGAGCAAGTCGAAAGGTGGTGCGCGATGCTGTCTCTGAACGGGAGTGCCCGGCGGTGCTGCGATGGGCTGACGCGGCGGGAGACGTTGCGCGTGGGGGGGCTCTCGGCCATGGCTGGCTTTGGGGGCGGTTTCGGCCTGTCGGACTACCTGCGGGCGGCCGAGACGCAGCCCGGCAGGGTGGGCAAGGCGAAATCGGTGATCGTGCTGTACCTGCTGGGGGGAGCGGCCACCCAGGACATGTACGACATGAAGCCCAAGGCCCCCGCTGAGATCCGGGGCGAATTCAAGCCCATCGCCACCACCTCCTCTGGTATCGAGGTCTGCGAGCATCTGCCGAGTTTCGCGCAGTGGATGAATAAGACCGCCATCGTCCGGTCGCTCAGCCATCGGGGGGGCTGCCACAATCCCCTTCCCAGCTACACCGGGTACGATCTGCCGCTCGACAACATCGTCAGCACCAAATCGAGTTATCCCCCCAGCATGGGCTCGGTCTGTGAGTACCTGGCCGGGGGGCGGCAGGAACAGCCCGCTTACGTCTACATGCCGTGCTACCTGGGCTGGGGGCAGTCGATCCGCCGGCCTGGTCCCTACGGTGGATTTCTCGGGGCGCGATTTGATCCGCTGTTCACTGAGTGTGAGCCGTTCGTCGACAATCCCCCCGACCAGCCCTACGCCTCGCAGCCTCTGCGCGGGTTGCCAGTGATTCCCAACACGGGCTTGGGCGAACAGATGACCGTGAACCGCCTGGGGTCCCGGCAGGATCTGCTGCGCCAACTGGATGCCGAGCGGCTGCGGGTGGATGCCCAGGGAGAGCTGGGTTCATTCAACCGCCAGGAGCAGCGGGCCTGGAGCATTCTGACCTCGTCGACCGTGCGCGATGCGTTCAATCTGGAAACTGTCGACCCCACGGTGCGGGCCCGGTATGGCAACACGCTGTTCGGCAATTGCACCCTGATTGCCCGCCGGCTGGTTTCGGCGGGAGTGCGGTTCATCAATGTGACCTGGGACTGTTACTGGGAACGGCTCAAGCTGCAGTTCGAGTGCTGGGACACCCACGCCGCCAATTTCTCGGTCCTCAAGAAAAACAATCTGCCCTACCTCGACATGGCGTTCGGGTCGCTGCTGGCCGATCTCGAGCAGTCGGGCGAATTGGATGAGACTTTGATCGTGGTGATGAGTGAGATGGGGCGCACGCCGAAGATCAACGGCAATGCCGGCCGCGACCATTGGCCGTTCGTCTACTCGGTGCTGTTTGCCGGGGCGGGGATTCGGGGGGGGACCGTCTACGGGGCGTCGGATTCGCAAGCCGGGTTCCCGGCGGAGAATCCCGTGACCACCGGCGACGTCTGCGCGACCATCTTCGAATGTCTGGGAATCGATCCCGAATTCGAGGTGCGCGATCAGGTGGGCCGGCCGTCGAAGATTGCTCAGGGGGGTGTTCCGATCCACGACATCCTGGCTTGAGCGGGCTGCGGGCCCACGCTCCGGCGGGGCCATGTCGGGGCACAAGAGGAGGGCAGGGCTGCGCCGGCCCTGGAAAGTCTGTTGAACCTGCGGGCGGCAGTCCGCGATCAGGGAGTGAACTCTGTGAAGACTTCGACCCGTGCCACCGCGGTGGTACGCGCGCTGCGTGGTGGACTGGGGCTGATGGTTTTTGTGGTGGGCCTGCTGGCTTGGGGAGGGACGGTTCTGGGGGCCGACGAAGCCGTGGGGGCCGCTGGCGGACTGGTCGAGCAATTGGGTGACCAGTTGCCGGTCTGGTCGGTGTTGCCCTTCGTAGCCCTGTTGGGCTGCATTGCCCTGCTGCCGTTGTTCCATGGTCACTGGTGGGAACACAACAAGAACAAGGCCATCATCTCGGCGGGGCTGTCGGTCCCGGTAATCCTGGTGCTGGCCGGGATGTTTGGCTCGCGGGGGTCGCACGCCCTGGTCGAGTCCTTGCATGAGTATCTCTCATTCGTCTGCCTGCTGGGGGCGCTCTATATCATCAGTGGCGGCGTCTACGTGCAGGGGTCTCTCTCAGGAACGCCGCTGTTGAACACGGCGGTTCTGGCTCTGGGGGCGATCATTGCGAACTTCGTGGGAACGACCGGGGCCTCGGTCCTGTTGATCCGGCCGCTGCTGCGGGCGAACAAGGCCCGCGTGCGGAAGACGCATATCGTGATCTTTTTCATCTTTGTCGTGTCGAATTGCGGCGGCTTGCTGACGCCCCTGGGAGATCCCCCGTTGTTCCTTGGCTTCCTGAAGGGCGTTCCGTTCCTGCAGACGGTGTCACTCTGGAAGCAGTGGCTGTTTGTGAATGGCTGCCTGTTGGCGATCTTCAACGTGTGGGATCAGAAGGTGTTTGATCAGGAAGAACTCGATCGGCCTGGTTCTCAGTTGGAAGAGGTTCAGCAGCATGAGCCGTTGCGCATTCTAGGCATGCACAATCTGCTCCTGCTGGCGGGGGTGGTGCTGATCGTGTTCTGCTCGGGGCAGCGGATTGGGTTTGGCGGACGCGAGTGGCCTCATTTCTTGGCGCAGGGCCTGACGGCGGCCCTCGCGGCGATTTCGTACTTCGGGACCCGGCGCTCGATCCACGAATCGAACCGGTTCACGTTCGGGCCGATTCTCGAGGTGGCGATTCTGTTTTTGGGGATCTTCATCACAATGACCCCGGCGTTGCAGATTCTGAATGCGCGGGGGGATGAACTGGGCGTCCGCCAGCCCTGGCAGTTCTTCTGGGTCAGCGGGGCTCTTTCGAGCGTGCTCGATAATGCCCCCACCTACATCGCCTTTGCGGCCACCGCCTGCGGCATTCACAATGTTTCGGTGGAGGGGCAATATCTCGCCGAGTTTCTCAAGCTGCCAATCGCCTGGAGCCTGCTGGCGGCCATCTCGTGCGGATCGGTCTTCATGGGGGCCAACACGTACATCGGGAATGGTCCGAACTTCATGGTGAAGGCGATCGCCGAGGAAAACGGCGTCCCCATGCCGGGCTTCTTCGGCTACATGCTCTACTCCGGCGGCATCCTCATCCCGATCTTCATTGCAACGTCACTGTTGTTCTTCCGGGGGTGAGGCGCTTTCGCATGGTCCCGCGATGCCGATGTTTGAAAACGACATTCCTGGCCAGTTGCATTGTGATTCTCCTGTTGGCAGAGACAGGAGCGGTCTGCGCTCAGGCACGACCGCAAACGGACGGACAGAACACCGGGCAAGTCAGCTTTGCTACTTCCGATCCGTTTGTCGGCACCTCGGCCGGCGAGGAACGGGACGACAATGGGTTGAAGCTGAAGCTGGTGTGGTGCCCGTCGGGGACATTCACGATGGGGAGTCCGAAGTCGGAAAAGGGGCGGGAGGACAAAGAAGACCAGGTGCAGGTGACGCTGACGCGCGGGTTTTGGATCGGAAAGTACGAGGTCACACAGGACGAGTGGGCCCGCGTGATGGGGACGGCACCGTGGAAAGACCAGGCGTATGTGCACGAGCGACCACAATCTCCGGCTTGCTACATCACGTGGGATGATGCGCGGGAATTTGTGCGGAAGTTCACCGAACAGGAACGGCGGGGGGGGCGCCTGCCGGAGGGGTGGGAGTACACTCTGCCGACGGAGGCGCAGTGGGAATACGCCTGCCGGGCGGGGACAAAGACAGCGTTTTCCTTCGGCGACGCAGAGGCGCTACTGAGTGACTACGCGTGGTGGGGGGGACTTTTTGGCAACGGCAATGCCGGGAAAGAACAGTACGCCCATGAGGTGGGAGGGAAGAAGCCGAACGCGTGGGGACTGCACGACCTGCACGGGAACGTGTGGGAGTGGTGTGCCGATGGGATGGACCCCTATGACAACAAGCTGACCGGGGGGCGTGATCCGTTCATTGCAGAGGGCTTGTGGAGGGTCAACCGCGGCGGCGGCTGGTATTACGAACCTGCCGAATGCCGCTCAGCGCGACGTGGTTGCGACGCGCCCGAGTACTGCAACAGCAATCTCGGCTTCCGCTTGGCTCGCAGCCCTGTCCGCTGAAAAGACGCGAGGTGCGAGGTCAACGTGGTTTTTCACGGGAAAGCGAATTCGAATCGGGCTCCAGATCGGACCCGAGGATTGCAAGGAGATTCACGATGCCAATGCGACAAGATTGTCTGTCCCTGCGTGTGGTCTTGGCGTGCGTTGTGGGAATTGTGTTCGCGGTGGGCGGTTGCGGAAAGCCGCTCGAAAAACCGGAGGAACAGGCGGCCGGGGAAAAGAAGACTTTGCCTTCCCAGTCGTTGGTGGGAACCCGGGCCGGCGAAGAACGAGACGACAACGGGTTGGAGATGAAGCTGGTCTGGTGCCCGGCGGCGACGTTTACGATGGGGAGTCCGAAGTCGGAATTGGGCCGGGGTGAAGATGAAGACCAAGTGCAAGTGACATTGACGGCGGGATTTTGGCTGGGGAAGTACGAGGTGACGCAGGGGGAATGGGAGCGGGTGATGGGGACGACGCCGTGGAAGGGGGAGGAATGGGTCAAGAAGGGACCACGGTATGCAGCGAGCTACGTGAGTTGGGAGGATGCGATGGAATTCGTGAAGAAGCTGACGGCGCAGGAACGGCAGGCGGGGAGGTTACCGGCGGGGTGGGAGTACACGTTGCCGACGGAGGCGCAGTGGGAATATGCGTGCCGGGCGGGATCGAAGACGGCGTTTTCGTTCGGCGACATGGCGACACAACTGAGTGACTACGCGTGGTGGGGGGGGTTAATCGGCAACGGCAATACCGAGAAAGAACGATACGCGCACGAGGTGGGAGGGAAGAAGGCGAACGCGTGGGGGCTGCACGACCTGCCTGGGAATGTGTGGGAGTGGTGTGCGGATGGATACGCAGAAAAGTTGCCGGGGGGCCGGGATCCCCTGATCGCGCAGGCTTCGCGCCGGGTCAACCGTGGCGGCGGCTGGAGCGGCAGCCCGTCCCGATGCCGGTCGGCGTGCCGCGGCGGGAATTCGCCCGACTACCGCTTCTACCTTGGCTTTCGCGTGGCCCGCAGCCCCGTCCGCTGAGTGAACAGGCAAGAGGCAAGCGGCGCAGGTGTTGGCGCAGGCCTGGGCACGGAGGGCGGATGCCCGGTGCGTGAGGCATGGGTGAACGATTGAGGGTGCAAGTCCCTTTTGGGTCCTACTGGAGGTAACCAAGAGCCAAAGGCAGCTGCACGGGAAGGGGCGGGTCAAAGTGGCCCCAACCGACCTCCCCGCGAGGGCGTGTGGGATGGAAGCCGGCTGGCGAACCGCAGCACCGAACGCAAGTGAAGCCCCGTAAGGCCAGTCCGTCTGGGTGAGCGTGCCGGATAACGCGAAGCCCGAAATCCAGTCGTGGCGGATGAGGTATTGGGGACGGGCGCAGCGGGACATTGTTCACTCTTACCCTCAGAGATCTCCCTCGGGTCCGCGCAAGCGGTAGACCGGGCCATAATGAGAAAGCCCGGCCGACGCCTGGGGAGACGTCGGATGATCCCATAGTAGCGAGGAAGCCGGTGAAAGCCGGTGGAGCGAAGGGGGTCATGGAATGCGAAGCATGGAACCGAAGCAACTGACACTCGTGTTTGCCGACAGCCCTCCGGGGGGCGAGCGAGCCGTACGTGCCGACGCATTGGCACGGGCGACTCAATTGCTGCGCACAGCGAGAGCCAAGCGGCTGCGGGATTCCGGCGTCGATGTGGCTGACGAAAGTCAGCTGATGAACCAGATCGCAGACCGCTACAACTTGTTGGCGGCACTGGATCGGGTCGTGGGAAACCGGGGAGCCCCCGGACCGGACCGCCAAAGTGTCGAGGAAGTGCTGCTCCACCGGGACCAGCTGCTTCCGAAATTGCAGGCGGCGCTGCTGTCGGGAGAATACCAGCCGGGAGACGTACGTCGGGTTTGGATTCCCAAGCCAGATGGAAGTCAACGCGGGTTGGGCATCTCCAACGTCGTGGATCGCTGGGTTCAGCAGGCGGTGTATCAGATTCTGAGCCCGCTCTATGAGCCGACATTCCACAACAGCAGCCACGGCTTCCGGCCGGAACGTGGCTCCCAAACCGCCATCGCGGAGGCCCAACGTCACGTCAGCGAAGGATGCACGGTCGTGGTGGATATCGACCTGGCGAAGTTTTTCGACAGGGTGAACCACCAGCGTCTGCTGTCCCGTCTGGGACAACGGATCAAACCATACTTTTCGGGTGAATCGAGCGTTTTTTTGACGTAACCCCCGTCCAGTGTTGCCTTTGTGGCTAAAATGGCCCTGTCAAATGTAGCCACTAAACATACATTTATCTGGTTGCCATGATCTTCTTTATTGCCATTATTTCCGCATGCCCGCCAGAAATCGCTCCGTCCACGTGGCCACTACGCGACGCGTCTACAAGGATCGCGTCTACGAGACCCATCTGCTCCGGCGATCCTATCGCGAGGAGGGCAAGGTCAAGCATGAGACCCTCGGCAACCTCTCGCACCTGCCTCCCGACCTCATTGATGTCATTCGCCGAAGGCTGCAGTCGGGGCGGCCGGCGATCGAAGGGGATTTTGAGATCCTGCGGTCGCTCCCGCATGGACATGTGGCTGTCGTGCTGGGGTTGGTGCGACAGCTGGGGCTCGATCGCCTGCTTGCCTCCCGGCCCTCGCGTGAACGCGACCTGGTCGTGGCGATGATCGTGGCCCGGATTCTGCAGCCCGCGTCGAAGCTGGCCACCACGCGGGCGCTGCGAAACGAGACCTGTGCCAGCAGCCTCAATTCGGAACTGCGCTTGGGGCCAATCGAGGATCGTGAACTCTACGAGGCTTTGGACTGGCTGCTGCAGCGGCAGGGGAAGATCGAGGGCCGCCTGGCCGAACAGCATCTCCAGGACGGCACCCTGATCCTGTACGACGTGAGCAGCAGTTACTACACCGGAGAAAAGTCCGAGCTGATTCAGTACGGCTACAACCGCGATGGACGGCGGGAGTTTCCGCAGATTGTCTATGGATTGATCTGCAACGCCGAGGGTTGCCCTGTGGCGATCGAAGTCTTCCCGGGTAATACGGGAGATGCCACCACCCTCAGTGCGCAGATCGCCAAATTGCGCGAGCGGTTCGGGCTGCGTCAGATCATCATCGTGGGCGACCGGGGATTGATCACCAGTCGCCAGATTGACGAGAACCTGCGTGGCCAGGACGGGCTGGACTGGGTCACCGCACTGCGGGCCGACAACATCAAGAAGCTCGCCGCCCAGGGAAAGATCCAGATGTCCCTGTTCGACCAACGGGGACTCGCGGAAATCACCTCGCCGGACTATCCCGGAGAGCGTCTCATCGTGTGCCGCAATCCCGCCCTGGCGACGGAGCGATGTCATCACCGTCAGGAACTCTTGGCGGCTACGGAGAAGGAGCTGGAGTTGATTGTCGCCGCGACCCGGCGTCAGCAGCGCCCACTGCGCGGCAAAGACAAGATTGCGATGCGTGTCGGACGGGTCCTGAACCGCTTCAAGGTCGGCAAGCACTTCATCCTGGACATTCGCGAAGACGCGTTTTCCTGGCGACGTGACGAAGAGAAGATCACTGCCGAGGCCTCACTGGATGGGATCTATGTCATTCGCACGTCGGTGACATCCAAAGAGATGAGCGCCGAACGGGTGGTCGGAGCCTACAAGCAGTTGAGCCGTGTCGAGCGGGCGTTCCGCAGCCTCAAGACCGTCGATCTGAAGATCCGTCCGATCTACCATTCGCTCGACGATCGGATCCGGGCACATGTGTTTCTCTACATGCTGTCTTATTATGTGGAATGGCACTTACGCCAAAAGCTGGCACCAATCCTGTTCGATGACCATGAGCGTGCGGCCGCGGAACGTGGCCGTACGAATATTGTGGCCCGGGCTCCCAGGTCGCAGGCGGCACGCCAGAAGGACGAGTTGCGACAGACCGCGGATGGTTTACCGGTCCATAGTTTTCGGACCCTGCTGCTGGACTTGGCCACGTTGGCGAAGAATCGGGTCCGTGTCCCTCGTTCGCAGGCCGAATTCGACGTGCTGACCCAGCCCACCCCACTGCAGAAGCGGGTCTTCGACCTGCTCGACCTTCAGCTCCAACCGTAGCCAGAACCGCGCCCTCGCGTTTTCCGGAACCCGTTGTCAGGCAACGGGTTCGGCTGGACAAGCCCGAAAAGTATGGATCAAAGACTGGCGAGTCCTGAAACTGATAGGACGGATGCTGAGGGCCAAAGTGGTGATGCCTGATGGCACACGGGTCTCGACGGAAGAAGGGACGCCGCAGGGAGGTCCGCTGTCTCCACTCCTGTCCAACATCGTTCTCGATGAACTGGACCGGGAATTGGAGCGGCGGGGTCTGCGGTTCGTGCGATACGCGGATGACTGCAACATCTACGTACGCAGCCAACGGGCGGGTGAGCGGGTGTTCCGCTCGATTCAACGTTACCTGCGGGAGTGTTTGCGGCTGCAGGTCAACGAGGAAAAGAGTCGGGTGACGAATCCCAGGGAAACTCATTTCCTGGGGTTTCGGCTGATCCCGAGTGAGGATGGCGAGACACGCATTGGTCTGTCAGTCCGCACCCAACAACGGCTGGCCCAAAAGATCGTGGGGTTGACTCCGCGAAACTGGGTTGGATCGGTGGAGGAGTGTATGCGGCGGATCAATTCCTACCTGCAGGGCTGGATGGGGTATTTCCGCATCTGTACCCAGCAGGAGGCGAGTCGACTGCACGGTTACGACGCCCACATCCGGCGACGGTTGAGGGCGATCATCGTCACGCAGAAGAAACGGGCGCGTCACCTCTACCGACACCTCTGCCGCCGAAATGTGGGAAGAAAGTCCGCCGCCAAAGCGGCTTTCAGCCAGCGCGGTGTCTGGCACAAGAGCGTGAGCTATGGGATGCACAAGGTGTATCCGAACGCATGGTTTGCCGAGCGTTTTGTGTCGCTGGAAGCCCTCTGGCTCAAGTTCAACCCCCCTCCCAAACCGGCTCAGACCCAGAAGTTACTCTTCGGGGAACCTGAATAGTCATTCCAAAGAGCCGGATGTGCGAACCACAAGTCCGGTTCTGTGAGAGGTCCGGGGGAGCGATCCCCCGGGCCTACTCGACAAGTGCCGTGGCCGGAGCAGACACCGGAGCCGCGGCCCGGCCGGGATTGGTGCGAGAGACAGACTGAGTCGTTGTTTGGGCGGTTCGAACCAGACGGTCGCGACTCTGCGATCGGGTGGCCAATTTCATTGGCAAACGACGCCCAGAACTCCGCGCAAAAAAACGCCCCCCGGCATGTCGTCGTGAACCTGCCGGGGGGGCGTTGGATTCAGAGAGTCATCCAGCCGGACCGGAGATAGTGGATCCCCGCTCTGCAATGGCTCAATCGTGGGCCGCGTTGGGATCCGGCTCGGGGAGGAAGAAGCAGCAGATGTTGCCCAGCAGATACGCGAAGGCCGCGACGCCAGCCGCGGTCAGGGCGAATTTCTCGGGCGTGGTTCCCACGCTGGCGGGCAGCGTGTCGACAATCGTCGTGGTCAGCAGGGCGAACGAGGTGCCAAACATTCGGCCGCCGATGTTCGCCGCAAAGCTTTCCCCGGTTCCCCGCAGGTGCACCGGGTAGGCCAACGGCAGGTAGTTCCCCCAGAAGCTGAACTGGGCGACCGTAAACAACCCCGCCAGGAACATCCCCAGTGACATCGTCGTGACCGGCAGCTTGCCCAGGTAAATCTTCGTGAGATCCAGCTCGAAGAAGGTGGTGTTGGGGATCTTCAGGAAGAAGTAGAAAATGAGGGGCACGATGAACAGCCCCGGACCCTGGAAGATCCGCATCAGCTTCTGCCGGCTGGCGATCCTGACCGCCAGCAGGGCGAGCAGGAAGCGGCCGACGAGTCCCCCGACTTCCTGCATCTTGGTGTACTGGCTGGCGACCTTTTGCTCGGTCCGGATCGTGGTGGCGATCTTCATCGCCTTGGCCTTGTCCGCATCGGGGGGCAGCGTCAATTCGCCGACCGCCGCTTCGACCTGGGCCTGGGTCCCCTTCAGCCCCTTGACGATCTCAGGAAGCTGCTGGATGGCCCCAAACGCCGCCCCGTAGCTGCAGGCGAACATGATCGTGGTGACGAGTGTCGTCCGCCGCAATTCGGGAGAGAACAGTTCGGCAAAGCTGGGCCGACGCAGCGTTCCGGCCGCCTTTTTCTGCGCCCAGATCGGGCTTTCGGGCAGGAAGGGGCGGATGATGATCAATGGCAACGCGGGAATCAGCCCCGACATCAGGGTGTACCGCCAGGGAGCATGCTCGAACCCTTCCTTGATCTGTCCCAACAGGGGGGTCAGAAAACCAGGGATGGCGATCGCCGGCAAAGCGTCGGCCACGGCTTTCCCATCCGCTCCTTTGCTCGACAAATATTCGCTGGCAATGGCCACCAGCAACCCGCCAATCGAAGAGAACGCCTGGGTGTAGCCCAGCACCTTCTCACGTTGGATCGGGTTGGGGAACAACTCGGCCAGCCAGGCTACTGCCGCCACGAATTCGACGCAGACCCCGATGAAGGTCGTGCAGCGGAAGAACAGCAGCATGTAGATGTTGGTCGAGAACCCGGCGAGGAAGGCCGAGACGGCATACAGGATGATGCTCCAGGTGAGCACGAACCGTCTGCCCAGCCGGTCGGTCAGCACCCCACCCCACATTCCTACCAACCCGCCGACAAACGCCGGCACGAAGAACATGATCCCCTTCCAGATGCCCGGAGCGGTTCCCAGCAGTTCCTGGGAGGCAGGGCCGAGAATCAACGGCAGCATTAGCAGTTCGTAAATGTCGAACGCGAAGCCAATCGCGGCGATGATGCAGATGAGCCACTGGACAGTGGTCAGACCCTGAGCGGGAGGAACTGTCTTCTGCGACATGTTGCTTCCTGGAAGGCTGGGCGGGAGGGGGTGGGGGTAGGAATGAACAGCACTCTATCGGGCCCGATCGCCTGAGTGAAGCGAGTTGGCTGGGAGAAATGGAACACGCGAGGCGCCCCACAACCGCCGTGTGGAGGTGGCCACGTCGCAGAAGATTCGCCAGGAACTGTCGGGAAGAGCTGGAAAAGAGTGATTTCCCGAAACCGAGGGGCGGACTACACTCCCCAAACCGTTTGAGGTCAGTCCCCGACAGATGGACCGTGGCAGGTTTCCAGACTGGCGGACAATTTCCCACAAGGATGTGCGGCATGTCAGATTCCCAGCTTCCCACGGCCGCGATGTCATCAGCCTCATCGTCGCTGGGGGCCCGGGTGTGGCCGTGGGTCAAGTGGGGACTGTTTGGCCTGGTGATTTGGTTTGTCTCCCGCCAGGCCCGCGACATGTGGCGCGACCTGGAGGGGAAGTCGCTGGCGATTGACCTGACAGCGTTCGCCCTCTGCGCCCTGTGTACCCTGCTCGCGTGGTTCCCATCGATCTGGTTCTGGCGCTGGCTGCTGGTGGAACTGGGGGTGAAATCTCCCTGGTTCCCTACGATCCATTCCTATTTGCTCGGGCACCTGGGGAAGTACGTTCCCGGCAAGGCGACCGTCATCGTGATCCGGACGGCCATGCTGCGCAAGTTTGGCCTGCGGCCCGCCGTGGGGGCCTTTACTGTGACGCTTGAGACGCTCACCTACATGGCGGCGGGGGTAGCGACAGTGGCGATGCTGGCCCCGTATGCCTCGGTGAATGTGCCGCATCTCGAATGGCTGAAGATGCTGGCGGAACGTCCCGCCTGGGGGATCGGCGTGGCCCTGGGGGTGACCCTGGCGGGCATCGTGGGGCTGTCTCTCTCTTCCCGTCAGTTTGTGACCCTCGCGTCGCGGATGGCGGAACGGAGAGGGGATGGCGACGGCGTGCTGGAGCATCTTCCCTGGTATCTGGTGCCGTGCGGTTTTGTGCTGTTTCTCGCGGCGTGGTGGATTCAGGGGCTCGGATTGGGGTTGGCCATTCTCTCCGTCAGTCCGCAGGACTTCGCCTGGAGCGACTGGCCTCGCTGGACCGGAGCGGCCGCCATTGCCATGGTGGGTGGTTTCGTGGCCCTGTTCGCCCCCGGTGGACTGGGGGTGCGGGAAGCCCTCACGCTGGCCCTGTTGTCGAACCTGGAACCCGGAGCGGCTGTGCTGGTGACAGTGGTGTGGCGGGCGGCGAGTCTCGTGGGAGAACTCGTCTACACCGCGCTCTTCACGCTGGTCGACCGCAGTTTGCCGCTTGAACAGTCGACGCGGGGGGAACGCCCCGCTGCGGAGGCATAGATCAGCACGGCCAACGGGACTTGCTTCGCCGCCGGTCGCCCAGTCCCCAAATCTGCGTGCATGGGGGGAAGCTGGTGCCGAAGATGCCCCGTTCCTCTCATCTTCGATCGCGTAACGCCCGGTAGACGATTGGCTTGATCCGGTTCTCAAGCTGCAGCGTGAAGGGCATCACCTGCGACAGGGCGATGACCGCCAGTTCATCCCGTGGCGAGACCCAAAAGTGAGTGGAGGCGGCCCCCCCCCAGCCATATTCGCCCACGGACGGACCGGTTGGCGTCGTGGGAGGCTGGCAGACCACCGAGACCCCCAGGCCGAATCCCTGGTGGGGCTGCGGCTGATCGGCAACGGTGATGGGGTAGGCCGAGCCGAGCAGTTGATTGCCGGTGAGGGCCTGGATCGTCGCAGGTTGCACCAGCGCAGTGTCTCCCACCCGACCGTGCAACAACAGCATCCGGCAGAACCTGATGTAGTCGGCGGCAGTGGAGACCAGGCCGGCTCCGCCCGAGAGAAAACGGGGAGGCTGCCGCAGACGGCTCGACTCCGGGCGTTCCATGACGGCCAGCCCACCATTCGCACCCCGACCAAGCAGTTCGAGGAAGCGGGGGAATGACTCGGGAGGAACCGAGAAACCGGTCTCACGCATACCGAGTGGAACCAGCAATTCCCGGGACAGGAACTGATCGAAGGGTTGGCCAGAAACCACTTCGATCAGCCGCCCCAGCAGATCGGTGGCGACGCCATAGGTGAATCTGGCACCCGGCTGGCTGATCAATGGCAATGCGGCCAACTTGGTTACCAGTGTCGCCAGGTCGGTCTGTTGATCGAGCAGTCGGGCCTGTTGATAGAGCTGCTCGCCGGTCGAACGGCCCAATGCCCCGTAGGGCATTCCGGCAGTGTGCCGCAGCAGATCCCGCGGAGTCAGTGAACGCTGGGCGGGAAATTGGGTGATACCATCCTCCTGCAACACCCTTCGATCCGCCAACTGGGGCAGAAATCGTTCGAGGGGGGCATCGAGATCGAGCTGGCCCCGCTCGGCCAGTTGCAACACCGCCAGACTGGTGAGGGGCTTCGTCATCGAGAAGATGCGGAAGATCGAGTCCCGTTCGAGGGGGATTCCGCCTGCGGCATCGCGGGTCCCGATGGCTTCGAAGAAGACGACCTGACCACGGCGCAGGATCGCGACAACCGCTCCGGCCAGGCGTTGCCGCTGCCGCAACTCTTCAATCGCCGGGCGAATCTCGGCCAGCACCTGCGGATCAAATCCGAATGCTGCGGGGTCGGCCGGTGAGAGTTCGTCGGGGATCAATGTTGCAGCCGAACGGGGAAGGGGGAGAATGAAAAGACCCCGGCACAAATCGGCCGGGGTCGAGAGTCGTGATCGGATTTTACAGTGACCAGACCGTTCAGGCGGCCCGGGCGGGCACCAGAGTGAACGACTCCGACTGGAACCGATCGCGGTAGCCGCTGACATGCTGATCGTGCAATTGCCCGACCGAGTCGCGAATCAGGGGGAGCGGCACATTCAGGGTCTTGCGGATCCGTCGGCTTTGCAGAGAGGTTTCGCCGCCGCCGAATTCCCGGCGTCCATTCGCCCCCAGGTCGTGGGCGTTGAGGCCCGCGAGGGGCAGGCCGAACTGGTCGGCCAGGAGGCAGGCGAACCGGAAGGGATTGACTCGTTCGCCGCCGCCGATGTGGTGAATGCCCGCCAGCTTCTTGACGTGGGCTTCTTCGAGGACGCCGGCGAGGTCGGTCACCAGGATGGGGGTGGCATGGCGCTGGCAGTCCAGACGCAGTTGCCCATCGTTGGTGAGAGTTTCGACAACCTGTTCGGGAAGACCGGCCAGTTCCGGGAGGGGGGCCCATCCGAAGGCGTTGGTGCGAACCACGAGGGCTTGTGGATTGGCGGTCAAAACGGCCTGCTCGGTTTGGCGGAGCAGACGGGCTTCGGAACTGTCGCAGAAGCAATTCCCGGTTTCACGATGGAACATCCAGGGGCCGGTGAACACGGCATCGGAGGAAATGAGGGTGAATTCGGCTCCCCATTCCCGAGCGGCCTCGGCCCATTCGGCAGCGGCACGCGACCAGTCGCAAGAGTTCCAATCGGGC
>JBKDUK010000287.1:0-38131 GCA_046339535.1 Planctomycetaceae bacterium | reverse complement strand
CAGACAAACCACGCACGGCCGGGCCCTCGGCCGGAGCGGCCGCCAGCGTCAAGGGAAGACTCAGTTTGTTTTCAAATGCGAGGGTCTGCACCTGCGGCAACAATTTGCGGCTGTCGGGACCGATGAACACTCCGAATCCGCGCAGTCCATCCGCACGATGGGCGTCAATCTGCTCATCCAGATCCCGCAACAAATCACCCAGACCGGGAATGATTTTACGGGCGAGAATCATCACCACCGGGCGATCCCCATTGCGGCAGACGTAACAGACCGACTTTCCCTGCAGCGGGCCGGTCACTGCCCGCACATAAAAATTGGGGACGGCATCTCCCCGTTCAAACGACGTATTCCGGGAGCCATCATCTGAGCCGGAAGGATTCCCTCCCAGTTGACGGTCCGGTGCCGCCCACAATGTCGGGTCTTGGCCCAACAGGGCTCCTGACAGTCCCGCCCGCAGCCAGTCTCGGCGTGAAATTCGGGACATCACGGGTCGTCAGGGTCGAGGATGGATGGTGCGGGCGTTCACAGGAATGCAGGTTATGTCACCACCAGATCCTTGGCTAGTCCATCCCCGCGACAATGGACTATGCTCCGGAAATTCGTCGGCCACAGTCAGGAACCCCAGCATGAACCAGTCCAGCTTTCCGCTCATTTTCGATTGCCACCTCGACCTTAGCATGAACGCCCTGGAGTGGAACCGGGATCTCACCTGGCCGCTCGAAAAGATCCGTCGTTGGGAACTCTCAATGAAGGACAAGGTCGACCGGGGAAATGGAACGGTTTGTCTGCCGGAGATGCGGCGGGGTCGGATCGGGGTCTGCGTCGCCACCCAGATCGGGCGGCACTCACCCTATTTCCACAAGCTGCCGGGCTGGAGTTCGCCATCCCAGGCGTGGGCACAGACTCAGGGACAACTGGCCTGGTACCGAGAAATGGAAGCGGCGGGGGAAATGACCGCGCTCCGGACCCGCGGCGAACTCGAGCGGCATGTTGACCTCTGGTTGAACACCCCCTTTCAGGACGAGGGGCTCTACACCCGCGACTCGCGGACCAAGCCCCCCAAGACCCCCATCGGTTATGTCCTGAGCCTCGAAGGAGCAGATTCTCTGGTCACTCTGGGCCATCTCGAACGGGCCTACGAATCGGGACTGCGGGCGATCGGGCCGGCCCACTACGGACCCGGAGTCTATGCGCACGGAACCGACGCGGCGGGGCCCCTGCCGACCAAGGGGCGGGGACTGCTGCGGGAGATGGACCGCCTGGGGATGATCCTGGATGTCACCCACCTTTGCGATGAGGCTTTCTGGGAGTCGCTGGAGATCTTTCAGGGCCCCGTGTGGGCCAGCCACCAGAATTGCCGTCCGCTCGCCCCCTGGAACCGTCAGTTCGCCGATGACCAGGTGAAAGCCGTCATCGACCGCGGGGGCGTGCTGGGGATGGCGTTTGACGCCATCATGATGGTCCCCGGCTGGAAGCATCTCCGCAGCAAGCCTCAGGATTACCAGCTCAAGCTGGCGCGAATCTGTGAACACATCGATCACATCTGCCAACTGGCGGGAAATGCCAAGCACGTTGGCATCGGGACCGATCTGGATGGCGGCTACGGGACAGAACAAATGCCCCTCGATATGGATTCGATCGCCGACTTGCAGCAACTGCCGCAATTGCTGCGGGATCGGGGCTACACCGAGGATGACATCGAAGGGATCATGTGGCGGAACTTCATCGACTTCCTGCGCCGGGTCTTGCCGGCGTGAGGCGAGGAGCGAAAACCGGCTGCGAGGGAAAGCCTACCCTGACCGGATGGCTGGCAACTCAACTTTCTTTCCCGGGTGGATTTCCGTCCCAGGCGGAGTTCATCCCGGGTTGAGTGAGTGCGTCGCGTTTGTGGAATCCGCGCCCGGTTCAAACGGTTCCATGTGCACCAGCACCCCTCCCACAGAGGGGACTCGGTTGAGAATCGCCCATTTCACCGCCCCTCCCAAATCGTGGGCCTGTCGCAAGGGCATCTCCCCCTCCGCGTGCACGTGGATGTCGACGAACGACTGAAGTCCAGCCCGACGTACCACCAGCTTCTCGACAGCCAGGACTCCCGGGACCTGACTGGCCACCTCGCGCACCCGCTCCATGACCTCAGGTTCGGCACTCCGGTCGAGCAGGTCGAAGGCGGAACTGCGGAGCATCAGGAGTCCGTTGATGAAAATGACTCCCGCGGCCACCAGAGCCGCCCAGTCATCGGCCGCCTCCCAGCCCGGCCCCATCCACAGCGCAAGACTGATTCCAACGCACGCCGCCATAGACGTGATCGCGTCACTGAGATGATGCCAGGCATCGGCCTGCACGGCCCGGCTGCCCGCGTCCTTTCCTGCCGCATGCACGCTTCGAGAGATCCACCACTTCACCGCGATGACCGTGCACAGAACGATGAGAGTCCACCCTGCCGGCGCATGATGTGGCGTCCGAATCTCGCGGACCGCCTCAACCGCGATCCCGATCGATGTCCCCACCAGCATCAGTGAGACCGCCACTGCGGCGAGTGTCTCGGCACGCCCAAATCCAAATGGAAACTCGTCGGTCGGTCCCCGGGTCGCCACCCGCAATCCTCCCAGGACAACCAGCGAGGAGAAGATATCGGACGTCGACTCGACGGCATCGGCGACCAGCGCGTAGGAATTTCCCACCACACCAGCCACCAGCTTCACCGCCGCCAGGGCGGCGTTCACCACCACCCCCAATTGCGCCGAGCGGGAGGCTTTTTCCCAGGATGGATTCGCAGATTCGGTCTTCATCTCCCGGTTCCCCAAGGTCGATCTGCCTCAACACGATGACCGTTCTCAAGCCGCCACAGCCTCCGTCCCGTCCGGGAGGCTTGTCCTTCAGATGGTGAATTTCGGTCTGCGGATTTCAGGAAGGACGGTAAACCCGCCTTGAGTGTCATCACGAACTTCTGAAAGAATGCCGTCGTTCGTGCTCGCAACTCCGTCCCTCCAACAGGTGACCACTTCGCATGTCTCATGAAACACTGTGGGCTCCCTGGCGGCTCTCGTACATCAAGTCCCCAGATCGTCCCGCTGCTGGAGAATGCTTCCTCTGTTCTGGTCGGGACCACCCGGCGGACGACCAGAGAAATTTGATCCTCCAACGCGGCCAGCACGCCTTCGTGGTGCTGAACAGATTCCCCTACAACAACGGCCACCTGTTGGTCGCCCCTTATGCTCACAAGGCTCATCTGGCCGAACTGGACGACAGCGAACTGCTGGAATGTGGGCAATTGCTGCGGGAATTGACCGGAGTCCTCAACCGGGCCATGTCACCCGACGGCTTCAACATCGGACTGAACCTGGGAAAGGTCGCGGGGGCCGGATTGCCCGGACATTTGCACTGGCACATTGTGCCCCGTTGGAACGGAGACACAAACTTCATGCCGGTCCTCGCAGATGTCAACGTCATTCCGCAATCACTCGACGCGCTGTACCGACTGCTGCAATCCCACCGCACCCCCTGACCTGTCTCACGAAGAGGTCCTCTGGGCGAGAGCCTCCCGCAGTCCCAGCAGTCTCTGTCCTGCGGCGTGCAGGGTCTCGTCTTTCTTGGCAAACATGAAGCGGACCTTCTGCCCCCCCTCGGTTCGGGGGGAGTAAAAACTGCTGCCAGGAACCGCCGACACCCCCACGGTCTCAATCATGCGTCTGACGAACGCCACATCGTCGAGCCCCGTCGCAAACGGCGTGATGTCGGTCATGACGTAATAGGCTCCTTCAGGAGCCTCACACTCAAAACCTGCCTGTTGGAGGTAGGGCACAAACAGGTCTCGCCTCCGGCGATAGTCGTTCTGCAGTTTCTGGTAATAGGTGGAGGGTAATTCGAGTGCCGCCGCGCCCGCCATCTGCAACGGGTGCGGAGCCCCGACGGTCAGAAAATCGTGGGCCTTGCGAATTCCCACGCTCACATCCGCCGGTGCGATGCAGTATCCCAGCCGCCAGCCGGTGATGCTGAAGGTCTTGGACAATCCACTGATCGTGACTGTCCGCTCCGCCATCCCGGGCAGAGTGGCGATGCTGATGTGGGGCTGGTCTCCAAACCGGATGTACTCATAGATTTCGTCCGACAACGCGTAGACGTCATGCTCCACGCAGAGGTCGGCAATCCATTGCAGCTCTTCCCGCCGGAAGACCTTGCCGGTGGGGTTGTTGGGTGTATTGAGAATAATGGCCCGGGTCTTCTTGGAAAACGCGTTTCGCAACTCCTCTGGGTCAAAACTCCAATCCGGCCAGCGCAGCTTCACCCATCGGGGAGTGGCTCCACTCAACAGCGCGTCGGGTCCATAGTTCTCGTAAAAAGGCTGAAAAATGACCACCTCATCGCCCGGGTCGATCAGGGCCATCATCGTCGCCATCATGCATTCCGTCGCCCCACAGCAAACCGTGATCTGCGTCTCAGGATCAGCCTCAATCCGGTTGAAGAGACTGGCTTTGGCGGCGATCGCCCGGCGCAGGGCGGGTGCCCCCCAGGTGATCGCGTATTGGTTGTATCCATCGCGGATGGCCTGACAGGCGGCCTCCCGAACGACTTCCGGGGCATCGAAATCGGGCATCCCCTGCCCCAGGTTGATCGCCCCGTGCTTCTGGGCGATGCGGGTCATCTCGCGAATCACAGACTCGGTGAAGTACTGGCAACGCTGCGCCAGTCGGGAACGGGGTTGTGTGTCTGCGACGGGAGACGGCATGGGAGGCACTGGAGTCCGATGGCGTGAAGGACAACAAGAACAGACAGTCTACCCTCTGCGGCAAATGCGTCCCATCCTGCCCAGCGGGGTTTTCGGGGATAACTGAAGGTCCCTGACACAGCATCCAGCCGACCTTGCGAACGGTTGCCATTCCCCTCCCAAAACGGGTGTTGCTCCAGCTCCGCTTGTCCCCCCCGCCGGACCGCGATACTCTCGCCATCTGCTCCCCCGGGAGTGTGTCGTCCCGTCCCCTTTGACCAACGCTTTCCCCGGATTTTTCATGCGACGCAACCGCCTGCGGGAGCTGCTTCAAGCCGACCAACCCAGCCTCGGCACCCACATCCACAGCTCCTGGCCAACCATCATCGAACTGGTTGGTCACTCGGGAATGTTCGACGATGTGGAATTCGTCGGGGAGTACGCACCGTACGATCTCTACGCCCTCGAAAATATTGGCCGGGCGATCGACCTCTTTCCCCACATGACGGGGATGATGAAGATTGAACAGGAACCCCGGACCTACCTGACCATCCGCTCGATTGGCTCAGGGATCCAGAATGTGCTGTTTGCCGATCCCCGCACGAAACAGGATGTCGAAGAGTGCGTCCGCGCTGTCCGGGCCGAGGCCCCCCACGCCCGGGGCCGCCACGGGGTGGGCATGCGCCGCGAGGTTGGGTTCGTCGTGGAACCGGGAACGCCGGCCTTTGTCGATGCACTCGACCAGGCCGTCATCGCCCTGATGATCGAAAAGGAATCGGCTGTTGAAAACCTCGAAGAGCTGCTCTCGGTTCCCGGGGTCGACATGGTTCAGTTTGGTCCAGCTGACTACTCCATGAGCCTGGGATTGACCGGCCAATTCGCCCACCCGCGGGTGCGTGAGGCGGAGAAGTATGTCATCGAGACCGCTCTGAAGAAGGGGATCGCCCCGCGCGCGGAAATCTCGCATCCCGACGAAGCCGGCCGATTCCTGGAGATGGGGGTCAAGCACTTCTGCATCGGGACCGACGTCAGCATCCTCTTTCAGTGGTTTCGCGACCAGGGGAACGCCATGAACTCCCTGCTCAAGCGCGACGCCCCCCAGCCCGATCAAGGCATCCGGTCGAGCTACCGCCGCTGAGAAGAGCGGAGACTGTCGATTTTGCCTCCCGATCTGCAGGGGCAGCCAACGTCTGGTTTCGCCTGTCGTCGATTGGCATGGTCACTCTCTTTCCGCCGGGCGACCGTTCCAAACCGGTCTCGTCCCGCAGTCGATTCCACGACCAGGAATTCCGCCCCTCGATCCTCGTGAGTGATCCCATGCGGCACCCAGAAGGCTACCTGCAAACCCGCCGCGAATTCCTGACGACCGGCCTGGTCGCCGGAGCGGCGCTCGCCACGGAAACCCCTGGCCGGGCGTCGGAGACGGGAGACGGCGCGGCGGGAATTCCAACGATTGATACCCACACCCACTTTTACGATCCCCGGCGGACTCTGGGAGTTCCGTGGCCGTCCCGCGATGACCCGTTTCTTTATCGCCCGGTGCTTCCGCCGGAGTATCGGAAGCTGTCTCAACCGCTGGGGGTGGTGGGCACCGTCGTGGTCGAGGCGAGTTCCTGGCTCGAAGACAATCAATGGCTGCTGGATCTGGCGGAATCGGATCCGTTTCTAGTGGGAATTGTTGGCCAGCTGGCGCCGGGCACTCCCGGGTTCCAAAAGCACCTGGAACGATTCGCCGCCAACCGGCTCTTTCGGGGCATCCGGATTGGGGGAGGGAACCTCCTTCAGCAGATCGAAACGGCGGCATTCCACACCGACTTGCGGCAGCTGCAGTCGCTCGATCTCACACTCGACATCAACGGCGGTCCCGAGATGTTGAGTCCCATTCGCCAGTTGGCCGAATTGCTCCCCGATCTCAAGATTGTCGTCAATCACCTCGCCAATGTGCGGATCGATGGACAGGCTCCCCCCCAGACCTGGCGGAGAGATCTGCTGGCGCTCAAGAAGCACCCCAGGGTCTGGTGCAAAGTGTCGGCCCTGGTGGAAGGGGCCTCTCAACCCGATCACAAGTCGCCGAACATGCCGGCCTATTACCGTCCCGTATTCGAAACAGCATTCGAAGCGTTTGGTGACAACCGCCTGATTTACGGCAGCAATTGGCCGGTGAGTGCCCGTTTCAACAGCTATGCCGAGGTGCACCAGCTGGCACTCGCGCTCGCCCGGGAACAGGGCGCTGCATTTGCCCAACGCCTGATGCACGACAACTCCCGGGACGCCTATTCCTGGAAGGCCAGAAAATCCTGAGGTGTGCGGGAGTCGACGGCGTCCCCCCGGAGCGGGGACCGGCGGTGGTCTGAAAGTTCCACAGGGTGCGGGTCAATCCCGACCGTCTGGATCGCCATCGACCTCAATCACGGCTCCGTGATTGAGCGGTCGGGTGCAGATCACATCACAGGCTCCACCGATTGCCTCCCGTTTGATCCAGGCGATCAA
The DNA here is from genome assembly GCA_046339535.1 of Planctomycetaceae bacterium. Lineage (GTDB taxonomy): Bacteria > Planctomycetota > Planctomycetia > Planctomycetales > Planctomycetaceae > UBA10511. The sequence continues at coordinate 30,936 of JBKDUK010000287.1, read as the reverse complement.
TTCGGCCGCCTCGCCCTTATGGGGTTGGATCACTGCGAGAGTTGGCCCCCAGGATGTCTGGGCCACACCCCAGACGCCCCTCTTGCGCAAGGCAGCGGCCAAACTCCGGGCCTGGGGATGGGCGAAGACTCCCCCTTGCACGGGTGCGAAGTATTCGCCAACTCGATAGCCAAATTCCCACAGGCCCCGGGCGAAACCCGGAAAATCCGCCGCTTGTGCGGCGGGGAGAATCTCCCTGACCGCCAGTCCGCACAATTCGGCGGTGAGGCCGCCGGACATGGGGGGCAAACTCGAAAAGGCCGAGACCTCCTCACTCCCCGAGACTCCGACGTCATCCCGGGGACGCACCAAGACCCAGCACCAATCGCGGGGCAACCCGGTTCTCGCCACCAGGCATCCCACCGCCTGCCCGGGGAGCTTGCCCGCCTCGAGCAGCAGCCCTCCCTGGTCAAACCCATGAATTCCAAGCGCAGATCGGGCCCCTCGCCCGATCTCCTGGGCCAACTGGAACGCGGGGGGCACACTCTGCCCAGCCGCTCGACACACCCCAGCGGCAATCGCCAGCGCCAGTTGCGTTCCTGTACCAAATCCACAATGCGCCGGAGGGACCTTGAGCAACTCCACCCGAAATCCAGACCGGGCGGAAGGGGGCAATCGGTGGCCGATTTTGTCCAGCGTATTCCGGATCCGGTCGGTCCAGGATTCGTCGGCCAGAATCTCGTTCTGCGACGCCCGCTGGACCACCACCTCGATTCCCGGGGCTTCGATCATCACCCCGAGACCACCGAATTGGCGGCCGGAGGTCACTCCCGCCGCCAGCGGACCGAAGTGCAGCCGGGCACCTGTCTTCACCGAAACGCGAAGGCTGGGCACGCTGTCACTCGGGCAGGGGACGACCGCGGGTCTCAGGAGCCAGCCAAATCACCAGCAAACCCAGCAGATACACGAGGCTCATGGTACTGCAGGCCGCCGGATAACCCCCCGCCATGGGAATGCCCAGGAGTTTCACTCCATTGGGGAACATCGACGTCAGAACTCCCGACTGCAGGGCCCCGACAGCGGCCAGAATCCGCCCGAAATTGAAACCGAATCCCTGACCGGTGGCCCGCACCGACGTGCCAAACAGTTCGGGCAGATACAACGGCAACCAGCCATAAAACGAAGCGGTGGTGGCCCCCAGCAGGAAGACCGATACAAGGAACTGGTTGTTGTACTCACTGTTTCCGCCATAGAACCACAACGTGGCCGCCAGGGACATCACACACAGGGCAAAGTAAGAGATCCGTCGACCGAACAGATTGCCCGCCATCGCCGCTGCAATGGTTCCCACGCAGGCACCAGCCGCCGAGAAGATCTGTGTCCACTCCCGGGCGGTGCTGCCTGCGATGCCGTTCGTCAATTTGCCAGCCCAGGCGGCTGCCCACTGGGCCGAAGCCCACGTTCCCAGCAGCGCAATTCCCGACAGCAGTGCGGCAATCAACATCCGTCCGAGGATGGGCCCGGTTTCGGAGGGACGTCCGGCTGCCCGCGTGGAGCGAATCACAAACCGCAAGACGGGGTAGGTATAGCCCACTGTCGCGATGATCAGCCCCACGGCAATCGATCCCCACCGAACCAGAGAGAGATTCTGCCCCATCCAGCTCTCGGGATGACTCTTCGACCAGTCCTGCGCCCAAGCCAAAATGATCAAGGCCGGCCCCAGGGCCCCGACCAGCACGCCGAACAGATCCGCCGCCTTCCAATGTGAGGTTGTCCCGCGGGAATTCTGCTCCTGCCACTTTTCGGATTCGGGGACGAACAGCCGAAAGAAGAAAGTAAGAATCGCCGGGGTGGTCCCCAGAATCATCAGCAGTCGCCACCCCTTGAATGCGACCAGCGACTGGACCGTCTCGACGCCCACACCCCAACCCAGAAGGGTTTTCTCGACAGTGGTCAGCCAGGCAGCCAGGACAAGCCCGACAAACCCGACCAGCATGTAACCCACATTGGCGGCGGCGCCAATCAGCCCGGCCATGAGCGCTCGTGACCGATTCGGCCACACCTCCATCACCAGAGCCACCCCCAGGGCCCACTCGCCCCCCATCCCCAGTGACGCCACAAACCTCAGCACAGCCAACTGCAACGGAGTGGCGGCGAAACCACACAGCCCGGTGAACACGGCATAGGTCAGCACGGAAAGGGACATGGCGCGCACTCGGCCAATCCGGTCACCCAACCATCCAAACAGCACGCCGCCCGTCGCTGCCCCCACCAGGAACATCGCGATGACGATGCCGAAGTAGAGCGCGATCTGGTCTTCCTCGGGCTTGGTCGGAGAACTGCCGAATCCCAACAGATCCTGCATCGCCGCTCGGCCCACCATCGAAAACAGGCCCATCTCGGCCCCGTCAAACAGCCACCCCAACAGGGCGGCCAGCAGGGCCATCCAGCGTCCGGTCGCGGTGATCGCTCCCGAGGGTGCTGCCTCAGGTAATTGACCGGTTGACTTCGCGGAACTCATGCAGTCGCTTCCTTGGCTGGGCGTTCAAGATCAAACAGCCGCGAGATCGTCTCCGCGGGAGGAGGTGCCGTCAGCAGGCTCACCACAATTCCCAAAACTGCCGAGACCAGCAGACCCCAGATCAACGGATCCAAACCCAGCAGATAGAAGGGACGGAATGCCGACGCCGCTCCGATCAACTGGCTGCCGAATCCCTGGGCCCCCAGCACATACAACAGCACCATGGTCCCCGCCCCCCCGACCATGGCGGCAATCATTCCGGCCACAGTCGCCCGCCGCCAATAGGCCAACATGATCGCCGGAATACAGAAGGTCGCGGCCGCTCCGGTTCCGCTGAAGACCACGATGACCTGCAGATAGGCCACGGGCCGGATGTTGGCGAGGACCGCCACCACACCAATCCCGATCATCGTCAGGTACGAAAGCCGCCGCAATTCATGGGTTCCCGCGGAGGGATTGATGAATCGCTGATAAACATCGCGCACCAATCCTGAGGCAATGACCACGAGGTAGGAGCTCACCGTCGCCATCACCGCCCCGAAGGGCGCGGCGAGGATCAAACCGGCGATGATCGATCCCCCGGGCAAACGGGACGTCGTCAGGATCGACAATTCCGGGATGATCGAATCGGTCTTCCCCGCGGGAAGATCGGGGATCAGCGCCCGGCCACAGATGCAGATCACAACCAGGGGCAAGTAGATCAGCAGGTTATAACCGGCCAACAGGTAGATCGATTTGCGGATCACCTCGGTCCCCTTCCCGGCCATGATCCGCACCATTCCGGCTGGCGAACCGACACCGGAATAGACCCAGACCCAAAAGAAGGAAAACGCCAGGCTTACCGGCATGAACATCCGCCCCGTGCCCGTCGGATCATACCCCGGCCCCATCGCATACGTCGGTCCCAAGCGCTCAACTGCCATCCGGGTCGCCGCCTCAGGACCACCCGAGGAGCTGACCACGAGGACCAGCAGCAGCATCACTCCCACCAACATCAGCACGCTCTGAAACAAATCCGTCCAGACCGCTGCGAGAAACCCTCCCAGCAGCGTGTAACTCACCACCGTCACGGTGAAGACACCCAACCCGATCAGGTACTGCCAGTCGAGTTGCTCAGAGGCCGCCACAACGGCAGGTCCGTACTGACTGAGCTCCGCATCTCCCAAAACCTTGCCAACTTCGGCCTTCAGATCCTTTTCGGCATCAAAGCCCCGGTCTTCCAGCGGTGCCAGCTTGGCAATGATCTCGGCGGGAACTCCCCGCTCTCCCAGCTTTTCGAGCGCCGCCGAGTTGAGCTTGTAGGCAGGAATATCCTCGGCCATCTCCCGGGAACCAGCCCCAGGCCAGGAATGTTTCATGACCACCGCCCCCGCTTTGAACTGGGCGACCATCATGAAGGACATGTAAAACATGATCAGCAGTGACGCCAGCAAACCCAAACCGGGACTGTTGAACCGGGCCCGGAACAGGTCGGGAACGGTAATGGCTCCCGTCCGTCTCGAAAGCTGGGCCAGGCGTTTGCCCAGGATGCCAAACCCCGTGATCGGCACGACCATGTAGCTGCAGATCCACAACGCCACCACCCAACCATGGGAGTAGACGAGGGAAGGAAATCCCATGAAGGTCCCGCCAGACTGCACGGTGGCCGTCAGGGCCAGCGCCCAGGCTCCCAGTCCCCGGTTCCCCAGGAAAAACCCCTGCATGAAGCTGCTCTTCTGCATCGCCTTGTTCGCGAGCAAGCCGATCCACATCGACGCGGCAATGAACAGCACAAGGGCGACCAGAGTCCCCCAGTCAGACGGTTGAGTCGTCTTCACTCCCCACAGGGGAAGGACCGCAGCGGCGAAACACAGCGCACTGGCCATCATGACTCAACCCCCCAATCCCAGTTCGTCTTCCTGCTCGGGAAGTTCCTCTCCCAGATCTTCATCGCGGATGAAACGCGAACCAAACCACAGGGAGACCACGCTGCAGACGACCCAGGGACAGACGATCCCATAAAAAACCCAATCCGGAAAACCCAGCACAAACTTCAGATCGGAGACATCGCGGCCATATCCATAAAGGCTGCAGACACCAATCGTGTAGGTCATCGCCAGCAGCCAGATGGCGAACACCACCCACGCCTCGCGGCGGGCACTGTGAAGGGCCGGATCCTCGGTTTGCTTGCTCATGGCCCGAATCCTAACCAACGCCCCGCCCGCTGTGTATCGACCCATCGAAAGTTCGTCATGCCAGAACTGAGGTTCCTCCGATGCCTCCCTCCTCCTATCATGCCGCACCGCTGCGGCCATGAGGGCCCGTCAGCCCGGGAGACAATGTCAGGGAGTGATGTCCATGCGTATTCGCAGCCCCAGATTAACCGCCGCAATCGGCTGGTCCGCCGCCATGGTGTTTCGCCAACTGGCCCGCACCCTGCATTACGAATTGCTGATGGACGAACCGGGGCTCGACCCCTCCGGCGATGTCGCCGAACCGTTCATCTACGCCCTGTGGCACGATCAGATCCTCCCCCCTCTGGCCCGGCATACGCTGACCCGGCCCCCCGTCGCGGCGCTGGTCAGCCGGCATCAGGACGGGTCTTACCTCGTGGAGTTCATGAAGCACAGTGGAATTCGCGCGGTCCGAGGCTCGTCGGCCCGCGGTGGCGACCAGGCACTTCGCGAACTGCTCGATGTGCCGAATGAATACCGGATCTTCATTACCCCCGACGGTCCCCGCGGCCCCCATCACCAACTGAAGGCAGGCCCCACTTATCTGGCGTCGCGCTCAGGCCGGCGAATTGTGCCTGTGGTGACCGCGGTCCCAGGCTGCTGGTACAAGTCCGGCAGCTGGACGGGTCTGCAGATCCCCAAGCCATTTTCCACCGTCTATTTTCGCCTGGGGAAACCACTGGCAGTCCCTCCCGATCTCGATCGGGAAGAGCTCGCGAAATATACCCAGCGGCTGCAATCCCAACTGGAAGCCCTGGAAGCCGATCTGGCCGAGAAAATGGGGGACGACGCCGTCATTGCTCCGCTCCCCGCAGCCAGCACCAAACCAGCACGTCGGGCGGCCTGAACAAGACCAAAGGGAAACGGCTTCCCGGTCCCCTGCCTCCTGAAGGCAGACTTCCTGACGTCCATTCACTCCCCGGACTCTTGGGCCTCGAGGAGCCGGACATCGTTCCGCGATTGCCACCGCCCAGGACATTTCCCGTGCGGAAACCAGGTCGGGCGCTGGTTCCGATCAAACTGAGGGAGACAGCGCAGGCCATGTCAGCGGCTGAACTTCTTCTTCCAGTCCGGTCGTCTCGAACCGAACCCTCCAGCCCCTCGATTTGGATCGAGACGCTGAGCAGGACTGGATTGGACTGAAAGGTCTGGCAATCGGCTGGTCCGACTCTGCAGAGGACCAGCCTACCGACTATTCGTGTCGCAGGGCCTCAATCGGATCGAGTTTGGCCGCCGCCTGGGCGGGATAGAGGCCGAACAGGATGCCAATTCCCACCGAGATTCCAAACGCGAGCGGCAGGCTCCAGGGGGCCACCTCGGGCTGCATCTCCTGAAACATCTTGGACGTGTCGGAGAGAGTCCTCGGATCCAGAACGAAATTCAACGCGAAACTGCGGATCATCCGGAACGCGAAGGGGGTCAACAATCCGAGCACAATACCCAGCATCCCCCCCGTTCCAGACAGCACGACGGTCTCGGTAAGGAACTGTTCGATGATGTCCCGCCGCCGGGCACCCAGCGCCCGGCGAATGCCGATCTCACGGGTCCGTTCGGTTACCGTCGCCAACATGATGTTCATGATCCCGATACCGCCGACGACCAGACTGATCGCCGCGATCGAACCCAGCACCACGTTGAAGATCTGCCGCAGTTGCTCAGCCTGCTTCAGCAGTTCCAGCGGCACAACCACCGCAAAATCCTTCTGGGGATGAAACTTCTCGAGGGTGCCACGCACCACTTCCGAGGTGCGGATCACATCCTGCACATCGCGAACCTCGAGTGTGATCTGATTCAACTCCACATGCTCCGAGTCCATTCCCCCCTGCTTCGGCGTATAGACCTGGTCGCCAATCCGCGCCCGGAAGGTTTCGATGGGGATGTACAGATCCTTGTTGAATTCCTGGCCGGAGAGGCTGCCGCCAATCGCGGCCGAGGCATTTCGCGGCTCGGTCACCCCGATCACGCTGTAGAAGATGTCCCCCACCTGGATCGCCCGGTTTTCGAGCGGATCTTCGATCGGAAACAGTTTGGCCGCCACTTCGTGCGCCAGCACCACCACGTTCGCCCGCGACGCCCGGTCGGTGTCTGAAATGAACCGGCCTTTGCTGAGCCGGAGCTGATTGAGTTCCTGGTACTCAGGGGTGCAGCCCACCAGCCGCGACTGCATGGTGAACTTGCGGTAGCGTGCCTCGCGGTTCAATTCGCGAATGGGGATGGCCGAGACCACCTCGGGAATCGTCTTCTGCAGCCGGCGCAGGTCAGACCGCAGTAACCCGTAGCGGGGTGTGCCACCGCCGCTTTGATCGTTGCTTGACCCTTCCACCGGCTTGACGCTGCGGACGATGATATTGCGGGCGCCCAGTGCCACGATCTGCTTTTGAGCCTGCTTGCTGGCCCCTTCACCAATCGCCAGCATCGCGATCACCGAGAACACACCAAACACGATGCCCAGCATCGTGAGCCCCGAGCGCAGCTTGTGCAGCAGCAGGCTCTTGAGCCCCAACTGGATGGTGCGAATCACGCGCGAAAACATGGCTCAGCCCATGGGGATCGGGTTGCAACACACTCAGCGCCAGTCTGATCGCGACCTGTACGCTACTTCTTCTTCGACGAATTGTCGTTCTTCTTCGCACCACTGCCCGGCGCGACACCGACACCCGGATCGGCGGAAGCCGACTTGGGGAGTGCCGCGAGAGTCGCCTTGGCCACCTCGTCATCGACAAAAGCCTTGTCTTCCTTGGCGGCCAGAGCCGATTGCGGGGTGGTGCGGACCTCGTTGATGATCTCTTTGAACAACACACCGTCACGCATCACCAACTGCCGCTTCGCCCACATGGCAATGTCCGGTTCGTGGGTGACCATGATGATGGTGCGTCCCTCATCATTGAGGTTCCGCAACAGGGTCATGATCTCGATACTCGTGACCGAGTCCAGATTTCCCGTGGCCTCGTCGGCCAGGATGATCTCGGGATCATTCATCATCGCCCGGGCGATCGCCACACGCTGCTGCTGACCACCCGAGAGCTGGAATGGCCGGTGATCCAACCGCTGTCCCAAACCCACCCGCTGGGCCATCCGCTCGCATTTCTCACGATCCGTGGGAGAGAGCTTGGGGTGCCCCGGCCGGTAGTGCAGCGGCAGTTCAATGTTCTCCAGCACGGTGTACTGCGAGATCAGATTGTACGACTGGAAGATGAATCCAATCTTCTGGTTTCGCACCGTCGAGAGCTGGGTGTCGTCCATCTGGGAGACATCTTCGCCCCCCAGGATGTACTTGCCGGAGGTCGGCCGGTCCAGGCCCCCCAGGAGGTTGAGCAAGGTACTCTTGCCACTTCCTGAAGAGCCCATGATCGCCACGAAGTCTCCCTCGGGGAAGTCGAGCGACACTCCCCTCAGAGCCTTCACCACCACTGGCCCAAGATCGTAATGCTTCTGCAGGTCGATCACCTGCGCGGCCATTTTCATGGGTCAGCCTCCCGGCCCGCCCGCTCCGCCGCCGCCCCCTTGCTGGAAGCGCTTGCGGAACTCCTCCATGGCCTTCATGAATTCGTCCTTGTCAACAGCCTTGTCGCCATTCTTGTCCATGGTCTCAATTTTCATGAACTGGCGGGCCTGCTCGGGAATTTCGTCGGCGACGATCTTCCCGTCTCCATTGGCATCCATGCGGGCAAAGGACTCAGCCGGATCCCGGCTTCCCCCCCCCGCGCCCCGGCCACCACCACCCGCTCCGCCCCCTGCACCCGGGGGTCCACCCGCGCCTCCCGCTGCAGCTCCGCCGGCAGCGGCTCCCTGTCCGGCCCCAGCCGCCGGGGCAGCTCCCGCACTTGGAGCTGGGGGCTTCGGAACAGGAGGCAGCGCCCCCTTGGCAGCATCCCCCGCGGACTGGGCCGCGACAGCGGGAATCTCTTCTTCCAGCTTCTGGACTTCCTTGGGAATCAGCGTCCGGGGGGTCTGGACGACCCGCTCACCCTCAGCCAATCCTTCGATGATCTCGGTCTTGTCCTCGCTGGAACGCCCCACCTTCACCTTGCGGCGCTCAATGGCACCGTCTTCTCCCTGGATGAAGGCAAACTGCTGTCCGCCGCGCTCAACGAACGACTGCACCGGCGCCATCAGGACCTGCTCGGCCCGGTCGATCACGATCTCCACCTCGGCTGTCAGACCAGGCTTCAACGCCGAGACCTTGTCGACGTCATCGATCAACTTGATGTAGCAGAGGTACTCCTTGAGGTTCACGTTAGGCCAGTTGGCCGACATCGGAACCGTCGAGACGCTGTCGACCACCCCACGGAAAACCTCTCCCGGACGGGCATCCACATGAACGGTCACCGGCAGGCCGTCGCGAACCATCGAAATCTTGGACTCATGAATGCGGGCGTTCACCTGCATGCGGGTGATGTCTGGCAGATTGATGATCGCCTGCCGCTCCCGGACCTTGGCCCCTTCGTAAATCAGCGGCTCGTTGCTCGAACCGCGGAAGCCACCCGACCGGTTGTTGGCGTAGACCACCAGCCCGTCCCGGGGAGCCTTGATGATGCAGGCTTCGATCTGCTTTTGCAATTTCTCGTACTTTTCCCTCTCGACCGTGTAGGTCAGATCCTTGGCCTTGAAGTCGGCCTGCTTCTGCACCATGGCATTGGCCGCCTTCTGCTTGACCCGCACCAACTCCCGCTCGTAGTCCTTCACGTTCGCCCGCAGTTCAGACAGCTGCCGTTTCCGTTCGAAGTTCTGCAGCACATGCAGCTTTTCCTCGGCGGCGGCGAGTGCAATCCGGGCCTTCTTCTCGGCGATCCGGTCGGCATCCAATTCGGTTTGGGTGGCATAACCCTTGGCGATCATCCGCTCCTGATAACGGAGCTTCTCGATCGCCCGGGTCAGGTCTTCCTGGGCAATCTGAACCTGCCCCTTCTGCTCGTTCTCCTGCTGCGTGTACTCGCCCCGTTCATCCTCGTATTTCTCGAGGTCCAACTTGGCGATCTCCAGCTTCAGTTCGGCATCGGCGATATCGGACTGGTTCGGGCTCTCCTGGATCTTCAGCTCTTCTTCCGCCTGGGTCTTGGCGGCGCTCGCCTCCTCGACCTTGATCTGCTGGCTCGTCAGATCGTTCTTCAGACGGGAGGAATCCAATTCCACCAGAACCTGGCCGCCGGTGACCCGGGCCCCCTCGTCCACAATCTTGAGAATCCCCGTTCCCGATTCCCCCTCGACCATGCACGAAAGGGTCACATTGTTGGCACTCTCGAGGTTTCCCCGCTCGACAATCGTGATCTCCAGCATCCCCTTGGTGACGGGAGCCGTACTGACCACTTCCGCCTTTTTCTGGGTCCCGCCGATCAGGCCGTTATTGAACGCGGCGGCCAAACCACCGCCAGCCAATCCGAGAATGACTAGGGTTCCGATCAGCTTCTGGGCTGCTCCCCCGAACCGTGAGCCCATCCTCTGAGGGTGTCCGGCCGTTCCCTTCCAACTGGGCGTACTGGATCCGTTTCTCGCGACCAGGCTTCCGCCGGGCTTGGGGCGGCAGCGGCCCCTGGGGAACGAATTGCGGCGCTGCATTGTTCAGATCCTCACTCGGAAGGGGAATGTACTCGGGCGTGCCGGGGGGCAGCACGTTGAAGTCAGCAGGGAGAAAATCGGGGCCAAAGCCGGGGCGGTATACTCCATTCGCATCCAACCCCGCCAGATCTTTTTCCCGCTGGTAGAAATCATCGGTCCAGAAGCCTTGTTCGTCCAGAGTCAACACCCCCATCGAGTTGTGGATGTTGATCCGGTTCTGCTCGTAACCCACCCAGATCTGGATCAGCTGGTTTTGGGCATCCAACAGCGACCGCAACGCATTGAGGATGTTCAACCCCTGGTTGCCTCCCCCCATCCCGCCGCCACCACCCGCCGGTGTCGCCCCTGTCGGAGCATTGCTGCGGTCCACAGCAATGTCGTACTGGATGACGGCGGCCCGCAAGTTCGCTTTCGCGGTCTCAAAGTTCTGGCGGAAAAGCTCAATGTTGCGCCATGCTGTGCGCACGTCAAGCTTGACCTGATCCTCCACACGCATGAAGTTCCGCCGGGACTGCTGGTAACCAATCAGGACGGCACGGTAGGTGTTCCGCTGTTGCACCAACTGGATGGGAGTCGTGAACTGGATCCCCAACCGGATGTTGCTCTCATCCCCCCGGAAGGCAAAGGGATTATCTGCCCCCGCACCGATGGGCTTCGTGCGAATGTCACCTGCCGCTGTAATGTTCAGTACCGCTTTGAGCTGGTTTGCCGCCACTTCCACCTTGCGGCGGGCATCCATCACAAACGCCTGGGAGTTTTTGAGGTCCAGACGATTGTCGAGCGCAATCTCTACCGCCTCTTCCATCTCCATGTCAAACGGGTTCAGCTCGATCAATTCCATCCGCAGATTGACTTCCGTACCCGTCACCCCCTGTGACAGTGCCAGCATGTCTTCCCGAATGTCATTGATTTCGGCCGCGATCGCCTTGCGGGCCTCGGTCGAGAGTCCCCGCTCCAACACCTTGTTCCGCAAGTTCTGCAATTGCTGGTCGAGCAGATCAAACTGCACCACCTGACGATCCCGCAATTCCCGGAACTTCTTGGAGTCGTAGGGCTCCAGACCGGCATCCTTGATCGTGTTGCCCCCCCGCTTTTCGAGCACCTTCACGGCATCCTGGAAATTGCTCTTCATCGGATCGATCGCATCCCGCGAGATGTCATCCCGCAGCACGAACAACTCCAAAACCAGGCCCTGCAGCACCTGCTGATCGGGATCCGCGGGATCGAGCCGTTTCATCAACTCGGCCACCCGTTGCATGGTGACGTAGTCGGGGTGGGACGGATCGAGATCCGGGGGATCGGGGACAAACCGGTCGAGTCGATCGGCCAATCGTGTCAATCGGGGGTCCACCAGCTCGAACGGCCTGAGCAGGTCCCGATTCATCGAAATCGGCATGCTGGTCGGCAGTCCCAGGGTGATCTTGTAGTTATCGATGTTGTTCTGCAGCGTCGTCCGGTTCTGACGCAGCGAGGTGTAGAGCGACGCCAGCTGGGTTTCGAGCTGCGCCACATCCTGGTTTCTTGTCGCCTGGCCAGACTTCTCCGCCAGTTCCTGTACCACCGAACGCCACTTCGGATCGTTGCTCAGAGCCACCAGGCTCTCACGCTGATCATCCGTCAGCCGGTCGGTAATGTACAGACGCCCCTCCATTTCGAGATTCCCCTGCTCATCCCGAATGGGCTGCAGCGACTCATCGAGCATCGGTTCCCTTCGGTAGAACACCACATCGCTCAGGTCGGCGGGAATTTCCAGACCGGCAGGCAATTCATCGAGAGTGGCATAGGGGCGTCGCGGTTGCGAAACCCGGTTGCGGGTTTTCTCGAGGTTTGACAGCAGCAGCCGGATGTTGAACTCCTGGTTCGCAATGATCTGGGCCTGCTGCAGAAGCCCGAGATAGCCGTTGGCCAGTACGGGGGATCCCAAGGGAGTGACGCCTGTTCCCACACCGGCGGAAACACCTCCAAATCCCGACGCCGCCCCGGCAATCGGTCCCCCGACCACGATCTGCCCGAAAAAGCCCATGCGATAGCGGGCGAAGTCGCGGACCGCGTAGAGCATGCCCCGCTCGGCCTGGGTCAGGTTTTCCAGCACCACCCGCTTGCCGGCTCCGGCCAGCAGAGGCTGCACCAGAGAATAGGACAGCGTCGAGGTGCTGGCGTCGGTGGCCTTGCCGTCGGCCCAGAACCACAGGGTGTTGTTGGCCAGTCCCACCAACCATTGACTCCCCCAGGGGGTCAATTGCTGAATACCGGCGGCAGGCCCGAATGTCACCCCATCATTGATCCCGGGAACATCACTCCCGGTCGTTCCAAACCCAGGCTTGTTGCCATTGCTGATCCCGATCGGTGTGGTGGCGGTCAACCCCACGAACTGGACCTGGAACCGGAACCGCTCGAAAGAGACCGCCAATGCGGTCAGGAAGACGTTCTCCACCTGGGTCTGGTAATCGCGGGAATGCAGATAGGCGAGGTCGAGTGCCTCCCCCAATCGCATGTCGCGAATTTCGGGATAGGTTCCGTTGTGCTTGAAGTTATCCGTCACCGTCTGGGGTCCGTACCCAAACGGGTCGAGCCAGTTCGGATTCTCAATCGCGTCGAGATCGCCGAAGTCGTGCCACTTTTTGTAGCCCTTGATCCCCCAGACCCGATGCATGTACAGATGGGCCGATTCATCGTCGGGCGGCAGGGGAGCACAGTCGGCATCATTCGCGTCGTAGAACCGACTGCGAGGATCGGCGATGACGTCCATCCGGGGATTGGACCACCGCTCGTCGACATACCGTTCCTTGACAATTGCATAGGCGGTGTCGTCGGCTTGCTGATGCCACTTCTGGCGAGAGCAGCCCGAGAGCAGTCCCAATGACGCCAGCAGCAGCGATGCCGAACTGCGGGAAAGGGTCGGTGACGCCCCGCGAGAACCCAGAAACTGGGCCAGGATTCCGATCATCTTTGCGCTCCTATCGGTCGGTCGAAGGGGACGGAGGAAGCGGATCCCGCCCGATTCGCATCGGGTGTGGTTCCACTCCGGACGGTACGGCAGGCCAGTCAGTCAGAACCCCGCGGAAACCCTGGCCGAGCGGCCACAGCCGGCGGCAAAGGCTCTTGGATCATGGATTCCAGCCAGCGAAACATCCGCAACCGGTTCCGGATCACGCGCTGCGCCTTCGGACGGAGTTCCGTCCTGGTGCACAGCAGTCCTCTCCGGCGGTCGCGGATCCTCTGCTCCCGGTGCAACTGACCCTCTGCGGTCTGTTGAACGACCAGGAAGCTCAGGAACGACTTCCCATACGGCAGTTTCCCGGCCCGATCGGGCTGGGTGCTCACTGGCCCCCCGTCCTCAGCCAACGCCTGCAGCAGTCGAAGTCGCGACTTATTCGTTCCTTTCACAGGGCTCCATTCCACATGGATGCATTGCAGAGCCTCGGCAACCCGCCCAGAGCCGACAAACAACCGCTCGACCTGTTGCGGGCAGGTCGCTGCGGCAGCCGGCGAATGGGGATCTGACGGTTGTACAAGGCACAAGGCAGATTCCGGTTGGCAACGAACATCCGGCATGTGGCGATGATGCCCAGAGAAGGGAAGAATCCTGACTTGCAGAAGAATTCGGCCCCGAATGATCCGCACCCGCAGCATTCACGATGCCCTAGGATCAACCGCTACAACGCTGAATCTCAACTTCAATTACCCTTCCCACCCAGGCGTCCCATTCTGACTCAATCGTTGATCCTGGTCGGTCGCCAGACGGACATCTTGGATTGCATCGGACGAAGGGAAACCTGGGAGGCCTGGAGAAGAGATTCCGATTTTTCCCAAAGTTTGGGGCCTGGATTGGTCGATTCACAGAAGACAGGGTTCACCCGGAATCCACTCCCTCCCGTCACCGTTCCCCGGTGTCTCCATGCAGCCTCCCCCACGCCCTTCCCGCAACCCCCTTGACCTCGCCTTTTGGGCCCTGATCGTTGCCATCTGTGTGGTCATGGGGGGAGGTATTTACGCGATGGGAGTCCGTGGCCGCCCGAACCGCTCAGTGACCAGCACTGGTGGCCAAGGGGCCAACAACTCCCTCGCCCAGTCGACCAGCGACTCACCGGTTGAATTTGACGGTTCCATCGAGGCCGATCCGTCATCGGGGCCGCGTCGATTCTCCAAGCCCAGCGCCAAGGGCGTAAGCCACCCCTCGGGCGATCTCGCCGGGATCGAGGAGCGCCTCGATGCCATCGCGTCGAACCTTGGCGAACTGAAACAGTCTGTCCACCGCCAGGGTTCCAACGGCGGCAGCCCGAGCCTGGAGCCCACGGTCGAATTTGTGAGGGAGTTCCGGCACTTGCTCGAAACCGGGCAAAGACATTTGCAGCCCCTCGCGACCGAGTCCGAAAATCGCCGGACATTGCCCCCGGCGCCCCGCCACGCCAACCCGGTTTCCGACGATTCCCCCGCTCTGAATGACCTCGCGCCTCCCCAGGCGTTTCTCGGAGAAGAAGAACCGGCAACGGTGACCGCCCAAAATCCCTCCCTGAGCACCAAAGCGTCTTCCGGGGAGGAAATGCCTGAAATCACCATCCCGCAGGAGGAGCCCACTCCCTCCGAAGCGGACGATTCGGAAAGTCTTCCGCCAAACGACGATTTCCTGCGGGATGACGTTGAACTGCCGACGCGCGAAGTCGTACCCCAAACCACACAGGTGGAGATCGGTTCCGACCCCGTCGCGCAGATTCAGACCGAATCCGCAAACCTCGAGGAGCAGTTCGGCAACGACGAGATTCCGGCGCTTCCCGGAGATCCCGTCGACACTGCTCCCGCCCTGACGGAGACAGAAACCACGGAGAGCGTCCTGCGGGACCCGGCCAATCCCGACCCGCAGCCTCACCAGCAGGAATTGCAGGACCTGGAAGCGGACGATCCCAGCCATGTCTCCCGACGGCTCCCTCCACCTGTTCCGGGGCGAACCACATCGACACAACCTCCCGGCAGCCAACCCGACAAACCCGACGATCTCGCTGACGAACTCTCGCTGCCGGAAGCCCCCAAAACCCAGAAAGAGACGCCAGTTACGGCTATTCAGCTGTTCTACCCCAAGCATCGCACCGCTGAGCAACTTGTGCCCGAGATTCAGAAGTACCTGACTCCCGGCATCGGAAAGGTCACGGCCACCGACAATCTGGTCAGTCCCAAGGCGCGGGGGGTGGGCCCGACAACATCCAAGCGGCAAGCAATCGCAGTGAAAGACACCCATGCAGCGCTGCAACAGATCGCAGAACTGCTGGAACGGGCAGACGTCGCACCGCCCCAGGTCCCCGAGTCATCGCCGGAGGCGGAATTCACAGTGGATGTCACGGCGGTGGGCGTTCGTGTCAGTCCCCAAAAACGACGTGGCGTCGATCTGCAGGATCTCAGTTCCGCGGGCGGCCCCTACACCCTGTGGGCCCATCCGTCAGACCGGATTCTCAAGTGTGCCGCCGGGCTGCCCAACGAGCGCGATGGCCGCCTCAAACTCGCCGTGTTCAATGGAGAAGAAGCCGCCTTGTTGCGGGATCTGCGGGACCAGGGACCACTTCAGGCCGTCGCTCGGTCGCGGGTGACCATGAAAAGCACCGAGGCATCACGTCTGGTGGTCGAGCAGGAGAGCGACGCCGGAAGGAGAGACCGGGTGCGGGACCACAGCATCGGTGTGCGCCCCATGATCCATTCGGATGGCAGTCTCAGACTGCAGGTGCTGCCGGGAACCGATGCCCAGGGCCGCCCGATCGAGCAGGCCCGGGAGACGCCGGAACCCATTGGGGAAGTGGAGTTGCGCGACGGAGAAACCGCCGTGCTGGCGGGGATTTTTCAGTCGCAAACGCAGACCGGAAACAACCGGGCAGCCTCGAGCCGTGGACGCCTGGGGATTGGGGGCGAGGTCATCGAATGGATCTACCTGATCACCCCCCAGAAGCAATCCGGAGTGAAGACGACCGCCCGGCCCCGCCAGGACCGGAAGTCCAGCCCGATCGTCCAGCGTCTTCGTGACCAACGGCAGACCGCATCCCGCTGATGCACCGCGGAAACCCTCTGCGAAAGCTCTTTCGCAGGGGGCGGAGACTCTTCCCACTCCCCTGCCTCCTGTGCCATACTGCGGAGAGACCAGTGTCCCTCCCGCGTACAGGAGCTGCCTGCGATGCGTCCTTCGCCCCTTGGTGACCGCGCTGCCGTCTCGCGCGGTCCCGGTTTGAGCCGATTTGTTGGAATGCGGTGTCTGGTTGTACTTCTGGCAGCCATCACCTCGGGAACCCCGCTGTGGGGAGCCGAGGGGGGCAAGGGAAGCGACAACGAACCGCGCCAACTCAAGCTCCAACCGGCAGCGGTCTGGACCGGGTTTTCGGAGCCGGTTTCCGCCGCGGCGATTTCGCCCGACAATCGAAAACTGGCCGTGGGCAGCTATGGATTGGTCCGGCTGATTGACCTGGAAACCAAGTCGGATCTGGCCACCCTGTCCGAGCCCAAGGGCTTCATCAAGGCCTGTGCGTTTTCTCCGGACGGAAAGCTGCTCGTCACCGGGAGCTATCAACAGCTCACCGTTTGGGACCTTGATCAAAAGCAGATTGTCAGGCAGCTGCGCGGACATCGCGGGTATGTGACGGCGATCGCTTTCGCTCCCTCCGGCCTGCAATTCGCAACCGCCTCAGATGACGAAACCGTCCGTATCTGGTCAGTCGAGAGCCAGGAAGCGATTTCCAAGCTCACCATGCGTCTTCCAGCCAACGGGGTCGCCTTCGATCCCAGCGGAAATGTGTTGGCCATCGTCACCGGCGATGTGAATCGTCCCGCCAAGAAGGGGGAGACGCTGCTGGTCGACACACGGGGAGAAATCGTCCACCGACTGGAAGGCCACGATCGCAGTGTTCAGTCTGTGCGGTTTTCGCCCGACGGGAAGCTGGTCGCCTCGGCCGGGATGGACGAGACCGTGCGGCTCTGGGATTCCGCCACAGGAGAGCTCCACAAGGTCCTGGAGGGACACTCCCGACCGGTCAATTCCCTGCTGTTCCTCAATGGCGGTCGTTACCTTGTTTCCGTCAGCGGTGGCCGGGCCCAGGGTGGGAACGAGTTGATCCTCTGGCGGGTCAACGATGGCCGCAATCTGGGTGTGCTGCCGGCTCACAAGGCCCCCATCCTGAATGTCACAGCCTCCCCGGATGGCAAATGGCTGATCACCACGAGCGTTGACAAATCGGCCCGCCTCTGGGACGCGGCGGCACTTTTGAAGGCGACCGGCGACAATCCTTCCCTGGTGGCCTCCGATCTGCTGGGATTCGGGAAATCGCTCCTCGAATCCAAAACGTCGGAAAAACCTTCCCCCCAGCCAGTCTCGCCCCCACCTGCGAAGACCGTTCCCAACACGGTTCCGGCAGAGGATTCCGATCCCAACCAACGCCCAGCCCCTCCGGAATTGCCCCAGGGTTCAGTCGGATTCGCACTGGGGTTTCAAAATGCGGCGGCGGCTGACAATCCGCCGAAGGAGCTGCGGGTGGGAATCATCGGCCTCGATACCTCGCACTCGGTCGCATTCACCCAGATTCTGAACGATCCGCAGGCCAAGGAGGATGTCGCCCGCTGCCGCGTGGTGGCGGCCTATCCCAAAGGCAGCCCAGACATTGCCTCGAGCACCTCCCGGGTTCCCGGGTACACCGAGGAAGTCAAGAAGCATGGTGTCGAGATTGTCGATTCGATCGAGGCCTTGCTGACCAGGGTCGACGTGGTCCTGTTGGAGACGAATGATGGCCGCCCGCATCTCGAGCAGGTCCTCCCCTGTCTGAAGGCTGGCAAGCCGGTGTTCATCGACAAACCGATTGCGGGCTCACTGACCGACGCGGTCGCCATTTTCGAGGCGGCCCGACACTACAAGGTCCCGGTCTTTTCCTCCTCTTCACTCCGGTTCTCCAGCGGTGCCCAGGCCCTGCGCCGGGGTGAAACCGTCGGGGAAATCAAGGGGTGCGATGCCTACAGTCCGTGTTCTCTTGAAGCGACACATCCCGACCTCTTCTGGTATGGAATTCACGGTGTGGAAACCCTGTTCACCGTAATGGGTGCCGGTTGCGAATCGGTGACGCGGCTGTCGACACCGGGGGTCGATCTCGCGGCGGGAGTCTGGAAAGGAAATCGAATTGGCACCTTCCGTGGCATCCGCTCTGAGGCCGGGGGGGGTTCAGCCGGGTACGGCGGCCAGGCCTTTGGTACCAAGGGCATTGCGCCGGTCGGGACCTACGAGGGCTATCGTCCGCTGTTGGTTTCCATCGTACAGTTCTTCCGCGATGGAAAGCCCCCGGTCACCGAAGAAGAGACTCTCGAAATCTACGCCTTCATGGAGGCGGCCGATGAGAGCAAACGAACTGGCGGAGTGCCAGTCAAGCTGTCCATCGTGTTGGAGAAGGCGAAGTCGCAGGCGACCGAGAAGCTGCAGCCTCTGTTGAGATAACCCCGGCCGCCATGAATGATCTGGCTGAATCGCTCGATCTGCTGATTGGTCGCGAGGTGGTGCTCGACACGGCGTCGCCTTATGTCATTCTGGGTCGACTCTCGAATTGGAATGCACAGTTCCTTGTGCTGGAACAGGCCGACGTTCACGATCTGCGGGATACCTCCACAACCCGCGAGAACTACATTGTCGACTCCCTGCGACACGGGATCCGGATCAATCGCCGCCGGGTCTTCGTGTCGCGTCGTGATATCGTCTGTCTCTCCGCTCTCGACGACGTGATCTGCTGACGCTCCGGGACAACCTGTGTAATCGGTGTGTTCAGGCCCGCCGCTGACCGACGACCGGCCACTCTCGAGGCCGCCAGTCTCGGTCTCATGATGCGATGGCGGCAGCCCCCCAGAATTGCTCTCCCCTGCCTGTCGCCAGACAAGGGAGTTCCCGCAGGATGAACAAGGCTCGGATTCCGGGCTCTGGTTGCGGCCGGGGATCTGCCTCGATTGAGAACCGGTCCCGCGATGGCCGACTGCAGCCGCTGAATGAGACCTGCGAAATGAAAAATTGCCCCGTCACCGCGGGTATCGGGACGGGTTTGCAGGACTCAAATCGCAACTCGGGCAATCGTGACATCCGCAGAACCGACGGCCGACAGTTCAGCTCACAGGCTCGCCAGCGACCGGCGGAATCCGCTGCTGGACGAAATGTTCTCCCGGCGCTCCATCGCCCGCTCCTGAACCGGATCCCCAAGACTCAGACTTCTCCCTGAATTGTCCGGACCGTCATTTCCCGTTCCGACTTCCCTCGTGAGTCGTCCAAGGGGTCACGGACATCGGGCCGATTTCTGGCCGTTGCAAAGCCGCACTGGTATCATCTGAGATGATGTTGTTCCGGAGAGGGTTCCGCCACGCCAGCGAACTCATTTTCCTCAAGAGATGTCAACTCTCCGGGAGTTTCCTGAACAGGCCGGATGGCGAAACAGGCAGACGCACGGGACTTAAAATCCCGTATCCCTCACGGGGTGTGCGGGTTCGATCCCCGCTCCGGCCACTTGTTTTTCAGGACAATTCCAACTTCGTATTCCCTGGCGCACAGTCAATGTGACCGGTTTTGTTACCTTTTTGGCTCAGTCGGAGACAGGCGCAACGGATTGCAGAAGACCTCCCCCGGCCGGGGATGGTTCCCCCCGTCTCCCCAGCGCGCCGCGAGCGAACAGGCCGACTATTCCACCGCCTTCCCGGGACCTGTCGGGCCAGCGGTCGCTGGTTGGGACTGCTGGTACAGCGGCAGATAGCGGTAATAGACCTCCAGGCAGAGTGTGCTCATTGCCGTGGAAAACACCCGGCCGCCATAGTCCCCCCAGGGCCGACGGGGATCCCAACTGCCGGCTTCCGTCCCCTGTTGCCGCTGGCTGCTGACCAGAGTTTCCCGAACGGCGGCATTCCACTCGGCCCAAGGGGACCCTCCATGGTGATACATCGCCAACGTGGCGTAGTACCAATAGTAGATATCCTGATTGGCCAAACGGGGGGGATTGCGGCGCAGAGCCTGTACGGCCTCGACAATCGCCGGTTCGGTCACAGGCTCCTCCAGCAATTGCCAGCAGAACAGGGCTTCCGCGGTCATCGCAGGTCGCGGTTTTTCCCCAGGCCGGTAAGAGGCGAGACCGCCGTACCGACTCCCCTCGCGTCCCCGCATTTCATTGCGCCGGGCGACCAGGTACTGCCGGGCCCGATCAAGCGACTTGTCCAACGCCCGGTTCGGCAACTCAACACCGGCCGTCTGCGCACTCTTGAGAGCCATCAACTGCCAACCAAACAGGCTCATGTCTCCGGTCGCGTTCCGCTGATTCATCCAGTCGGAATATCGCCACCCACCATCCGGGTACTGCATCCGCACAATGTAGCGGAGCGCCCGTTCCAGTGGCTCTTTCAGTGCCGGATCGCGGTTCATTCCATAGGCCTCACCCAGGGCAATCGTCGCCATCCCGTGACAGTACATCCGGCCGAATCGGTTGGACTGCCCCCCCAGGAAACCATCCAAACGGCGCTGCGCATCGCCATCTTTCGCGGTCGCCCGTACCTGTTGAGAGACCAGCCAGTTTAGCCCCCGCTGCACCGTCGGACCATATTCCGCGTCTTCCGCCGTATGGCCTGCGCCGAGGTAGGCGAGGATGACCAATGCGGTCAACCCGGTCTCGGCCCGTTGCCCCGACTTGCTCCGCTCCAGACGTTGCCGAGATTCCTCCTGCGGATCGTTGTTCTCGGTGAATCGCATCGGCTCGGGATCTTCTCCCAGCACCGATTCGACGGCCGGCCACGCCCCCGAGGAAAGCTGCTGGCCGGCCAGCCACTTCAGACTGGCGGCCACGGCCTGCTCACTCTCCTGGGTGGCCCCCGCCAGGCTCCCCAGGGTTCCCCGCTGATCGATCTGCCGGAGTCGGTACGCCTCGGGGAGCTTCCTCTCGCCACGACCCGCCGCCCCGCGACTCTCGGCAATGCTGCTGAGTTGTGGAACCGCCGGAGCAGCCTCTTCCCCGCCGATACCGGGAGTGGCCTGCCCCTCCAGGGGAGAGTCGACCATCGGAGTGTCGACCCGGGCACTGCGCACAGAAACGTCCGCCTCGGTCGGTGCATTCGTGCGGGATCCCCGACGTGTCCGACTGAACTTGCGATCTCCCGGGACACTTCCCGGCTCCGGAGTGCGCGCCGGTGGGGACAGCTCTTCCGAAGCGGTGCCCGGCAGTGTTTGCGGCCGGGACGTTTCGGCCATTTCCCCGGACGGAGTCCTGATGGTGATTCGCTCCGGCTCCACCTCGAGCGTGTCCGATACCGTCGCGGGGACGGGGACCTGTGCCGAAGTCTCACCGCGATCTCCGCGCCCCACACTCTCACCGTCGGATTCCTGTCCCGTCGATTTGCGGAAACGGCTGGGGCTGCCGTCGACATCTCGGCGACGGCTGGCAGTGGTTTCCCGCTCGATGATTGGCTCAACCTCCACGGGCCTGCTGCGGATGGAAGTCGCCTCGGTTGCCGGCCGGGGGGCGGTCTCGACTTCCGTGTCGACCGACGGGTTGACCAGCGGAAAATCGGGCGTCTGGAACTCCTCACGCTGACGCAGGGGAAAGGGGTTGTCCGGCGTCTCGGTCTTTGCCAGGCGTTGCTGCGGTTCGCCCCGGTCCTGCGCGGGGGCATCCCAACGTGGCTGGCCCGCGTTGCTCCCCTGCGAGCCGCCGGCCGGTTCACTGGAACTCTCCTGGACCACCCTCCGAATGGGAGTCCGTTGCTCGGACGGAACCACGTCTCCCTGGGTCAACATGACCGTGGTCGACAGCATCGCCAGCAGGGCATGCAGCAGGATCGAGAGCGCGAGTGTCTTCTCGGTGACATTCTTGTCGCCCCAGCCCGTAAAGAACATGCGGACCAACAGGAAGGTGGCCATAAAGGCCACTCCCCAGACAACTCCCCAGAACGCATAGCCAAACGGGTCCTGCCAGGCACCGTGCCAATGCCGTGCCAGGAAAACGAGGACCTCGTCCGATGTGGGGAAGGCGAATCCGAGAGTCACGCAGATCACCGGGGGTTACTCCGTAGCCAGCTGGGTCGCCAGCGAAAAGTTCCGGATCTCGGCCTGGTGGCAGATCGCCAACACATCGGCGATCCGCTGAAAACTCGACTCTCCATCACCGCGAATCAGCACAGCCTGGTCGGCGTACCGTTCGCGGGCTTCCCTCAGCCGGTCGCGCAGTTGGGCGGCCGTCAGTTCCTCGCGGTTCACCACAAGCCGTCCGTCCGGGAAGACATTGACCACAATCTCGTCCGGGAGGCTGGTCAGCGGCTGAGCGGTGGAAACCTGCGGCAATTGCACATCGAACTGTCGTTCGAGATCGGCGAATCGGGTCCCCACCATGAAAAAAATCAGCAGGTTGAACACCACATCCAGCATCGGTGTGAGATTCAACTGAGGCTCTTCCAGTGGCTGCATTTTGAGCGGCATGACGGCTCCTTATCCCGCCTTGCCCGGAGTCGAGACCAACCCTTTGGGACGGGGAGGGCCCCCGCGTGGCGTCTGGACCGACCGTTCGGCGATGGCCTCGGCAGAAATCAAGTCGACCACCCGCTGGGCCAGAGAATCCATTTCCATGACCAGGGCGTCAACCCGCCCGGCGAAGTACATGTAGAGCATCAGGGAGGGAATCGCGACACCCAGACCAAATGCGGTCGTCAACAGGGCCACACCAATACCGCCAGCCAACTGCTCCGACTTGCCCATGGCCGAACTGGTGGCGATCTGATTGAAACACTGAATCATGCCGATCACTGTCCCCAGCAATCCCAGCAGAGGGGTCAAAGTGGCGACCGCGTTGAGAATGCGCAGGTGCTTTCTCAGATGACCAATCTGTCGTTCCCCCCCATCGATGATCGCCTGCTCGACCTCCACACTCGGCTTACCCCACTTGCGGACTCCATGCAGAAAGACATCGGCGATCGGACTGCCATTCTGCTCGCACAATTGACTGGCTGTCTCCCGATCCAGTTCTCCCTGTTCGAGATTCTGCAGAAACCGTCGGACGAAATCGCGGGGAATCACGCGCCGGCGTCGAAGGACGACCAGGCGTTCCAGCGCAAACGTGAAGGCAATCACCGAGCAGAGGGCGATCGGCCACATGATGACCCCCCCGGCGCGGAACATTTCCGACAGGCGTGTGGGAATCGAACTGAGATCGCCCGAGCCGCTCAGCAGGGGAAGCCCAGGCACCTGTTCGCCCAGGGGCTTGCCGGGGGCCCGCAAGCCATCCCCCTGCGATTCGCTGGCGGGGGGCTGGTCGGCCTCCTGCCAGCCGTTCGCCGGTCCGGGCAGGGTAGCGATCAGCAGCAGCAGACAGCCGACGAAGCGGAAAACCCCGGGGTGAAAGGCGGTTCGAACTCTCATCGCAGTGGAACCCGTTGGGGAATCGGGAAGTGAAGGGTCGCATTCCGGAGAGTCCCCCCGGAATGCAAGGGAGAGTGGACTTCAGGGACTCGGGGAAGTCCCCTTGCGAAGTGCCTGCAGACGTTCTCGGGCCTTGGGAACAAACTCGCTCTCGGGGTACCTGGCCACCAGCCGCGTGTAGGTCTTGGCGGCCCCCACGGGATCGCGGAGAGATTCCTGACAGGTGCCGGCATGGTACAACGCGGCCCCCTGCCAGTAGGGATAATCGTACCCGATGTCGACCTTCAGGTACTCATCCAGGGCCGCGTCGTAGTTTTTCTCGAGAACGTACGTGTCGGCCAGCAGCAACTGCGCACGGGCGGCGGTCTCGGTCTTCCGCCCATGGCGATCCGCCACAACCTGCTGGAACAGTTTGCGGGCTTCGGGAAACCGCGCCTGGTTTTTTTGTGCCCGTCCTTGTACCTCCCAGGCCTGGTACAGTAACGGACATTCCGGATCCCACTCCGTCAGTTCCCGGATCATGGCATCCGCCTCGGGATAGCGTTTCTCACGGACGAGGATGTCGGCCAGGCGAATGAAGACCTTGGGAAACCACGGACGCGCCGCCATTTGCGGATCGTTCCGCAACGCCTTCAGCCGCATGAAGATCTCCTGCGCCGCCGGGTATCTGCCCTGCATGAACTCGGCTTCTCCCTGCGCAAAGGTCGCCTCGTCCCGGAAGGTCCCTTGCGGAAAGCGTTCGAGAGAGTTGGCGGCCAGTCGCTGCAGTTCGCCCCAATCCTGCAGTTCCTGGGCGATGTTCGCCAATTGATGCAAAGCCTGTTCGACCGCCCGGGCGTCGGCCTCGCGGGCGGCGGCCACCGCTTCAAACAGCGACCGGGCCTCCCGGGGACGTCCCGCCAACAGGATGCTTTCAGCGAGCACCACCCGAGCATTCCAGCTCAAGGGGCTGTCCGGGTACTCGGTGATCAGCCGCCGATAGATTCGATCGGCGGCCTCGAATCGCTCGGCGTCATAGTGGCGTGTTGCCCAGTCATCCAGCACCCGGTCCAGATGGGCCTGTCCCGCGAATCGCTTCAGTACCGCCTCATACATGGTATCGGCAGCCGCGATCTCGTTGAGCTCGAACAGCAGCCGCCCACTGCGGATTCCCGATTGCAGCACATGGTCGGAGTCCCCCGGGAGGGCAAATGCCCGAGCGTAGGCTTGTTGGGCTTCGCGGATCTGACCTGCCGATGCGTACGACTGCCCCACCATGAACGCCGCTTCGGGCACCAGGTCGTGCTGCGGATGGTCAGTGAGCAGCCGGGAAAAGGCCTCGATGGCTCCCTTGTAATTCTTTTGCTGTGACCGGCTCCATCCGAGGTCCGCCAGGGCCCGGGGACGACGTCGGGGATCGGCCGACAACTGCACCAGATCCGCGTACAAGGTCTCCGCCAAAAGATAATCATCCCGCGAGTAGGCCAACTCGGCGACTTCCAGCAGGGCGGTTTCCCGTTCGACCCGCTTCGGAAAATCCCGGGCCAGGGTCTCCAGCGCCGCCAGCGTTGCCGCTTTATCCCCTTCCAGAGCCGACGCCACCGCGCTCAACGCCCAGGCCTGGGCGAGACGGGGCCCCGGCGGCTGCAGTGCCAGGTACTTGGCCAACTCGGCGCGTGCCAATCCCGAAAGTCGCACGAGGGATGGCCGGTCCGCTGCCTCGGTCTTCCGATTCTGTTGCCGGGCCAGGTCTTTGGCCTGCTCCAGCGCCGCCGTCCCTCGCTGAATGCTGACCTCGGCCAACTCCCCCTGGGTGTTGCCCGCCGCCACGGCTTCCGCGACTGGGGCCGAGACCTCCAGGGTCCGGCCGTACTCCCGTAACTGCAGCAGGGCTTCGCCCCAGAAGTACCTCGCCTGGAGGCGAGTGCTGTCGATCTCAGACTCGCGCACCACCTGGGAAAAAACCTGTTCCGCCTGGGTGAACAACGGCCGTGCCGCATCCGGCTGGTTGGCCCGTGTGGCCGCCATCCCTTTCATCAAGGCAACGCGTCCCGCCAGTATGGCCTCTCGCAGGCGCAGTTTCCCCCGGGGAAAATCATTCTGGTAGCGGCTGACCCACCGCTCGGCCTCTGCCGGTTGACCTGACGTCACCGCCGCCAGTGTCGCTGCATGCAGCGTCTCTTCCCGCAGCCGACCCTGCGGCCAGTCGGCGAGCAGCGACTCAAACACCTGCAGAGCGTCGGCATGGCTCCCCTGCCGCAGCAGCGCATCTCCCCACTGATACTGAATCTGCTCGGCCTGGGGAGTCTGTTTGAACCGTGGATAGGCCGCCGCCAGCCATTCGACGGCGGGCTGATAGCGGCGCTGCTTCTTCAACGTCAGGCCCAGCCAGAGAGACGCTTCGGCGGCGACCTCAGCCGACTCGGTGGCACGCCGGAAAGGAGCCTCGGCCGCGGCCAGATCTCCCCCTTCAGAGAGGGCGAACCCGAGATTGAGTGCTGCGCGCCCTTTGAGGGGGCCCGCCGGCGCCTGCTCTTCGCACAGGCGGAACATTTCCGCTGCCTGCCCATACTGTTTTTGTTCAAACAGCAGGTTCCCCAGGGTCATCCGGGCATCGTTGGCGAATTCGTGGCCCGGCTTCTCGAGAATCGCCCGCAGAGCTGCGGACGCGGCCGGGGAATTTTTCAGCGCCAGCAAAGCTCGCGCCCGGCCATATTCGGCGTCCGAGACCATCGCCCCCTCGGGAAACTTCTGCAGCGCCTGCTCGAACGATCCCAGCGCCGCCTGGGGGGCCCCCTGCTTCAGTTGCGACTCACCGAGGTAAGGGAGCGCGTACGCCAGATACGCATCTGTCGGATTCGCCTGGATGAACTCCCCCAACTCATTCGAGGCGGCGGCGTAATCACGCAGATGGTAGGCGCAATGCCCCATCCAATAACGTGCCTGGCTCCCGCGCTTGGCCTGCGGATAAAGCTTCAGAAAGCGGGAGAAGGACTCGCGGGCTTTCGCAAAGTCTTCCAGTCGCACCTGCGACAAACCCAGTACGAAAGTCGCATTTTCCGCCTTGGGACTCTGCGGCGACTGCTTGAGGAACACCGACAGCGACTCGACTGCCTGGCGGTACCGCTCACGTTCGTAAAATCCAATGCCCAGCTGGTATGCCTCCAGCTCGTCAGCCTGCGTCTCTTGGGCGCAGCAGGGAAATGCCCCCGGGGACACCCCGCAGGCGGCCAGCAGCAGTGCTCCCACCACCCATCCTCGCGACGTGCGGCGCATGCCTCTCACAACTTTGACCATCGGACTTTCTTCGACCAGCACGAATTCTATCGGGCCTGCAGAAATACCCGCAAGACGGCCCTGATTTCCCGTACCCGTAGAGCGGCCTTTCGGTCGATCTCCGACGAAATCCGGGAAGTCTGGGAAACCTGGGGGAAGTGGATCGACGGGTTGGATTCGCCTCAGCCATCGCGGTTGAGTACATTGAAGTTCCGGAGTCCCTTCCGCGTGATTGCTCGACCTCGAACTTCTTCGTGCCGCATGAATCCCCATTCCGACGAACTCACCTCGCAGCTCTCACGGAACATCGCCCGTGTCAACCGGCGTCAGCTGTTTGGCTCGACTGCGGGAGGGATCGGTGTGGCCGCCCTGGCCTCGCTGTTGAAGCGGGAATGCCGGGGGGCTGAAACCGCTGCTCAGACCAAACCTGGTTCACCCGGCCTTCCGGAACTTCCTCATCACCCCCCCAAGGCCCGCCGCGTGGTCCTGCTGTGGCAGGGAGGCGGCCCGTCGCACGTCGATCTGTTCGACGACAAGCCGATGCTCCGCGAAATGGCCGGCAAAGACATTCCCGACACCGTGCGCGGCAACACCCGCCTGTCGACCATGTCCAGCGGATATGGCAAATGGCCCTGCCTGCCAGCCATCAAGCCCCACCGGGCGTGGGGGGAATCAGGCCTCGTCTTCAGCGAGATGCTGCCCAACCTGGGAGGCATTGCCGACGACATCTGCCTCGTCCGCAGCATGCACACCGAGGCGGTCAATCACGCACCGGGGGTCACTCTGTTCATGACCGGAACGCAGGTCCCGGGGCGCCCCAGCATGGGGGCCTGGCTCAACTATGGACTGGGGAGCGAGACCGACAACCTCCCCTCGTTTGTGGTCATGACTTCGAGCGACAAGGGCAAGACGTGCGGACAACTCTTCTTCGACTACTACTGGGGCAGCGGTTTCCTCCCCAGCCGGTTTCAGGGAGTGCGGTTCCGCAATACGGGCGACCTCGTCCCCTACCTGCAGAACCCCCCGGGAGTCTCGGTCGAGTCACGCCGCGCGCTGCTGGATGACCTGCGGGAAATGAACCAGGCGCACCTCGCCGACTATGGCGATCCCGAGATCGACACGCGGATCTCCCAGTACGAAATGGCCTTTCGCATGCAGGCCAGCGTCCCCGACCTGCTCGATTTTTCGGGCGAGACCAAGGCGACTCTGGACCGGTATGGACCGGACGTCCTGGTCAAAGGAACCTTTGCGAACAACTGCCTGATCGCCCGTCGCTTGCTCGAAAGGGGTGTCGGTTTCGTCCAGCTGATGCACGCCGGCTGGGACCAGCATGGCAACCTCTTCACCCAGCTGGAAGAACAATGCCGCGATACCGAAGGGCCTTCCGTGGCACTTGTCCGGGACCTGAAAGAACGGGGAATGCTCGACGACACCCTGGTGGCCTGGGGAGGAGAGTTCGGCCGCACCCCCTTCGGACAGGGAGATCCCAACGCCCCCAAGGGACGTGATCACTTCGGGCGGGCCTACAGCTGGTGGCTGGCCGGCGGAGGAGTCCGCAAGGGAGCCGCCCACGGCTCCACCGATGATTTCGGCTGGAACATCGCCAGTGATGGAGTGCACGTTCACGACATGCAGGCCACCATCCTGCACCTGTGCGGAATCGACCACACCCGCCTGACCTTCCGCTACCAGGGGCGTCAGTACCGCCTGACCGACATTCATGGCGATGTGGTGCGGGGTATCCTGGGATGACTCGCGGGTCACGGCGGTCGGGGTGGAACCGGCGGGGAACCGTCCTGGTACTGAGCGTGCTGGCTCTGTTCTTGCCGCTCGCCCCCCAACTTCTCGTGGGCCAGCAGTCCTCTTCAGTTGACCGCGCGACCGCGGGCTTCAACCCTGAACAGATCGCCCGGATCGAGAGTCTGGTTGCGGCGGCTCTGGAGGCGGGAAAGCTGCCTGGATGCGTGGTGACCGTGGGACGGAGCGACCGGATTCTGCTGTCGCGGGCGTTTGGGCATCGGCAACTCGTCCCGGCTCCACTGCCCATGACTGTCGACACGATCTTCGATCTGGCGTCGTTGACCAAGCCCATCGCGACTGGGACCAGCGTCATGTTGCTGATCGAGCGCGGGCAACTGCAGGTCACCGATCGGGTCGCCCACCACTGCCCCGAGTTCGGAACCCGCGGCAAGGAAGAATTGACCCTGTTCGATCTGTTGACGCACCAGAGCGGTCTGATCGCCGACAATGCTTTGGCAGACTACGAACAGGGTCTGGAGGAGGCCTGGAGAAAAATCTGCGATCTCCCCCTGCGAACCCCGCCACGGACGAAATTCATCTACTCGGACGTCAACTTCATCGTGCTCGGGCGGGTGGTCGAACGAGTGACGGGCGAGACTTTGGCTTCGTTCAGTACCCGGGAGGTGTTTGAACCACTCGGCATGGCGCACACCCGGTTTGTTCCTCCAGCCGAATGGCGGCACCGCATCGCGCCCACCGGACAGCGGGCCGGTCACTGGCTGGTCGGTGAAGTCCACGATCCCCGGGCCCATCTGCTGGGGGGAATCGCGGGCCACGCCGGACTGTTCTCTACGGCGGCTGACCTGGCGGTCTTCGCCCAGATGCTTCTCGAGGGAGGCCGTTCGCGGGACAGGCAACTCCTTCGGCCGGGGACCGTCAACCAGATGATCCACGGTCATGCCGTTCCCACGCAGGCCGGCCTGGGTGATGGATCCGATTCCCCCCCACTTTCCCCAGCGGAGACCTTACGGGGTCTCAGTTGGGATCGCCAATCACGCTATTCGCACAATCGGGGGCAAGGTTGGAGCGAGGCCGCATTCGGCCATGGAGGATTCACCGGCACGGTGCTGTGGATCGATCCGGAACGGGATCTGTTTTTCGTCTTCCTGAGCAACCGTCTGCATCCTGACGGCAAGGGAGAAGTCAACCGGCTGGCGGGCGAAATTGGAACAATCGTCTCAGAGCTAGGTCGACCCTCCAACTGATCCCCAAGACCTGAAAGCCTACCGGCATCGCGCCTCAATCGCTGATCCTCCACTGGGGGCTCAGGTCTGCAACTGCAGGACCTTCAGCTCTCTGGGGAGCTGGAAGTGCACGTCTTCTTCGCGGATTGTGATTTCCTCAACCTCCGCTCCATACTCACGCCGCAGGAAGTCGACACACTCCTGGACAACCACTTCGGGAGCGCTGGCTCCGGCGGTGATCAGCACCGTTCGGGCGTCCTGCAACCAGTCGCGCTGAAGCTCCTTCACCGTATCGATCAGGTGGGCGGCCTTCCCCATCTCCCGCGCGATTTCTTTCAGACGCTGGCTGTTGGAGCTGTTCTGGCTTCCCAGGACAATCACCACATCGGCCTGGGGGGCCAGCACCCCGACCGCCTCTTGCCGATTGGTGGTGGCGTAGCAGATGTCTTCCTTGGGGGGCCCCACAATCTCCGGGAAGCGCTCCCTCAAGGAACTGATCACCCGCTGCGCCTCCGAGACGCTGAGTGTCGTCTGTGTCAGGTAGGCGAGTCGGGTTTCCGCAGGAAAACTCAACTGGGCAACATCCTCGGGAGTCTCGACCAGCACGATCCGTTCGGGGGCCTCCCCCATCGTGCCGATTACCTCGTCATGACCGTGATGTCCGATCAGGACAATCGTGTATCCCTGCCTCGCGAAGCGGACCGCCTCCAGATGCACCTTGGTGACCAGCGGGCAGGTGGCATCAATCGTCCGCAGTTGCCGATCGCGAGCCTCCTGCCGGACCTGTGGTGAGACTCCATGGGCACTGTACAGAAGATAGGCTCCCAGCGGCACTTCCCCAATGGTGTCGACAAACTTCACCCCCTGCTTGCTGAACCGCTCAACCACGTATTTGTTGTGCACAATTTCGTGGTAGACGTAGATGTTGGGGCCGCAGATCTTGATGGCCTCGTCGAGGCAGGCGATCGCCATGTTCACCACGGCACATAGACAGATCTTCAGCCGCGATAGCCTGGTCTTCCCGAATCAACTCTTTTGGAAGAACTGAAA
>JBKDUK010000286.1:0-4439 GCA_046339535.1 Planctomycetaceae bacterium | reverse complement strand
GTTCCGCCACCGCATCTCCCCCCCGCTGGGCGGTCAATTCGCGCTGCAGCCAGTCGGCGCGGGCTGCGCGGACCTCGGCCGCCGAAGGCAGTTCGGTGCGGTAGAGTAACGGAACAACTTCCCGCACGACGTCGCAACGGCGGCCCGCGGCCTCACTCTCCGGGTCGAGCGGTTGCCAGTCCCAGACCCCCAGCGTGGCTCCCGAGACAACCGGGCCCCGGTAGACCTGCCGTTGCCCGGCTGGGCCCAGCCCGGTGAGTGCCGCGAGAACGGCGTAGCCCAACTGACGCCCATTGCGATCGGCGACCGCCGGATCTCCCACAAACCCCTCCCGTGGTCCCAGATCTCCCGAGGCACCCTGGAAAAACAGGCACGGGACTTTGGTGGCACCCTCCACGACTTCCCGCATGGCTCCCGGATAATCCGGGCTGATCAGGGTGTTCTCCCAGGCCAGGGTCGTGGGATGACAGGCATAGTTCACGAAGGTGGCGAGTGGTTCTCCCGTCAGCCGAGACACCCGTCCCACCACCACGGTGTCATCCGCGGGGGCTCCGGGGTTGTATCCGCAGACAATCTGTCCGGTCTCGGGATCGGTGAAGTCCCGTTCGGCGGCGAGATCGCAGCGGCCCACCGCATGATCGATCACCGCCGGCACGAGTCGGTCGCGGGCTTCCCGCACCAGGTCGACCAGGGTCTGGGTCAACTGGTCGAGGTAGGGGGCAATCAATTCACCACCGGGCAGATGACTCCGGGAGAGATCCATCAGCCCGGCGGAGTGCGTGTGCGAATAGGCCAGCAGAAACTGGGCGGCCGGGATACCCGTTCGTTGCTCCAGTTCGGCGAGCAGCTTCGACTGTTCCCCGTGCCACAGCAGGCAGTGATCGAGCGCCAGCAGATACCACGGAGGGGGGCCTGCGGCCTGGTGCGGAGCGAGGCATGCGACGGTGGCTGTCAGTGGGCGGTGCACACCCGTGGCGCGATCATGCCGGGCCGCACCCCACATGCGGTGGTAGATGCCCACCGGGGGAGTGATGTCGCCTCGGGCGATCCCGGCGCGGCAGAGAGTCTGGGGAGGACGGACAGCGGTGACGGGCATGCTGGGAGCCTCGGTGTTCGATCGGAAGAAGAGGTTGCGAGAGGAGCCTGTGCGCTCAACGCGGCGGGCTACTCTTCGCTGAGCAGCAAGGCCCAGCCCTGGGCACCGACCACATGCTGCAGGGTGATCTTGACCGCGGCCAGCATGGGGTACGCCAGAATCAGCCCCAGAACTCCCCAGGCCCATCCCCAGTACGAGAGCCAGAGGAACATCAGGGTCGAGTCGAGATTCAGCTGTTTCCCGGACATCTTCAACTCCACGAAGTCAATCCAGAAAATGCGGTTGAGAATAATCAGCGTCCCCAGAATGGTGGCTGTCGTGGCACTGTCGAGATCGAGATACGCCAAAACAACCGGAGGAACACAGGCGGCCATGCTGCCAATGTAGGTGATGTAATTGGAGGCAAAAAACAGGAAGGCCCACAACAGCCAATGGTCCAGTCCGAACATGTACATGATCAGGCCCGCGGCAATCCCCATTCCCAGACCGACCACCGTTTTGACCACCATGAACCGTTCCATCGATTCCGAGATCCCCTGGCCAATCGACACCACCCGCACCCCCCGTTCGCCGGGGAAGGCGCGTTGAATCCGCTCCCCCATGCGGCGGCTGCCGAGGAAGAGAAACACGAGATAGAAGAAGACCAGAACGCCCATTTGCACGGCGTCGAAGCCGTGGGCAAACACGTAGTTCAGCACATCCTTGGATGAAATCCGGAACAGGTCGGTGAGGGAGGTGCGGGGCGGAGGATTCAATTCCGCGGGCAGGCTCGGTCGGTGGGTGTCGAGCGATGCCTCCCGCTCGGTCTGTTCATCATGCGGTCCCGTCTCGGGGCTGTTGGTCAACCGGGAGGGCTTGCGACGCAGCCGGCCGGGGTCGAGATCGGGAGTCAATTCGGGCAATGCCGCACGCGACGTTTCGGAGGTGTCGCTCGTCTCCGTTCCCACTCCGTCGGTCTGATCGAGAGACCCCCCTCCGAAGGGCCCCGGTGCTGAATCAGAGGGTGTGCCGTTGACACGAAGGTTCCCGGTCGGGGAAGAGGCGGGCAGGGGAGCGGACAGCCAGGGAACATTGGGACTCCACGCACTGATGAAGGCCACAATGCGGTCTTCATACCGGGGCCAGGTCTTCTGGAACAGAATCGACTCGCGATAGACAAACTGTGCCAGCAAGATCGAGCCGATCAGAAACAGCCCAATCAGACTGGTGGTTGCGGTCCAGGGACGCATGCCCAGTTGAGACAGAGACCGCACGCCAAACTGAATGGCGTAAAACAGAAACACCGCCACCAGAAACGGTTGCAGCACAGGGCCCAGTTGGGTGATGGCGGTCCCCAGGGCCAGCAGGGCCAGAACCACCAGGGAGGCATCTCCCGCCGTCCGGGATGCGGGCCCGCGGTCGAGGGGGGGATTCGGGGCAGCCGGGTCAGTCGGGAGATTCATGATGTCGAATGCCGCGATGGCGTTGCCTGCGGTCAAGCCCTTCGCCACGCAGAGGGTCAAGAAAACCGTCGCGGCGAGCCAAATGTACAATCCGTTCTCGGATTTGACCCCCCCCTCTTTTTATTTTCCTTCACTGCCAACAATTCCTCAAGCGGGGATCGGGAATAAACCCGGAGGGCTGCGCATCACACCTCTGTGCGAAAGTCGCGATCCTCCCCGTCAGGGGAAGGTGCTGTTTTGTTTACCTCAGGGTTTCGGAGAGTTTGCAGATGAACCGTTGGTGCAGCTTGGTGGTGTTGGCGGGTGTGTCTTTCGGGTTGGTCGGATGCCAGGAGCAGAAGCCGGCGGCTCCCGCCCAGGCGACCGATCCGATGGAAATGCAGCGCAAGATGATGGAAGGGATGAAGGGGATGGGCCCCACGCCCCAGCAGTTGGAAGAGGCCAAGAAGCAGGGCCTGAGCGTCGAGGGGGCTCCCGGAGCCGAGCCCGCCGCGGAAGGTGCCAAGGAAGAGCCCGCTGCTGAGCCCGCCAAGGAAGAAGCGGCTGCCGAGCCCGCTGGCGAAGAGAAGAAGCCCGAGTAGTTCCGGTCTCCTCGCCGGGCTCGGGAAACGTTCCAGAGACCAGCAGGGAGTCTTCCCCGGAAAACCCGGTTGAGCTGGTTGCGATCGAACCACGGCGTCTCACAGAGGCGCCGTGGTTTTTTTATGGATGTCGCCCCCGGAGACGGCCGCCGGGAGACGACTGCCTGCGGGAAGAGTTGGCGGATCTCCCCGGCCCCCAGCGAACAGCGCCCTCGGTCATGGGGGAGTTCGAAGATCGCCATCGCAGCGGGGCGCTCCCCTCCATGGCCACCTCTCTCCCGCCAGTGCTGCGAGGCCGATTGACGGTTTGGCCTCGGAAGAGACCACCAGAAGCCAGTCCCCCTGTCGGCAGGGACCCGCTACGGAGTCCTCCCCAGAGGGGAGAAGCAGTCGGACTCTCCGCAGCAATTGCAGAGGGGCCCCGCTGTGGCGAACGGGTTGGCCCCGCTCAGTCGGCCGGCTCGACGGGGGCCTGCAAAAACGTGAAGGCCAGAATGGTCACTAGGCCCGCGAGGCCCAACAGGCCTTGGCCGACTGCCGGATGCCGAATGGTCCAGCGCAAGACCGGCAGATACCACGGTTCCGGCAATTGGGGCCCAGTCACCGATTCCGTTGTGCTGCCGTTGTGGGCCAAGACCGCACTGGTCGATACGGGGGCCGTCAGATGGGGAGGCAGGGGAATGGCCTCTTCTTCGGCCGGGCGGAAATCAAACTCCTGCCGGGCCAGTTCGCGGGCGAATGCCGGATCCCGTTCGCAGGCATCGGCCAGCCTCTGCAGCCGCGTGGTCTCGGTCTGCCAGTTCAATAACCGCTGATGATTGATCCGTTCGATCCGTCGCAGGTCGGCGTTCAGAACGAGTTTGGGGGCCAGGTAGACCACCGCGTACACCCCGCCACACCCAAACAGACAGACCCAAAACAACACCGAGGCCCACCCCG
The DNA here is from genome assembly GCA_046339535.1 of Planctomycetaceae bacterium. Lineage (GTDB taxonomy): Bacteria > Planctomycetota > Planctomycetia > Planctomycetales > Planctomycetaceae > UBA10511. Next base: position 381 of record JBKDUK010000286.1, on the reverse strand, counting down.
CCAGTGCGAGGTGGGCCCAGTTGTCATCCGGCAGACGGGGGCTGGAAGTCCGGGGCAAGTCCAACATGCCGGTCTTGTTCGACCGTCGTGCCGGGAAACTCGACCCATCCCCCGCAGGACGTTATTTGCGCCACAATCGGCCCACGTAGACCGACTCGTCACCCAGAATTTCCTAGATCCGCAGCAGCTGGTGGTACTTGGCGATCCGGTCGGTGCGGCTGGTCGAACCGGTCTTGATCTGTCCGGTTCCCAACCCGACGGCCAGATCGGCGATGGGCGTATCTGCCGTCTCGCCGCTGCGGTGGCTCATGACGGCGGTGTATCCGTTGCGCCGCGCCAGTTCGCCCGCCTCGATCGTCTCGGTGGGAGAGCCGAGCTGGT
>JBKDUK010000285.1:0-2427 GCA_046339535.1 Planctomycetaceae bacterium | reverse complement strand
GTGCACCGTCTGCACCAGGTCGCGCGGCGAGTTGAGCTTGAGCGCCTTGTCGAACTCGGCATCCGTCAGCACCACCGGCGAGGCGGCCAGATTGCGGGCCACGACCAGCAGTGCGCGGTCCTTCTCTTCCAGCCCCGCCCCCCCGGCATCGAGGGCCGCGATCTGGGCGTCGGTCTGGCCGAGGGCCCGCAGCCAGGCGCGGGCTTCGCCGAGGGCGTACCACGCCCGGTCCTGGCGGGCGACCACCCAGGCGAGGCGGGCCCGGGTGAGGGGGCTGAGGTCGGTCTGCTGCTCGGTGGCGGCGAAGGTCTTCGCCGTCCGCAGCCCGGCTCCCGGATAGTTGGCCAGCAGCCGCATCCACGCGGGCACCGGTCCCGTCGGGACGAGATCCCCCAGCACCTTCCGGGTCTCGGCTTCACCCGCCAGCGGCAGCCGGGCTGTGCGGTTCTGCGCCCGCTCCAGTTGCCGGGCGACTTCGTCGGCCGATTCGAGGGCTGGCCGGTCGAGGGCCGTGACCGCCAGTTTCTGGTTCGCGTTCTCGGCTGGCACCCGGGCGACCTTCGAGACCGCCGTGGCGAACTGGTCGCTGGTGGGGGTCAGGTACGAATGTTCGGACTCGGCCGAAGCGCCGCCGAAGTTTCCGCCGTTGGTCGACTGCGGCACTCCCACCCCTTCCTTCCAGCGGTTGATGGCGTTGTTGCCACCCACCGAGAGAGCCATCTCGAGGATCTGCAGGTCGGTGTAGAACTTCCGGCAGCGGTCGAGGTCGGCATCACTCAGGCGATGCGGTTCGAGGGTCAGCCGGCGGGCGAAGGCGAAGGCGGCCTGTTCGTTCTCGGGGAAGTGTTCCCAGTTGGTGTCGAGGGCACCGAGGTCGTCGTCGGTCAGGCCGACGGCGAGCAGCTTCGATTCCTGATGGCCCAGGCAGTACTGGCAGTTGTTGGCCCGGGAGGCGATCCAGAAGAGTTTCGTCTTGAAGCCGTAGTCGAGGGTAACGGTGGGGTCGGGCTCGAGGGTGAAGCGGGGGGGCGGGCCACCGGGGCGGCGGGGAGGGCTGCCGCCGAAGTTGATGTAGCCGCGGAGTTCGGTGCCGGGCAGGTACAGGGTGCGGAGGCGGTTTTCGTAGCCGCGGGCGTTGGGTTCTTTCTCGGTCGCCTGCAGTTCCTCTGCGGTGAGGGGCGGGAGCGAGATGCGGGGGGTGCGCTGCTTCATGTCTTCGAGCAGGCGCTTCATCTCGGTGCGGGTGACCGGTGTGGGGCGGGGGGTGGTGTCGACGGCCAGGAGCCAGGCCGGGCTGGCCAGTGCCAGGGCGAACAGGCTGAGACGGATGAGGGGCTGCATGCGGAACCAGAAAGGCAAGGGACTGGAGAGAAGAGGAGCGTCAGTCGAACGGGACTGGAGCCAGTGGGAGATGTGGCACTGGACTTCCGGGAATGGGGGATGAAGCTGGTTCCGGCGTGGAAGAATGACCGGGCCACCGACGTCACCGACCCAAGCGATGTGTCCCCCGGACGTCACCGGACGAAAAAGGGGCACCGGTGAGCAGGGAGTTGGAAGAAAGATTGTTGTCATCCGGTGTCTGGGATGCCAGACAAATCGGTTGTGACGGACGCCGGGGTCAGGGGTTCTCCGGCACTGTGGGGAACCGGGGATTTGTCTGATAAGCTTGGGCCGGTTGATCGAGGGTGAACCAGCGATTCCAGGGAGGTCAGTGGCTGACGGTCTGGTTTCTGGGGCGCGTCGGTCGATCCGTTTGCAAGACTCCATTGGCCCGCCGGTTCGGACCGATTTCTGATGTCCGACGCTGTCCCAACTGCCCGTGTCGCCCTGGTGATTCCGACTTACCAGGCGGGGGATGACCTCGAGGCGTGTCTCGCCTCGGTGGCGGCGTGCGAGCCCGCCGTGATGTGGGTGCTGGGGATCGACAACGCTTCGGCAGACGGCTCGATCGAGCTGGCCCGCGAACGATATCCCCGTGTGGAGTTTTTACGAAATTCCGAAAATCGGGGATTTGGGACCGCCTGCAACCAGGGGATCGAGCTGGCTCTGGAGCGGGGGGCCGAGTTTGTGCTGCTGCTCAACCAGGATGTCCGGCTCGAGCCCAAGACGCTGGCCTCGATGGTGTCGCTGGCTGAAGAAGAGCCCCGTGCGGGGGGGATTGGCTGCAAGACGCTGGCTCCGGCGGCCTCTCCCGGGGGCCGGCCGCGGGTGCTTTACAACGGGGCCTGGCGACGCTGGTTGCCGCTGTGGCAGCGGATTCCCGGGATTGGCCGGGAGGAGACGCCGGGTTCAGACACGCCCCGCGAGGTCGATTTCGCGTGGGGCCATGCCCTGCTCTTGCGAAGTTCGGCACTGCGGGAGGTGGGGTTTTTCGATCCGGGATTTTTCATGTACATGGAGGATCTCGACCTGTGCGACCGGCTGCAG
>JBKDUK010000284.1:0-12857 GCA_046339535.1 Planctomycetaceae bacterium | reverse complement strand
GCTCCCGGGAGTCCCCCGGGCTCCCACATCTTCCAAAACCGAAAAGCCCAGACCAAATCCCACGCCGGTCGACCAGGGGAATTTCACCCCGGCCAGATGATTGACCGTCATCAGCTCTACCGTCTTGCGCGAGAGAATACGCTGTCCATCCAGCTCCCCCCCGTTGAGCAGCATCTGCAGAAACCGGCCATAGTCCCGGGCGGTCGAGAGCAGGCCCGCACCGCCGGAAAAACTCTTCCGCGGTCCGGCGACATAGGCTCCCTGGCCATCACTTCCCCCATCCGGCGCCTTCTTAAGCCCCGTCGGTCCAGTCGGGGCATAGACCACGGCCAACCGGTCACTCTTGTTTTCTGGCAGGTAAAAGTGGGTGTCGGTCATGCCGAGCGGTTCGAAGAGGGCCGTCTGCAAAAACTGATCGAGCGGCTGGCCGCTGGCCCGTTCAACAACCACGCCGAGGATGTCGGTGTTGTAGCCGTAGATGTATGCCTCACCCGGCTGGGCATCGAATGGCAGTTTCCCCATGCGGGCCACGGTGGCGCCAATGGGCTCATCGCGGTCGGCGAAGTAGTAGCCAGTGATCCTGGCGGCTTCCCATTTGTCCTTGGCGATTCCTCCGCCATACCCGACACCGCTGGTGTGGGTCAGCAGGTCCCGGATGGTGATGGGACGCTTCGCCTTGACCACATCGTAACCCCCGCCGTCTTTGGGAACGGCGACGGTCGTTTCCTGGAATTCGGGGATGTATTTCCCGACGGGATCGGTGATCAGGAGCTTTCCCTGCTCCTGTAGGATCATCGCCGCTACGCTGACGATGCCTTTCGTCTGCGAGGCGATGCGAAAGATGCTGTCTTCACGCATGGCATCACTGGCTTCCATATCGCGCTGGCCAAACGCTTTCACGAAGGCCACCTGTCCCTTGCGGGCGATGAGGGCGACACCGCCGGCGAGTTGTTTCTTTTCAGCATACTCGTCGAGTTGCCGACCCAGCCGGGCCAGCCGCTCGGACGACAATCCAACCGATTCAGGACGGGTTTGGGTCAGGGCCTGGGCCCTGGCAGAATCCGGGGCAAGTCCAAGGCACAATCCGGTTGCGACCAGGAATCCCAATCTCCACAGACGTCCGGTTCCCGTCACAGCGCTCCACAGTCCCATCACAGCAGGTCCTTTCCAAACATTCGGGATCCAGCCCACCCCACATGTCGGGGATCATACTGCCCCCGGACAGGCGGTGGTATGTTTCACGGGGTTCCCCGCCGCTGCCAACCGTTCGATCGCGACACTGTGATTGACGACGACCCTGGCCTGATGCACGGGGCGTGTGAGACCCTGCTGGGCCGCGGTCCCTCAACGTCCCTCACGCGCGTACGTTCGCACGAGATGTCGCAACCGGTGAGCCAGCTCCGCCGACAATTGGTCCCCGCGTACCCGCCAGCCCCAGTTTCCTTCGGCGACTCCTGGAATGTTCATGCGGGCGGTGGTGTCGAGATCGAGCAGGTCCTGCAAAGGGATGACACAGCGATCGGCCACCGACGCATACACCGCCCGGATCAGATCCTGTGACATTGCGGTCCCGTCACTGGCGAGGTAGTCGCGGGCCCGTTGCCGTTCGGCCTGCCAGCCCTCGGGGGTTTCCGTCGGCCCCGGCTCCGCCTCGTACCAGCCCCGCGAGGTGTCGTTGTCATGAGTGCCGGTGTAGGCAACACAGTTCCGCACCCAGGTGTGCGGCCAATGACAGCTGGTACCCGAGTCGTCCGCGAAGGCGAACTGCAGCACCCGCATGCCCGGCAGCCCCAGGTCATCCCGCAGTTGCTCGACCCCCGCGGTAATCAGTCCGAGGTCTTCCGCGATGATCGGCAATGTTCCCAGCGCGCTCCGCAGCGCTTCGAAGAAGGGTTTCCCCGGTCCGGGAATCCATTGACCGGTCTGGGCCGTCTCTGCCTCAGCGGGAATCTCCCAGTACGCTTCGAATCCGCGAAAATGATCGATCCTCAACAGGTCGACACAGGCCAGCGTCATGCGGATGCGGTCGATCCACCACCGATAGCCTTCTGCCTCCAACCGGTCCCAACGATACAGTGGGTTCCCCCACCGCTGCCCGGTCTCGCTGAAGTAGTCCGGCGGAACACCCGCCACAACCGTCGGTCGTCCATCGGAATCCAGTTGAAACAGGTCCTGGCGGGCCCAGACGTCGGAGCTGTTGTGGGCCACAAAGATGGGGACATCACCCAGAATTTCCACGCCCCGTTGCCGAGCGTGCGCGCGCAACTCGCCCCACTGGGTGAAAAACAGATACTGGCAAAACTGATGAAAGCCGAAATCGTCGGCGAATTGCTCCTTGGCCTGCCATAGCGCGTGGGAGTCCCGATGACGAAACGGTTCCGGCCAGCCAGTCCAGTCGCTGTCGGGCAGGTTGTCGCGGAGCGCCAGGAACAACGCGAAGTCGTCGAGCCACCAGGCGTGGTGATAACCGAAGTCCCACAGCACCTGCCGTTCGTCAGCAGGCCTGGCCTGAAAATTCCGCCAGGCAAGTCGCAACAGACGGCGTCGCCAGGCCCCCACATGCTCGAAATCGACCCGGTCCGCCCGCCCTCCTGGACCCGGCGACAGGTCGTCGGCCTGCAACAGCCCCTCGCGCACCAGTTTCTCCGGGCTGATCAACAGGGGATTCCCTGCGAAGGCCGAAAACGCGGTGTAGGGAGAACCACCACACGCCGGGGGACTGAGGGGCAGGATCTGCCAGATCGTCTGGCCAGCCCGCTCAAGCCAGTCGAGAAACGCGAAAGCGGGGCTCCCCAGATCGCCGCTGCCCAACTCGCCCGGCAATGAGGTGAGATGCAGCAACACACCCGCCTGGCGGCGCGAGGACGTCGAAAGTGTCATTTCCCATCCGGAACGAAAGTCACTGGCTGAGCGCTCAGTCGCAACGATGTTCGCGAGTCCCCACCACGCGAGTCAATCACCAGTCCATTCACTCCACAACAGAAACTCAAGACCACGCTGTCTTGCAGAAACCGCAACCAGTTCCTGCCGCCCCAACAATCACTCGCTGTCGAGGGGAGTGGCCACTTCGCTCCGCACGTCTCTGCCTCGCGACTTGCGGTCGCGGGCCCGCGCTTTGCGGACTGCCAGTTGACGCAGCTTCCCGGCCCAGCGCCGCAACCAGGCGGGGTCATCGGTCGACTGGGGATCATTCGCCTGGGCTTCCATCTGGGTCGCCCTCTCGGCCAACTCCTCGGCAGTCAGCCCCTGCATGTCATCCAGCCGGGTTACCCGACCGCGATTCAACTTCGGCATCGATCCACTCCCACGCCGTCACCGGTGCGACACAGACTCGACCCATCCGTCAGCCGTCTTTTTAGATTTTACCATACGTACAGTCCTCTGGGAACATGTATTCAGGCATTTATGATCCCAAAGTCAGATATTGAACCAAGAGTTCAGCGCGATCCTTTCGCTGCTTGGGTGGGACAAGCCCCACAGGGAACATTTGTTACCACGATTGCATCCAAACACAAAATGACTCGGCTGGGATTCGAACCCAGGACCTACGGATTAAAAGTCCGTTGCTCTACCAGCTGAGCTACCGAGTCGTCTGCCCCCCCCCAGACTGCATGGGAGTTGGACACAGGAGAGGCTCAAAAGGTTACCCGACCCCACCCCGGTCGGCAATGATTGAGACCACAGTTTCCCGGTTTCGGGGGAATGACCAGACGGCAATCCATGGTAGGCCACCCCCACCGGCCCCCGGTTGGTCTTTACGGATCGCTGGGAGCCCCGCCGGAGACCGGCTGTCGCTGCCGCTGGCCGGCGGGCTGCCAGCCATCGTCCATCCGGGTCCAATTCGCCTGCTCGGCGTTCAAATACACGTCCACCCCACGAATCTCATTCAACGGCAGCCGCAACTCGGCGAATACCCGCTCCTGCATGGAGTGGCGATCGGCTTCGCGCTGGTCTCCCGTCATCGCAGCCAACTCCCAATCGCGGGACAGACGGCGTTCCACCCCATCCCGCAAGACCACTACGTCGCCATCGAGGCGCAGAACCGTGCCCGTCACCACCCGCACAGGATCCATGTCATTGGTTTCAATCACGCATCGGGAACCCTGGGGCATCGCCTCAGCCTGATCGCCCCGCAGACTGTACGAGGGAGACCGATTCCCGATCTTCGCCCTGGCCGCCTCCAACAGATGGCTGGCGGCCGACGCCTGAGGGGCGGGCGGGGCCAGGGCGGCACAACCGCTCACCGCCCCCCACAGCAACAGTCCCCACATCAGACGCGACACAAGCTGGTTCCCCTGAAATGTCGTGCCGGGAGTTGTCTGTTTGGCCGGAACGAAGACTCAACTTGGCGAAGGGCCCGCTGGTCGCTCGACCAAGGCTCCCATTCGCGAGTCGTCGTAGCAGATTGGGCCCAGTGCCTCAAGATCGGGTTTTTGGGTCCAGAACACACATTGCCCCGTTCTCCCCCGGCCCCCTATGATCGCTACACCACCATGCCTCCCGCCGCTGACGTCTCGTCTCCTCTCGAAGTCACTTCGATCTACACCCGCGAGTTCTGGCTGGCGTATGCCGCCAATCTCGCCCTGGTGACCGCCAATTCCCTCACGTTCCGGTTCGCCGACTACGTGGCGTTCTTCGGCGGCACCAAGACGCTGACGGGGTGGATTGTGCAGTCCGGCCTCATCGCCGCGATCCTGTTCCGCCTCGTTCTGGGTCGGGCGATTGACCGCTACGGCCCGCGCCGGGTCTGGCTGACCTCGTCGTCACTGCTGTTCCTGGGGTGTGCCGCCCATCTGGGAGCGACCTCCGTCAGCCCCTGGCTCTGGATCGCCCGCATCGCCCAGCAACTGGGGATCGCGGGCATGTTCACCTGCTCGATCGTGAACATCCAGGATCAGGTCCCACCCCAGCGCCGGACCGAGGTCATCGGCAGCCTGGGGAGCAGCGGCTTCATTGGCACCATTCTGGGGACGAACCTCGGTGATCTGATCTTTCATCTCTGGCCGAACGGTCAACTCCCCTTCCTGATCACCTTTGGCAGTACCCTGCTGGGAGGCATCCTGCACACCCTGCTTGTGCTGGAACTGACCCGGCAGGAACGGCATGAGGCTCCGCCTCACTTTATCGGCCCGCTCAAACTGCTGCGGCACTATTGGCCGGGCGCAGTGCTGCTGGTTTCGATGGCTATGGGGACCAGCTTCGCAGTCACCACGGTGTTCCTCAGCCGGTATGTCTCAGCCGCGGGCCTGGGAGGGATCGCTCCGTTCTTCTTGCCCTACTCGATCACCGCCTTCACCTGCCGGTGGTACCTGCGTGACTGGGGGACCCGGGTGGGACGTCACAAGATGGTGCTCTGGGGCCTGGCAGGACTCACGCTGGGGCAACTGCTGTTTCTCCCCGTGCGCTCGAATCTCTGGCTCTGTCTGCCCGGAGCGGTGTGCGGTTTCGGGCACGCCCTGCTGTTCCCCGCGGTAGTCTCACTTGGCTCGGGCCGGTTTCCGGTTGCCTATCGGGGAACCGGAACCACTCTCATTCTCGGCTTTCAGGAAGTGGGGCTTGCCCTCTCGGCCCCGTTGCTGGGCATGCTGATCGACTGGGGGAACCAGTGGCCGGTCGAGGAAACGCTGGGGGCCCAGGTGGGGGAACTGGCACAGGCCGGGAACTGGGGCTTCCTGGCGATGTTTGTTGCCTCGGCCCTCTCGGCTGGGCTGACCGCGCTGTTTTATGCGGGGACGGCCGCCCGCCATCCCGACCGTGACCCCGTGCTGGGCCCGGTGCAGGCGATGATGAATCCGCAACCCGACGAGAACTGACGGAAGCCGTCGCCCGGCTGAAACCGTTGCCGACAAACGTCCGGTTTCACCCCTCGTCGACCCCTCCGCGAGACCCCTGTCGCAGCGACAGCATCAGGCCCCCCGAGAGCGCCAGGGAGGCAGCCAACAGCATCCAGGCAGCGCTGTAACCGCCGGTCTTGTCTTTCAGATAGCCGGTGAGATACGGCCCGACGAAGCCCCCCACGTTTCCCAGTGAGTTGATCAATCCAATCGCGCCGGCGGCCGCCGCTCCCGTGAGAAACGTCGTCGGATAAGACCACCAGACCCCAAACGGAGCGTAAACGCCAATCAAGGCGAGGCAGAGAGCCACATAGGCGGTCACCTGGCTGCCCGACCAGGCCCCCAACATCAGCCCCACAGCTCCCACAAACAGCCCGCAGGCCCCGTGCCAGCGTTTCTCCCCCGTGATGGTCGAGCTGCGGGCAATCGCCAGCATCACCAGCAGGCTCAGGGTCATCGGAATCACCAGCATCCAGCCCACCGCGAGATTCGACCAGCCCGACTGCTCCTTGAGCACCTTGGGCATCCAGTAGGTCGCCCCCCAGAACCCGGTGATCCAGAGAAAGTAGGTCAGCGCGAGCTTGAGTACCTCGCGATTGGCCAACGCCTGGGCGACGGTGTAGCGCGGATGCCTGTCGACGCTCGCCCGACCCGCGGCGAGCCGCTCTTCGAGATAGTGCCGTTCTTCGGCGGTCAGCCAGCGGGCCTCGGCCGGCGTGTCGGCCGTCCACCAGACCAGGACGAACGCAAACAGCACCGCCGGGATCGCCTCCACCAGAAACAGAATCTGCCACCCCTCGAAGCCCAACCACGACTGTCCCAACAGCCATCCCGCCAGGGGAGCCCCGATGATGCTGGAGATCTGCAGCGAGGTCAGCATCACGGCAATCGCCTGCGGCCGCTCGGCGGGAGGAAACCAACGCGGAATGCACGAGGCATACAACACGGGATACAGGCTCGCCTCGGCCACGCCCAGCAAGAACCGCACGACATAGAACTGGAACGGCGTCTGCACGAACGCCATCAGTCCCGACAATAACCCCCACGACAGCATGATCCGGGCCAGCCACCAGCGGGGACTGTACCGCTCGGCGATCAGCGCTCCGGGAATCTCCAGCAGCACATAGCCCGCGAAGAAGATCCCCGCCCCCAACCCAAACACCTCATCCGAGAACTGCAGGTCGTCGTTCATCTTCAAACCGGCATAGCTCAGGTTGACCCGGTCGAGATAGGCGATGATCGACGTGATGAACAGCGGCAGGATCACATGCAGGTAGACCTTCCCCCGCGCCCGCCGGGCCACCGGTGAAGTGTCTGACTCCACGAACTGGTCACCCGGCCTGCGCGACATCATGACCCCACATCTTCGAAAAAGAAAGCCGCCGAACGATGATCTTGGTCCAACCGCATCCGGAAGTTTCCGGGGGACCGGAACCGCGTCCGGGCCCGGTCGGTCCGCGGCGATGCCCCGAACGTTCACTGCCTGCGTTCTTACCCGCAGACAAAACCCTCAGTCGACAAACACAAACTCGTTCAGATTGAACAGCAACCGGCAAAGATTGGCGAGTCCATGCTCGCGGGCGTAGGCCACCAACTCGACGAGATCATCGCCAGCCGGAGCCCGTCCCAGTGACTCGGTCACCGCCTGCCGGACCAGTGATTCCAGAGATTCTCCCGTCGCTTCCAACCGTCGGGCGTAAAACGCCGAGTGCGAGAGCATGAACGCGTTGTTCAACAGCGCCAGGGCCTGCAGGGCCGAAAGACTCTCGTTCCGGCGGTCGACCTGCATCGACGGATCAGCACAGTCGAGCGTCGTCATGAAGGGCTGCTGCTGCGACCGCACGATGAAGCGGTAGACGCTGCGCCGGTGCAGACGCGGATCCTCCGGATCGGCCAGTTCGTACTCGTAATGCGGCGAATGGTCGGGCTTGTCGATCACGAAATCCTGGAAGCTGGGCCCCCCCATCGTGGGATCGAGACGGCCCGAGACCGCCAGTACCGCATCACGAATCGCCTCGGCCTCCAGACGGCGGCGGTTCATCCGCGACAACAGCCGGTTGTCTCCATCCGTCTCCACGGCCGCCGGGTTCTCAGTCGAGACCTGACGGTAGGTCGCACTGCAGACCAGGGTGCGATGCAACTGCTTCAGGCTCTGGCCCCCATCGCGGAAATCCACCGCCAGCCAGTCGAGCAGCTCGGGATGACTCGGCAGCCGGCCATTGCGCCCAAAATCACCCGGTGTCTCAACCAGCCCCCTGCCAAAGTGATACTGCCAGACACGATTCACAATCGAGCGCCACGTCAGCGGGTTGTCGCGGCTCGAGAGCCACTTCGCGAGTGCCGCTCGCCGCGCCCCTTCCGGCGCTTCGGCGGGCAGCTCAAACCGTCCCGGCAAAGGGGACAGCGACACGATCGCTCCCGGCCCCACCTCTTTGAGCGGCTGCGTCACGTTCCCCCGCGAGAGAATCGAGATGGGACGGGGCTTCCCTCCCTCGTGCCCCGTTCCACGAAACGCCCCGTCTCCCTTATGGACCGAACCCACGTAGGCCACCGCCTGCGGCGGCAACTGCGCCAAACCGCGTGCGACCTCGTCGAGGCTCGCCGCTGTTTCCCGCAGACGGATCTGTTCGTCGGGCGCCACCAGACTGTTCCACAGCTTCGTCCGTGCCTCCTCCACGCGGGTCAACTCCACGGCCGCCTCCGACGCGTCCTGGGGGTAAAGCCCGTCGGTCAGGTTGCTGGCCCGCCAACGCGGGGGAGCCTCGATCGAATCGAACCCGTGCACCTTCGCCCCCTGGGCGACGTTCTTGCCCGACTCGGTGCGCAGCTCCAACTCGGCCAGGGCGAAGATATAGTCGTTCGAGCGGGTCGCCAACCGGGTCGCCACCACCCGGATGTGCCGCAACGCCGCCTCCCCGGGCTTCGCCCCCAGCTGGAAGACCTGGGGCGCGAGCCGGGGGTTCGGATGGTCTTCCTGCGTCTGGTCGACCAGCACCCGCACATTGGTCTCAAACGCGGCGTCATCGGCCGCTTCGACGCGGTACCGCACAGGAAAGCCAAACCCCGCCCCAATTCCACCGAAGTCGTCGTAGCAGGGACGCAAGACAATCTCGCGGACCGCCGCGGGTTCGGGCAGGTCCACCTGCACCCACTTCACCTGGTCATTCTTCGCCGCAATCTCGCTGTGGTAGCCAAACTCGACCCCCTGCCGGGCCGCGCTCTTCGCCTTCGGACGCAACTCGGCCAGTTGGGTGTCGAGCTGTTTCAGCTGCTCGCCCCCCCGCGCCGTGACCGCATTCTCCAACTCCCGGCGAGTCTGCTCGAGCCCCGCTTGCCGGGCCAGCAGGTCGTGCCGCTGCCGGGCATGCGCCGGGTCGACGTCGTACCGCCGGTCAGTCCGGTCGATCGCCGCGAAGACCGCCTGCAGACTGTAATAGTCTTCCTGCAGAATCGGATCGAACTTGTGGTTGTGGCACTGGGCACACTGCACCGTCAGGCTGTTGAAGGTCTGCAGCGTGTTGGTGACCATGTCATCCCGGTCGAGATGCCGGGCCACCTTACCGTCGATCTTGGATTCGGGCACTTCGGCATGCCCGATGAAATCCCACGGCCCCGCCGCGAGAAACCCCAGTGCCTCAATTCCATCACGCGTCCCGGGATAGAGCACATCCCCCGCCACCTGCTGTTCGAGAAACTCACCATACGGCAGATCGGCGTTGAAGGCGCGAATCACGTAATCGCGGTAGGGCCAGGCATTCGGGCGGGGTTTGTCTTTGTCGTAGCCGTGGGTTTCGCCAAAGTGCACGACGTCCAGCCAGTGCCGGGCCCAGCGCTCGCCGTAGTGAGGCGATTCCAGCATGCGGTCCACCAGACGCTCATAGGCCCGCGGCTCGGCATCGTTCACGAATTGCTCAACCTCGGCGGGAGTCGGGGGGAGCCCCAACAGGTCGAACGACAGCCGGCGGATCAACGTGGGCCGGTCGGCTTCAGGGGACGGGGCCAATCCCTCCTGAGTGAGACGCGCCAGGATGAACGCGTCGATGGGATTGCGCACCCGGGAGGCGAACTTGGGCTCGACCAACGGCACTGCCACCGGTTGCAAGGGTTCGAGCGACCACCAGGCCTGTCCGTCAAACTGCCGATTGCGCAAGGTGCGGCTTTCAGGCCACGGGGCTCCTCCGGCAATCCAGCGGCGAATCACCTCAACGTCCGCCTTTCCCAGTGCCGGTGCCCCCTTCGGCATCGTGGGCTCGTCTCCCGAGATCACCTCGTACAGCAAACTCCCGTCGGGATCCCCCGGTTCGAGCACAGGTCCGGCGGTCGCCCCCTGGAGTGTCAGTGCCCGCGTCTCGAGCGACAGCCCCCCCTTTGTCTCCTCACCATGACACCGCACACAATGCCGTTCCAGAATCTTCGCAACCTGGTCTTCGAAGAATGTCTCCGGCAGCTCCTCGGCCCACACTCCGCCTGGCACACAGACCACACTCGCCCACAGTCCCAAACAGACCAGGGCCCAGCCTCTCCGCGTCGAGGTGGGTCGCCTGGGGGCGGGGCAATTCAGCGGGAACGCCGGGGGGGGCGAATCAGGTTTCACGGGCGGGGCGCCATCGAAAGAGAGTGGCAACTCAGGAGAATTCCAGGAGCCAACGCGGGAAGAGGCGCTGTTCCAGCAGGAACATCTCCCTCGGCCGCGCTTGCAACTGGTCTGACCAATCTTTAAGTTCGATTCTGCCGTGAGGCAAGTCAAGCAGCACCGACAACCTGTGTGCCGCGTCTGTGAGTTCCTGGGCATGAGCCCTGTTCTGTTCGGTCGACACGAGGTCGACCACCGCCGTGTCGCGCGGCCACGAAGGCCTGCCGCGAATTCTTCTCCGGTTGTCGTTCCCGGGTCGACTCCGCCGCTCAGCGGGGTCTCTGCGAACACACTCGACCGGGTTTCCGACATCAGCCGGCAACTGGAGCGGGCCATTGTCGAGGGGGAATATCTCCCCGGACAGCGATTGCCTCCCGAGCGGCTGCTGAGCAGCCAGTTCCAGGTCAGCCGGTCGGTCGTCCGCGAAGCACTGGGACGGCTTGCTAGCCTGGGGCTGGTCGAAAGCCGGCAGGGTTCGGGAACACGGGTCACTCCTCCCAACGGCCGTCAGGTCGCGCTCGGTTACGAGCGTCTGCTGCGGGAGGTTCCTGAGCGGTTGGCCGATCTGGCCGCCGTGCGGCTGACACTCGAGACCTCGATTGCCGCACTGGCCGCCCAGCATCGGCGTCCCGAGCATCTGCGCGAACTCGAACGGCTGCAGCAGATTCTGCACCAGCCGCGCAAGTCGCTGGCCGCGCATGTGAAGGCCGATGGCGACTTCCATGCGACGTTGGCCGAAGCTGCGGGCAATCCCTTTTTCTCGCTTGTGCTTGCTCCGATCCACGACCTGTTGACGGAAAGCCGGTTGCAGACCCTGCGGCGGTTCGGCGCCTCGATCGCCTGGCAGCATCATCAGCGGATCCTCGATGCCGTCCGCGCCCGGGATGCCGACGAAGCGGCCCGTGCGATGGAAGAACACCTCACGGTCAACAGTCGGCACCTGTCCGAGATTGACGACGAGGTCGAGACCGAGACTCCCCTCCCGGTCGAACCACTCCGGCGCAAATCCGGCAGCAAGCAGTTGCCGCGCTGAGACGGTGGGGCGGCAACACTTGGGCCTGATCCTGTCTGACTGAGAGCGCCGGGCGGCAGGACCGATTCTTGTCTCGTGGCTGCTTTCCGGGATTCTTCTCGCAAGCGGCCTGAGGTGGGCGCTGGTCTGCCGCACTCGGGACCACCGGTCTTGCGCCTCACGGGGAGTTTCTATCGTCGGGGCCCCATTCCCCAGCGGCAGGCCTGCTCCGGGGGACCGACTGCAGCAACAGCAGCATGGCCACTCCCAACAGGGCGCGCAAGGGGCCTTCCCCCAACACCCACCAGCCAGGCAGCCCCGCCTGCCAATCGATCGCCACCAGCCCTACTCCATGCGCGATGGCAGACCAGCCCAACAACGAAATCAGCGGGCGATACCTCGGCAGATCAGCCGACACACCCCACAACAGCAGTCCATGCAGCACCACCAGCAATGGCAGGTTGCGGGCCAGGTAATCGGCAATCGGACTCTTCGGAAAGGACCCCAGCCCCACCGCTTCGTGCAGGCGGGAGATGGTGTTCGTCGGCAGCAGCGGGACCAAGACCGCCAGCAGATCAACGGTTCCCTGGAATCTCAACAGCCGTCGCAGCCACCGGCTGCCTTCCGACCGCGGCCCATCCCCCACCCTCCCCGCCATCCGCTCGCTCCTCCCCAACGGCCCCACCGCAGCACTCCGCTGTCATGATCCCCGGTGCACGGTCCACGCCCCACTCCGGGTGCTCTCACCCCATCAACTTCTCAATCGGCTTCGCATCGTACACGTGATAGGGGCGTCCCTCGACGTCGTGCCACGCCGCGTCGGGGGGAATGCCCAACGCCTGATAGATCGTGGCGGCGAAATTCTCGGGGGTCTGTGGATTGCTGACCGGGTAGGCGCCGTTGCGGTCGGATGCCCCGATAACGTTCCCCCCCACCACTCCCCCGCCCGCGAACCAGACCGATTGGCATGGTCCCCAGTGATCGCGCCCGGGCAGCTTGTAGATCTCGGGGGCGATGTGTGTGATTTTGGGAGTCCGCCCGAACTCACCCGCCATCACCACCAGCGTGCTGTCGAGCAGACCGCTTTCGTGCAGATCATCCAGCAGTGCCGACACCGCGCGGTCGGTGGGGGGAAACAGAAAGTTCTTCAGCAGCGGGAAGTTGTTGCCGTGCAGGTCCCACGAGCCGAGGTTTACCATGTGGGCCTGCACCATGTTGACCCCCGCTTCATTCAGCCGGCGGGACATCTGGAGCGACCAGCCAAACGAGTTGTCGCCGTAGCGTTCCAGTGTTTTGGGGTCCGACTTCCGCACGTCGAACGCGGCCCGGACTTTCGGATCGGCCATCAGCGAGACGGCCGACTCGCGCATGCGGTCAT
>JBKDUK010000283.1:0-12062 GCA_046339535.1 Planctomycetaceae bacterium | reverse complement strand
CATGGGACACCGGATGGTTTTGAAATATCGGGGACGGTGGTTGACGATCTTTCTCGACGACCACGTCCAACGACCGACAGGTTGAAAACCGATCGTACGACCCGGTCCAGCGTCCCCCGTAGAACGAGTTTGAAAACTTGTTCCATCCCTGTGAGTTGGCGCTCCGAAGCAAACCGGCGAGGTCCAGCGTCTCGGCCGCTCGAATCCGGGCATGGGGCCGTGGGCCACGATAGGTATCAGCTATCTTTGATCTCGAAGATGCCTGTCCCTTTTGTCCGTCGGTACGGCAATTGACCGTGCGGCGATTGAATCCCGGGTGGGCGCCGACCAAGCCTGTAGGGCTTGTCTCCCATAGCCTGGGGTTGGCACGGCACGTGCCTACCCCAGGTCGACGTGTCCCACCCACGACTCAACTCTGAAGGAGTTGGCTCCGGGGAACCGTCTGTGGCGGGTGATTTCGCATCAGGACATTTCAACCGGGCTGGGATGATCGGGGTGTGAACACCATCGCCGACCATCACGAATCGGCCGTTCTGGGCCAGGCCTCTTCGATGATCGCGTCCTGGTGTTCAATGCAACCACGCCGGATGAGGGAGCCACGTCCAGCTCCTCGTAGACAACTCCTTCAGAGTTGGGCCGCTGTTGGGGGACGCGTACCGGGGGGAGCCGGCGCTGCGCTGTGGCAACCCCAGGCTATGGTAGAAATCCCCTGCAGGGATTGTGCGGGCGGGGATCGTTCGTGTTGGGCCGCGGTGAGGGCATATCCAGAGTCAAGGAGATCCGATCACCGGTTGTGATTTGGGATCGGGTACCAACGCCTGAATTGTTTCAATCCATCGCGTCCATTGAATCGGGATGGTCCACACAATTCCGTTCGGCGCGGGCGATGTGCGCATTTCGCCCGTCGTCAACGAATCCCGGGTGGACGCGAGCCCAAATGCGCGATCTCCGGGCCTTTGGCCGTCTGGCGATTGACCATGTGGTAATTCACCGTGTGGCGATTGACCGTGTGGCGATTAAAATCCAGGTGGGCGCGGGCCAAGCCTGTAGGGCTTGTCTACCATAGCCTGGGGTTGGCACGGCACGTGCCTACCCCAGGTGCTCTGAAGGAGTTGGCTATACGGCGGCGTCTGTTGCGAGTGATTTCGCATCAGGATCTCTCAATCAGACCGGGAGAATGGGGGGTGAACATCATCGCCGACCATCACGAATCGGCCGTACCGGGCCGGGCCGATGAGCGAGTCCTCGTGTCCAATGCGACCACGCCGGATGAGGGAGCCACGTCCAGCCCCTCGTAGACAACACCTTCAGTTTTGGGCCGCTGTTGGGGGACGGTGACCTGGGGTAGCCGACGCTGCGCTTTGGCAACCCCAGGCTATGGTAGAAATCCCCTACAGGGATTGTGCATGGCGGCCTGATGGTGTTTGGCGACGCGGACATCCGCCGCGGCGCGGCCAGGCGGCCGTTAGGCCGAATCCGGTTCCATAGTCATTTTCGATGTGGATTCGCTGTTCACCGATCCGACCTGGGAATCCCGCGTCCAGCTCGAATGATGCGTTGACGCGGGCCAAGTCTGCGGGGCTTCGTTCAGAAGCCTGGGGCTGGCACGAAACGTTGCAGCCCCGCCCGGCACAACCACGACCAATCCCGTGCCCGGGCGGAACCAGGGTCGACTGGTGGGGAAGCGATGATCCGCCCCGGGAGATTCGGGAAATGGCTCCCTCCTCACAACCGCTCTTGTCCCTACTGCGCCTTCTTCTCCAGCACCGTCAGCCACAGCGCGTCGCTGGTCGCTCCCAACCGGGCGGGGGTGCGGGCGTAGCGCTGCAGCTCGGCGGGCTGAGCGGTTTTCCCCGCTACCCGGATCGGCACCGCCACCGCGGGGCCGTCGGCGGTCAGGCTGAGCTTGACCTCAGCCGCTGTCGGGCCGGTCGGTTCCGACACCACGGGCGCACACGTCACCCCCGGCGGCAGACTGGGGATCTCCACAGTAATCGGCCCCAGCGCCCCCTCGGGGCCGGTGCGGCGGATCACCTTGACCACCAGCTCGGTCGGCTTGCCCGGCTCCACCGTCACCGTGTCGGCCGCCAGGTTCAGCTCGAAATCGGTCTGCTCCAGCCGGGCGGTCACCCGGTAGACACACCGCTCTCCAAACTGGGCATACCGGTCCCGCACCGTCAGCTTGTAGTCGCCGTTGTGAGCCGCCGTGTGGGACACGGCACAGTCCTGCGTGGGGCCGGTGTCATCCACCTCGGCCACTTTCGCCCCCGTGGGATCGGTCAGCACCAGCACCGGGTCGACCAGCAGGTTCAGCGTCCGCGATTCGACACTGAACAACACCGCCTGCCCCTTGGTGAGGGGCACCGTGTAGGTGTCGGCCTGCCCCTTCGTCCGCAGCCAGCCCGTCGCCACACTCGACGGTTTCAATACCACCGGCTGTTGCGGATCACCCGAATGAATCTGCGGCACCGTCGTAAAAGAGGTCAGCCGGACCCGCGCCGAATTCGCAATGCCCGGTCCCCAGCCCAGGCCCACCTGGTTGGCCGACGAGTTCCGCAGGTCATCAATCGGATCGAACTCGGAGAAGGGGAGCTTGTCGGTCCCCAGCTTCACCAGCGGCACCCGGGTTTGCGGGGGGAGATTCCCGCCGGTCACCTCGATAGTGGCGGGGGGAGCCTGGGGGTCGGTTGCCGGGAGGGGGGCCGAAAGGGGCAGGGCGTGCGTGATATAAGGACCGGTGGTCAGGGTCAGGCGGTAGACGAAGTTGGCCCCCCCCGCGTAGGCGATGTTGGTTCCCGGGGTGGAGGGGAAGGCGAACAGCCGCACGATATAGAGTCCCGCCTGGGGGGCGGTGTAGGCGAGCCGGGGGTCGAGGTGGATGTCGTCGTTGTTCTCGGCCAGCACAAATCCCCGGGGGGAGACGACCTGCAGCATGGCGTCCATGGGAGAGCCGAGGGCGGTATTGGCCTCGACGGCGGCCACCAGGGTCTGTCCCGCCTGAAGCTCCACGGCGAACGAGTCGACGTCGGCTCCCTCGAGCACGCCGTTCACCAGCAGCGAGCTCCCCTCGAGTTTCTGGGCGGTCTTGGGGGAGTTGTTCGGTTCTTTCTCCAGAACTTCGGGCAGCGTTCCCACCTGGAAGGGGAAGGTGGCCGAGGCTCCTTCGGCCGAGAAGAGGCGCAGCCAGACGCGGTCGGCGGGGAGATCGGCGGGAATGGTGATGTCGATCTTGCCGGAGTCGGCGGTGGGGACGGCTTCGATGCCGGGGGCCCAGACCTGCACGGGCCACGTAAACGAGCCCGAGGCGGTGACGGTGACCTTGGTGCCCCGTTGGCCCCCGGCCGGGAAGAGGTGCGACAGGGTGGGGGGGGCGGCGGGCAGCGAGGTGGCGAGCCCGGCCTGGGAGAGCACCCACCCGGCAGCCAGCAGAAACAGCCGTGCGGGTGGTGGAGAGCCGGGATGGGGCCGGTTCCGGGAGATCTCGCGGGGTCGAACTTGAGGCGGAATCATGGGAAGAGCCGCGCGGGGGGCGAAGGGGTGGGGCCGGGTAGGGTGGGGGGCTCCGACGGGAGCGACTGTGCAGTGTATCGGCCCTGTGAGGGGGCTGCCCAGCGGGTGGGGAACTGAAATCGGAGTGGGCGGGGCCTACCTCGACGGTGCGATCACTACGCGGGGATTAGATGTCTGGTTCGAAAAGACCGTGCCTGTGCGGTATTTCCTGCGCGCCGAATTGGGCGGGGGCGGCCGGGAAGAGGAATTGACGTGAAAGCGGGACTGGCATTTCCCGATACATGTGGCAGACTTGTTTACGGCAGCAACGCATGAACCGACACCTGTTTCTGGAGCCAGCGTTCAACGTGAGTCATTCGCATCTCGCCCTGCAGCACCTGATCAGGAAGATCGAATCACCCGAGTACCGCGCGGCCAGGAACAGCGGTCCCCTGTGGCTCCCCGAGTTCGTCGATCAGGTGGCCGAACTCTTCGAGCCATTTGTCGATGTGGGGCGCGTGGGATTCGAATGTTCCCCCGGGGCCGACCGCTGGGAAATCTCCATGTACCTCGGTCAGACCGAGCTGCTGGGGGGGCGATTCGACGGACAGACCCGGGCTGTCGCCTTTCAGTTTGACCTCCTGGCCCTGTCGGGCCTGTTCACCAAGGTGCTCGCCCTGCAGTGGAACGCCTTCCCGGCGACGCAGGATGAAGAGGGGCAGGAACCCTCGACCGAGTGGTCGTTCATCAATGTGGTCGGCACGTACGCCGAGAGCACCGTCCGTTTGAAGATCTATGGGACACCTCCCCGAGACGCCGGCCCGGGCATGCGGCAACTGGCTGACGGATCGTGGGAGCCCGTTTAGGCTTTCCAGTGTCGTCCCGGATCTTTCAACCCGCGGTTCCAGTTTGCGGACTGGAACCGCGGGTTTTTTGCTGCGCGAAGGTGCCGCCGGGTCAGACCGGCGGTTAGACTGACCAGACTGGTGCCGCGTCGTCCAGGGTGCGGCCTCTGTTTCCTCCGACTGTCGGACCGTTTTCCATGAGCAATCGTCGTCAGTTTCTGCAGTCCGCGGCCGCCGCCTCGCTGGCCTGGGCCGCGCGTCCGTCCCGGGCCCGGGCTGCGGCCAACAACCGCCTCACTCTCGGGTTCATCGGGGTGGGGACGATGGGGCGTTATCACCTCGGGGCGTTCCTGGGACGCGACGACGTCGAAGTGATCGCCGTCTGCGACGTGGTTCAGGAGCGGACCAACAGTGCCCGCGAAATGGTCGAGGGGCGCTATGCCGAACGGAAGAAGAGTGGCGACTTCCGGGGGGTGAAGGGGTTCAACGACTTCCGTGAACTGCTCGGCCAGCCGGGGCTCGATGCCGTGGTCATCGCCACCCCCGATCACTGGCACGTGCAGCCGGCCATTCTGGCCGCGCGGGCCGGCAAACACGTCTACTGCGAGAAGCCCCTCACCCACAACGTGGCCGAAGGGCGGCAACTGGTGAACGAAGTCGCCAAGGCGAAGATCGCCTTCCAGACCGGCAGCCAGCAGCGCAGTGAATTCGGCGGGCACTTCCGCCGGGCGGTCGAGCTGATCTGGAATGGACGGATTGGCAAGGTGAAGCGGGTGCGCATTGGGGTGGGAGCCCCCTCGATGGCCTGCGACCTCCCCGAACAGCCGGTTCCCGAGGGGACCGACTGGGACCGCTGGCTCGGCCCGGCACCGCAACGGCCGTACAACGAGGTGCTGTGCCCCAAGGGGGTCCACGGGCACTATCCCGCCTGGCGCAATTATTGGGAGTACGCGGGGGGTCCCCTGGCCGACATGGGAGCCCATCATTTCGACATCGCCCAGTGGGCGCTCGAGATGGACACCAGCGGGCCGGTGCTGATCACCCCCCCCGAAAATCCCTCCCAGCTCGCCGGGCTGCGGATGCTCTACGCCAACGGCATCGAGATCATCCACAATGAGTTCGAGGGGGATGTAAAGGCCGACTGTGTCTTCGAGGGGACCGACGGCACCCTGCTGGTCAGCCGCGGTGGCATCTCAACCCGACCCGAAGGACTGCTGGCCCCACCTTTGCCCGAGAACGCCCGCCGGGTCCCGGCGTCGAACAATCATCACCAGAACTGGGTGGAGGCGATTCGGGGAGGGGCCCCCGCGATTTGTTCGGCGGAAACCGGTCACCGTTCGGCCACGCTGTGCCATCTGGCGAACATCGCCTACCGCCTGCGTCGCCCGCTGAAGTGGAACCCCGCCCGCGAACTGTTCATTCAGGACTCCGATGCCGACAAGCTGCTCAGCCGCGAGATCCGGCCCGGCTGGAACCTGCTGGCCAATGGCTAGGCGACGTTCCTGGTACCCGTCGTACCACGGGCCCCGCCAAGGGCTCGACCGGTGGGGTCACGTCGGTTGCGGTGTTCGCGGCGGGTGCCCGGTCTGGTGGAAGCGCGGTCGCCTGCGGGCGGCCCTGTGGCTCCCCCACGGCGTGAGAAACTGAGCGGCCCTGGAAACCTTCCCGATGAATGCCTCGTCCTCCAGCCTTCCCACCCGTATCTGCTGCATCGGTGCCGGCTACGTCGGCGGTCCCACGATGGCGATGATCGCCAAGCAGTGCCCGGACATTCCGGTGCATGTGGTGGATGTGAACGCCGCCCGCATCGCGCAATGGAACTCGAGCGACCTGCCGGTGTATGAACCGGGACTGCAGGAGGTGGTGGAGGAGGCCCGCGGCCGCAACCTGACCTTTTCGACCGATGTCGACGGGGCCATTCGCGACGCCAACCTCATCTTCATCTCGGTGAACACCCCCACCAAGACCTTCGGGATGGGGGCGGGGCGGGCGGCGAACCTCGAGTTCGTCGAAAAGTGCGCCCGGCGCATTGCCGAATGCTCGACCGGCCACAAGGTGGTGGTTGAGAAATCGACGCTGCCGGTGCGGACGGCCGAGGCGGTCGCCCGGATTCTCAAAAGTTCGGCCACCAACGCCACCTTCGACGTTCTCAGCAATCCCGAGTTCCTGGCCGAGGGCACCGCCATCGAGGACCTGCTGAACCCCGACCGGGTACTGATTGGGGGCGAATCATCCCGCGCGGTTGAGCAGTTGGTGGCGGTCTACAGCCGGTGGATCCCCCGCGAGAAGATCCTCACCACCAATGTCTGGAGCAGCGAACTCTCGAAACTGACCGCCAACGCCTTCCTGGCGCAGCGGGTCTCGTCGATCAACGCCATCTCGGCCCTCTGCGAGGCGACGGGGGCCGACGTCGATGAGGTGGCCCGGGCCATTGGCACCGACTCCCGCATCGGCCCCAAATTCCTGAAGGCCTCGGTGGGGTTCGGCGGATCATGCTTCCAGAAAGACATCCTCAACCTCGTCTACCTGTGCGAGCACTTCGGCCTGGCCGAGGTGGCGAAGTACTGGGAGCAGGTGGTGGTGATGAACGACTACCAGAAGCGCCGCTTCTCGACCCGGATTGTGCGGACGATGTTCCACACCGTGTCGGACAAGCAGATTGCCATCTGGGGGTTCGCCTTCAAGAAAGACACCAACGACACGCGCGAATCGCCGGCGATCTCGGTCTGCCGGGATCTGCTCGAAGAACACGCCCGCCTCGTCATTTACGATCCCCGGGTCTCGGAACAGCAAATCCGGACGGCTCTGGAGGGAATCTTCAAGGACGCGACGGGAACCGTGTCGGAACGGCACCGGCAACTGCTGCGCGACAATGTCACCGTCGTCCACGATCCCTACAGCGCCGCCCACCGGGCGCATGCGCTGGTGGTGTTGACCGAGTGGGATGAATTCCGCACCCACGATCTGGAGCGGGTGCTGCAAAACATGCACCGACCGGCGTTCGTGTTTGACGGCCGGAACATTCTCGATGCCCCCCGGCTCACCCGCCTGGGCTTCGAAGTGCACTCCATCGGCCGACCGTAGCAGCTCGCGCCTTGCACAGCGGCTTCGTGCGGGCTTCCCGCTCAACCGGCTACAGCAGGCCCCAGATCGGATCGGCGTAATACACCTGGTGCGGCCGGTTGAGCTGGTCTTGCCAGGTGACGGTCGGGGGGAGCCCGAGAGCGTGGTAGATCGTCGCCGCCATGTTTTCCGGGGTTTGACGGTCTGATTTCGGCTGCCCCCCCAGCGCGTCCGATTCGCCCACGACGGTTCCTCCCCGCACCCCTCCCCCGGCGAAGAAGACACTCTGCACCGCCCCCCAGTGATCGCGCCCGGGAAGCTTCGACTCGGCCCCGGTGAAGGTAAAGACCTTGGGGGTCCGTCCGAATTCGCCCGCCATGACAACCAGCGTGTCGTCGAGCAGGCCGCGGTCGGCGAGGTCTTCCACCAGGGCCGAGACCGCCCTGTCGGTGGGGGGAAGCAGGAACTCACGCAGGTTGCGGAAGGCCGCCTCGTGGGTGTCCCACGATTCGTCATTCCCCAGATTCACCTGCACCAGGCTGACCCCCGCCTCGACCAGTTGGCGGGCCATCAGCAGTGACCAGCCGAATGAATTGCGGCCGTAGCGGTCCTGCAGCCGCGCGTCGGCGGCATGCACATCGAGCGCCCGGTGCACCCGTCCCTGCAGCAGCATCGAGACCGCCGTCTCGCGGTGCCGGTCGTAGTCGGCCGCGAGGGCCCCGTCATCCAGTTGCCGACGCTGCTGTTCGATCGAGTCGAGCAGCGCCAGTCGCGATTCGAACTGGTTCTTCAGCACTCCCTGGGCCAGCTCGAGGCGGGGGGCTTCGAAGCGATACCCGGGAGGATTGGCCCGCCCCTTCTGCCGCTGAAACCCGTATTCGGGGAAGGCTCCGTGCGTGTAGTTCGTGTCGCGGAAAGGGCTGGCCTCGATGAACCAGGGGTCGTAGGTTTCTCCCAGTTCCCCGGCGAACTGTCCCGGGATGGTACGGCCGGTGACGTGCACCAGTTTTTCGGGCAGCACGGCGGCCGGGGGGAGATTGTGGCGGGGGGGGACCACGCGGGTGACCATCGACGCCAGCGACGGAAAGTCGTGGGGGGTGGGGCGATTGCCGTCAAACCCGACCGGCTGGGGAGTGCGCCCCGTCAGCATCACATGATGGCCGATGGAGTGCTCGTTGTAGGGATGCGACAGGGACCGGACGACCGCCCACTTGTCGCTGCAGCCGGCGAGCAGAGGGAGATGCTCGGTGATCTGCAGTCCCGGGGTGCGGGTGGCGATGGGGGCGAATTCTCCCCGGACGGTGTCGGGGGCGAGAGGCTTGGGATCGAAGCTCTCGTGCTGCGCCAGGCCCCCCGACAGAAAGATGTAGATCACCGCCCGGTGCCGGGTGGGAAGCTCGCTGCCATTTGCGGCCGCGATTTCCCGCAATCCCGACACATGATTCAGCCCCAGCCCCAGAATCGAACTGGCACCAATCTGCAGGGCGCTGCGGCGGGGGAGCCGGGGGTGGAGAAAGGGGCTGCTCATGTTTCTTTTCCCGGGAAGACGGGTCCAGTATGGCTGTCGGATCGGTCGGGAACAAGATCGGCTGACCGGGGGGACGGCTGGGGGATGGGGAGGGCAGACCCGAAGAATCTGCAGAAACCGACGATGACACGCCCCTCCCCGCCGGGATAACCTGCGGGACTACGGTGTTGTGATGTCCTTTCCACACGGTTCGCTCCCCTGGTCAGGAATGGTGCCATGCCTCAAGCGGTGACCTGTCATTGCGGGAAGAAATTCGATGCCACCCCGCCGGAGGGACAGCGAAGAGTCAATTGCCCGACCTGCAACTCGGTGATCTTTCTGCCCGACCCGGAGACCGACACCAGCAGCGACACGGGTTACGGGCTGGCGGCGACCGATGAAGACCAGCAGGCGTTCCGCCGCAAGGGACGGCAGGGAGAACCCGACTGGCTGCAGCGGTACCGGCAAAGTCGTGAAGCGGTGAAGGGAGAGCAGTCGCGGATCTTCACCACCATCGCGGGCCTGGCGGGGGTGAATGCCACCCTCGACCCGATTGGGGCGGCGCTGTTTCTCGCCGTCAGCCATTCGGATGCCGAGACTTCGGTGGCCGCCCTGGCCCAGGTCGCCATCGCCCGGCACCCGGTCTACACGGCGATGGCCCGCACTCTGCTGGCGCATGTGGGGCCCAGCGATGCCACCGGGGCGCAGCATTTGCTCGATTTGATTGATGAGACGACCGACGGCCCCGCCACGCAGGTGCTGCTGGATGCCCTCGAACGGATTGGACCGACCCCGCTGGTGCAGGTGCGCGTGCTGCTGGAGCTGTTGAACAAGCCCGAGGAGCGGTTGAAGCTCTGGGGCATCCACAGTCTGCGGCTGGTGGGACGGGCCGCGGGACATGCCCACGAACCGCTGTGGGAACTGTATCGGAAGGAACCGGGACTGCGGCTGCCGGTGCTGGGGGCCCTGGCGGCCATCGGCCGCGAACCGCACCGCACGGTTGAGGCGCTGCCCGAGTTTCTGAAACAGCACGATGCCGCGCTGCGCCGGGAGGCGGTGGTCATCGCCCGCACCCTGGGGGCCGCCGGGCAGCCCCTGGTCCCGGTCTTGAAGACCGTGATCGCGAAGGATCCCGAGCCCGAGCTGCGCAAACTGGCGGCCGAGGCGGCGGCTGCGATTCTCACGGCGGTTCACAATCAGCCCGCGGCCACCGGTTCGGCCGCCCCCGCCGCCGACGGTCTCTTGCGGGTGCAGTGCCAGTGCGGCAAGAAGCTGCAGGCCAAGCGGGAGCTGGCTGGGAAGACCGCCAAGTGCCCCGCCTGCGGCCAACCGGTCAGGCTGCCGGCGGCCCCCCCCGTGGTACCGCCCGTTCCCGCGCCGGCCGCCGCAGTCCCCGAGAAAGAGTGTCCCCGATGTTTTGCGATGGCGCCGGTGGCCCAGATTCTCTGCCTCTCGTGTGGCTATGACTTCCGCACCGGCAAGACGGTCAAGGTGACGGGCAAACCGGCCGCCAAACCTCCCGCGCCTCCCGGACCTGGCCAGCCCGACAAGTCATAGACCGGGCGGCCGGATCGGGGCAGGGGGTTCCCGTCGTGGTCGTTCCGATCGGTGTGTGCGCCTTCGGGCGGGCGCTCAACTGTCGCCGAACAGGTGCCGCAGCGGTTCGCCGTCGGCCAGGTGCCAGGGGCGGCCGGTGCGGTCCTGAATATGCGTGCGGTGATCGAGTCCGAACCGCCAGTACAGCGTGGCCGCCAGATCGGCGGGGCTCACCGGGTCGCGGGCCGGATAGGCTCCACTGGCGTCGCTGGCTCCGTGGATGGCTCCCCCCACCACACCACCCCCCGCCAGCAGCACGGTGTAGCAGTCGGGCCAGTGGTCGCGTCCGGCACTGGCATTGATCACCGGCGTCCGGCCAAATTCCCCCGTCGCCACCACCAGGGTCGATTCCAGCAGACCCCGTTCGTCGAGGTCGGCAATCAACGCGGCGAGAGCCTGGTCGGCCGGAGGGAGCAGATCGTTTTTGTGCAGCACGAAATTGTTGTCATGCGTGTCCCAGTTCACCCCCTGCTGGCGGTAGTCGTACACGTTGACAAACGGCACCCCCGCCTCCACCAGGCGGCGGGCCAGCAGCAGGTTCTGACCGCGCATCCGCGCGCCGAAGCCCCGGTTCGGCCCCCCGGCGGTTTCCTCGGGCAGCATCTTGCCGTCATTCGGGTACAGTCCGTACCGGCGGCGCGTCGCCTCGCTCTCTTGCGACACATCGAGCACCGCCTGCAATTCGGTGGCACCCAACAGGTCAAGCGCCCGGCTGTAGAAGCGGTCGAGGGAGGCAGGATCGGTCCGTACACTGGCATCGGGCTGAACCAGATTCAGCAGTTCCGAACGCCGTTTCATCCGTTCCACCGGCAGCCCCGCCTGTGGGACCAGTTCCTGCACGGCGTAACTCTGCTTCTCGGGATCGACCGTGATGCGGAACGGGTCAAACGTCGAACCCAGAAAGCCCCCTCCCTGGCAGGGAACGTCAATCACATTGTGAAACAGATACGGCAGCGAGGCGTGCTGCACGACGCGGGCGGCGGCCTGCCTCTGGTGATGCACCGTGGCGCCGTGGCAGGGGAAGAACTGGGGGATCGGGGCGAACTCTTCGCGGTCTCCCTGGGCCGCCTGCCGGCCCGTGTGCGTCTCGATCGAGGCCGAGTCGTGCAGCCGGTTCGTGTGCCGCATGCTGCGGATCAGCGCGCAATGCTGCATCTGCCGGGCCATGTGCGGCAGGTGCTCGCAGATCTGCAGCCCGGGGACGGTCGTGGGAATCGGCTGGAATTCCCCCCGGATGGCGCTGGGACCAGTCGGCTTCAGGTCGTACGTGTCGAGATGACTCGGCCCGCCGTAATAGAAGACGAAGATGCACGATTGGATCGCGCGGGTGCCAGACCGATCGGCACCACGGGCGACTCCCGCGAGAGCCGGGCCCAGACCGAACGACACCCCGCCGCACGACAGGGCTCCCCCCATCTGCAGCAGGGTCCTGCGCGTCACTTGTGGCCGGCGTTTCGACATGCAGCACCCGCAACCAGAGTTCGTTCCACAGAGCTCGCTGTCCTCCACCGGGGCAGTTCCCCCGGAGCAGTTCCCCAGGGGCTGTTCGGCCAGCGAAGGTC
>JBKDUK010000282.1:0-11181 GCA_046339535.1 Planctomycetaceae bacterium | reverse complement strand
GGCCTCGGTCTGGCGATCGCGCGTCTCCCGGGCCGTCTTGAGGGCCGGGGAACGAATCGTGTTGAGGTCGGCCAACATCCCGGCCGGCTGAAAGGTGTCACTGACCGAACGCAGAATCTGGGCCGCCTCGGTGAAGTTTTTCTCTCCGGCCCGCTTGCGCGCCAAAGCCAACATCACGGCCCGCTGGGCGGCCTGGTCAACCAGCCTTGCCTGGAGCAGGGCACTATCCCCCTCCACCTGCAAGCGCAGCGAATCGTCAGCCAGTTCCAGTTCCTCCCGGGGTCGCATCCCCGGCATGAATGGAACGCGGGCCAGCGTCTGGGAACCGCTGTAAATGAACAGCCAGACCGGCGTACCCGGGGGGACCAGACCGGGCGGCAGCGTCAACTCTCCCCGCCGGTCGCTGACCAGCCGCGTCAGTGGTGGGGGGGGAGCCTGCCCCTCGGGGACGGGCGGAGTGTTCCGCTCTTTGCGAACGAAGATCTCGACTCCCGCGATCGGCTTGCGGTTGGGGGGGCGTGTTGTC
Organism: Planctomycetaceae bacterium; assembly: GCA_046339535.1. Lineage (GTDB taxonomy): Bacteria > Planctomycetota > Planctomycetia > Planctomycetales > Planctomycetaceae > UBA10511. Next base: position 10,655 of record JBKDUK010000282.1, on the reverse strand, counting down.
AGTCGGACCACCGTTGGGATGTCGGTTAAAGGGGCACCCAGGGCGACCGCCTCGATTCGCCGGCGTCGGGCCGAAATCGCAGTCCGCAGGCCGGAGATGGCCTGTCCCGGGGCGATTCCCTCACCTTCCACCGGCTCGCCACAGACCAGATAGGTCCAGGGAATCCGCTGGATCTTGTCGACTTGCCGTTCCTTGTTGAGGTAGCGGTAGTAGGGCTCAAACACCCCTCCATTGCGGAGTGGGTTCCAGGCCGGGTCATGCGGCGGGATCCGGGCGGCCCGGCCCCGCAGCGTGATCACTCCCGCCTTGGTCTGTTCGATTTGGGTGAGGGGGCGGAATGCCGCCCGCAACGCCTCGACGGCCAGGGCGGCCACTTCGCGGGGCTCGAAGGTCTCACGCTGAATCACCGGGCCCAACAGCCGGAGTGTTCCATCCCATTCCCGGGCCTGCAGAATCCACCGATTCCCCTGCCGCGAAACTCCCAGCGAGAAGATCTTGTCATGCGGACCATTGAGATGCGGCGTGAAAAACCCCTCGGTCCGGCGGGGAAGATCCGCCGGCGAAGCCAGTTCGGACTGCAGTTCATCCGGAAATTCCAATTCCCAAAAACCACCGATCTGTCCACGCAGCCGCTGCCGGATTTCCTCACGCAGCGATTGTCTGGGGCCGGGAGCATTGTCGAGCCCCAGATCCAGAGCGGCATCGACCCGCACGCGGTACGGCCACAGTTCCGTGGGGGGATTGGCTGGGGGGGACGTTGCGGCGGCGGAACCCGCGGCTGGTGAGGTTGCTGTACCACTCGAGGGAACGGCCCCGGGACCCGGACGGTTCGCGGCATTCCCCGCGGAAGTGCCGGATGTCTCACCCGACGGGGGCGTGCCCCGCCCGGTGGGCGGTGCTGCCTCGGCAACGGGGGGCGGGGCCGGTGCTTCGGCACGAGGCCCCTCAGATTGAGCGGGCAGCCGCACCGCCAACAGCACGCCGACGGCGAGACTCCCCAACAGGGCCACGAGACGCGTCATGGCGAAGTCTCCCGTGCGTAATATGGCTCGATCTTCCAGCGATCGATCCCCTGGTAGGGACGCAGAGGTCGGTCGGGCATGTTCCGCACGTTCCGCCGACACACAAAACGATCGTCAATTTCCCACAGCGGGATCAACTCCACCTCGGCCCACAACTGGCGATGCAGCCGGTGCAGAATTTGGGTGGCACTGTTCCAGTCCCCCGCCCGATCGAGATCGAGCAGATCGCGCCGCAGCCAGGCGGCCAGGTGGCGGTAATTCTCGACGCTCGTGGAGGGGCTCAGATTGAGCAGATGGGCCAGTTCAAACGCCGGCTCGGCCAGGGTCTCGGTCCGATAGACCAGATCCCAGTCATCGCTGACGGGATCGGGAGCGGGATCACCAGGCCCCAGAATCACCAGTTCGGTCTCGACCTTGATCCGTTTCCAGGCGGCCGCGATCGCCTGGCAGGCCGCCACGTGTTCCGGATCGCTCGAGCAGACCAGCTTCAACTGCGGCAGGTCCGCCTTCAATTCACGACCCGCCGTGTGCGCCAAGGAAAAGGCCAGCGAACTGTCATACTGGTGTGGTGACACGAAGGGAGATGTGGCGTAACTCTTCGTGGCCCAGGGGGCCGAGGTCAGCCGTCCCAGTTCGCCGGGGGCCTCCTTGAGGTAGACATCCTCCAGGATCTTCGCCCGATCGAGTGCGTACACCAGGGCTCTGCGGAAGGAACGCAGCTTCAACACCGGCCGACGGTGGTTCATCAGCAACAGGTGCGTCGTCGGCAGGGCATAGGCCTGGGTGAAAAACTCCTTGCGGGGCTCGAGGTCGCGGGTCATCCAGACCGGAATCCGGGGGAGCATGGTCAGCTCACCGCGCAGCAAAGCCTGCAGGGCCAGTTCGTAGTTGGGAAAACGCCGTTCGATGACTTCGGCCAATTGATAGTCGGGCAGACCATCTCCCTGCAGGACCGAGCGGCGATAGGTTCGCTGATCGGCCGAGCTGGTCTCCGGGAGGAAGGGATAGAGATTGGCACCCGCCCCCAGAGAAGGGGTTTTCTGCGAGTCCTCCGGCGGAGAATCCTGGGCGTAGGTCTGGGCCGGGATCGACAGCAGCACCTCAGGACGCAGGGGGACCTGCGCCAATTCAACCTGTACCTCGAACGGACCGCGAATCTCCACGCGGTCGATCTTCGCCGCCAGGCGGGCGTCGTAGTGCGGCCCCCCCGGGAACATCCGGTCGGCCAGCATTCGCGAAAAATCAAAGGCGGTCAGCAGGGGCTGCGAATCGACGGGAGATTGCCACGAACGCAGCCGCAGTTGCAGCGAATGCCCCAGGTCTCGCGGCTCCCAATCGGCCAGGAACCGCGAGCGGAACCGGACAATCCGGTCGTCCAGCACGGTGGGTTGGAAGAGGGGCATCGAGACCAACTGCTGTTGTCTGAGGTCGGCCTGGCTCGCCAGCAGCGAGGTGGGTTGCTCCTGCGGACGGGCCAGTTCCACCACGCCGGTCCGCAGCCGTTGCCAGCGGTTCCAGATGCGGTTGTAGGGAGAGGTCAGTTCCTGCAGCGTGGGCCAGACCCGGGCCGCCTGTTCAACCAGGTCACACGCTTTTCGCCGGTCGCCCCCCTTGTCGGCCGCCAAACCCTGCTGCACCAGGTCGCGCGCCTGCTGGGCCAGCTTGTCTGACCATTCGGTCACGACGGGATGCTCGGGAAACAGCGTCCGGCCCCGATTCAGGAAGAACCGGGCCCGCCGATAATCGCGGGCCCCTTCCGCCGATGCGACCAGATTGCCGACAATTTTTCCCGTCAGCTCCGGAAGTCCCTGGAAGGTGGCGTTCTTGGCGTGCAGTGATTCGGCGAGAGCCAGGGCATGTTCGGGCTGGGCGCGGTCGAGTTTGACCTGGGCGTCGACGAACAGAATCTGGTCGCGACGCGGGCCGATGCCCGGCCACTCTGAATCACGCTCCTCCAGCGCCGCAAGCAGTTCATAGGCCTTGCGCAGTTCGCCCCCCTTCAGCAGGTTGTCGATCTCTTCGAGCATCATGTCTTCGTGGTAGACAATGCTCTTGATGTTCTTGATATCCAGCAGGTACTCGCGATCCTCGCCTTCCAGCAGGGTCACTGGCAGCAGACGGATGGCGAGACGTTTTTTCTTCGCCGCCTCGGATTCAACCTGACCCGGCCGGGGGGCCGCCTTGCGGATCTGCTCGGTCAACTGCTCCACCGTGCGCGGACGGGGAACCACAGGCTCGACCCGCAACACATGTTCGCGGGCAAACACCAGCCAGTCGATCGCCGGCCCGGTCATCAACTCGTCGAAGGTCGGTTTCTTCAGCGTTTCCAGCAGCGGCAAATCGTTGAAATCGTCGGTTGCCGAAGGATCTTCCGCGGCTTCTTCGCCCCCGGGAGTTTCGGCGGCTCCCTCCGCTTGTCCCGCCGGAGGTTGCGCCCCCGACTGACCACCGGCGGCATTGGGGGCCTGCGCCTGACCTGGTCCCACGGTCACGCACAGCCACGCCAGGCACAAGAAAATGGCGACCCAGACTGGACGGTGCATCAGCGACCTCCCGCGACGGCCAGGGCCGGGGACTGGAGGGGGAGCGAGAGCAGGGCTCCATCGATCGTCGCCAGGACCAACCGGTCGCCCCAGACACGGGGACCCCACGCCAGCCGTTCATAAAGACGCAGCTTCTGTTTGACCGCGCCACGGGCGGGATCGAGCACCAGCACGTCGCCATCGTCGCGGGCCACGATCAGAAGGCCCGAATGCTCAACCGCCCCCACCGCCACGGCTCCCTCCAGGGGAAGTTCCCACAGAGGCTGCAGTTTCTGCTGCAGATCGAGGCAATGCAGTTGCTGTCGGGCGGAGTCAACCAGAACCCGGTTTCCCACCACCACGGGGGCGCGGGTCGCGGGTCGCGGAAGTTGGAATTTGCCGGTCGGTTCGAGCGACGAGAGATCGATGGCGAAGACCATTCCATTCGAGGCGGCAATCACTCCCTGGTCACCCGCCAGTTGGGGAGCGAGATCCACCGCCGCCCCTGCTTCCCACTTGCCAATCTCGGCGAGATGGGGCTTGGGGTTCGACTGGTGACGCCCCTGCATCAGCCGGCCTGTGGCGTCGAGGGCCACGAAGGTCGTGTCGTCAACCGGGAGCAGTCCGCGCCAGACGGGGGCTTCCGAAGACTGCACCGGCGCCGTCCACTCCTGGACCGGAGAACCTCCCGTGCCGCGGGGCAGCAGTCGCAGTCGACCCGCCAGGGGAAGGACATAGCCGTCGGCCAGTCGGACCGGTGCCGTTTGCAGGGGCAGATCCAGTTTGGTCTCGCGCGGGGCCGAGTCATTCCCCACAATCCAGAGCCGGGATGACTCTCCCGACCACCACACGGCCACCCGTCCATCGGGCATCGCCGAGACCCCCAACGGGTTGGCGCTCTTTTCGTCGGGTGTGAGCGTGACGGTGGGTTGCAGCTCAAAGCTTCCCTGGGCCAGCTTCGCGGCGGTGATCGGGAAGACATCCCCCTGCGCGGTGACGCCGACGGCCGACCCATCGGCGGCGGGGGTGGTGGTGGCGAGTACGGGGGCTCCCAGCACCGTCTGCCATTCGAGCACCATCTTCTGTCGGTCCGCTCCACCCAGGAGAATGGCCGGACTGAATGGAAGGCGGCGTCCCAGGTAGATGGTGTCGGCGGCGGATGTCAGCGGGAGGGCGGTCAGTCCCGCGGCGATCTGGGAATTGTCGGTGACAATGCTGTCGACCTTTACGTCGAACCGGCGCAGAGCCGTGCTCGACATCCAGAACTGGTCATCGGGACCCAGCAGCACGTGCATCGGGACATTCTGCGGACCGGGGACCTGGTAGCTGGCCACCTTGGTCAGCGACTGCGCATCCCCGGTTTCGGCAATCACAAACGCCGTCAGACGCTCGGGAGTGGACGCCACGACCACCTGTTTGCCCCGCACCACCGGGGCATCAAAAATCTGACCATCAACCGACGAGCGGGCAATCTCGCGGGGAGCCTTTGGGTCACGCGAGGTGTCGAGCAGACGCACCAGACTCTTGTCGGCCCCGGCGTTTTCGACCAGCAGCAGGTAGTCTCGCAGCATCAGCAGAGGAGCCGAGATCGAACCGGATGGTTGCCCCAACCACACCGTGTGCTCGCATGCCAGTGGCCGCCGGCTGAGCACATACAGCGCCGACTCGCGCCCGGCGAGATACATCCGGTCCCCCTGGGTCGATACCGCCGGGGGACCGATAACCGGCTGGTTGAACTGCAGTTCGGCCACCAGTTCGCCCGATTGCAGGTCGACCTGCACCAGGGTGGCCCCCTCGGTGGCCAGGAAGACCTGTCCTTCGTGGATGAGGGGCCGGCCCTTCGGCACCGAAGCCAGCGGTGTCGTCCAGATGGGCTCTCCAGTGCGCTCTTGCAGGCAGATCAGTTGTCTTCTGGCCGAGTCCCAGGCCAGGTAGCCCGCCTGTTTGGACTGCACAGCCACGGGGGCGAAGGGAGTCGCCAATCCGACCGATCGCCGCCAGAGCACTTCGCCCGTGACCGCATCGCAGGCGAACAAAGCCCCTTCGGACACAGCCGCCGCCGTGGTGCCGACCGACGCCACATCGGTCCGCACACGTTGCCGGCGGGTGAACCCCACGGTCACCAGATCGGAAGGGGAGTCACCGACCTGGGACTCGACCTGGGGGTTCTCGTGTCGGGCCGTGGCCGATTTCTCGGCTTCCAGGGCCGCCTTCAACTGCGTCTGGATGGTGCGGTCTTTCTCGGCAACCGCGTAGCGGTCGAGCAGCCGGCCATACGTTTGCAGAGCCTCGAGCGGCTTGCCGGATTCGATCGCCCCTTTCATGTTTGCGAGGGCCGCATCGAACGTCTCCTGCTGCAGGATGGCGGCTTCGGCCGACTTGAGGGCGGCGGCAATGGCCGCGAGCTGTTCCTCGGGCTTGTTGTCCGGAGGACTGAGGATGTCGAGCAGTTGCCGGGCGTCGGTCGAGGTCGCCAGGAGGGGACGGCGTTTGGCGGTCTCGGCGGTTTTGGCGGCTCCCAGGGCGATCTTGTCGGCCGCCTGCCGGGCAAAGGTCCGGAGCAGTGAATCGCCAGGTCGGAAATCATCCGAGTCGCGATACTCGGCCACAAAGTCGTTCAGCGTTTTGAGACCGTTCTCCCAGTCCGGAATCGCACCCGACAGTGCCTGTTCCACCCGGGCCTTGCCGATGTTGACCTTGGCCTGCTTCGCCTGGTCGGTCTTGGGGTACTCAGCGGCGAACTTGGTGAAGCCATCAATCGCCTGGGCGAACTGTCCCGATTCGAGCGCCTTCTGGGCTGTCTCGAACTTGCGGTTCATGAATTCGCGGGCCAGCACAAACCAGAGGGTCCCGGCGGTGAGGGCCAACACCGCCGCTCCGATGGTCATTCCCACCACCAAAGGAGACTTGGTCAGATCCTGCTCTCCCGGGCGTCGTGGGGTGGACCGCAGAAACGATTTGGCGGAATCTTTCAGCGAGGGAGGGGGAGCGGATTCCGCACCGACAAGGCCGCCGCCGCGGGCCAGCATGGGACGCTCTTTTTTCGATTCGGGCAGGACGTCGGCGAGTGCCTCGGCGAGGGGATTGGCCCCCGTTCCGCCCGAGACGCCGTAGGGACGGCCATCGTCGGCGTCGTCGGAATCGCGGGACCCCTTGGACCGCGCACCGCGCCGGTCATCATCCGAACGGCGGCCTCCGCGTGGTTCCGCGGCGGGAGCTTTGACCTCGAAGACGTCGTCCGGGCTGTCTCCCCCGCGTCCCGATTTTCCCCCGGACCGTTCGTCGGCCGGGCGGGAGGCTGAAGGACGCTGACCGGGCCGGCCGGCTGGCTCGTCTTCCAGTTTCAGACGGACCTCGTCAACCGCCGGTTTCTTCCCCTGAAGAGGAATGTCTCCGTCGGAGTCGACGAATACAAACTCGGTGTCGGCGATCCGCAGCCGGTCCCCATCCGACAGCACTCCCTTGCGGGCGGACGTCCCGTTGAGGTTGACCCCGTCCGGGTTGACGGCCGTCAGTTGATAGGCGCTGCCATTCCACAGGATGCGGCACTCAATGGCCTGCACTCCCTGAGCCGACAACTGCACATCGGCAGCCGGTGAGGAGCCGATCGTCACCGGCGACTTCCGGTCGAGCGACCGCACATCGGTCGCGCCAGAGCGGGGACGGATTTCCAGGTGAGCCATGGTTGGAACGGGTTCTCGAGAGGTCAATCCTTGGAGGCGGCCACCATGCGGATCTTCTGCACGCCGATTTCGTTGGCCGCATCGATCACGGCGATCACCGTATCGTGCAGGGCCCCTTCGTCGGCCGACAGCAACAGTTCGTTCCGCTGTGCGTTGAACTTCTGCAGCAGGGCATCACTCAACCGCTGCGAGCCAGGCAGCGGTTCGTCTTCGATGTAGATCACATTCCGGTCGTCGATCCGCACCGTAATCGAAGAGTCGGCAATGTCGTCGATCGACTGGATCTCCTGCGCGGCCCCTTTTTTGTCGGAGGTGGGTGGGGGTACCTCCATGGACTTCTGCACGCTGAACGACGCGGTGATCATGAAGAAAATCAGCAGCAAAAAGGTCATGTCGACCATGGGGGTCAAGTCCATCTCCTCCTGGTCGACGGGACGCTTTTTCCCCATGTTGAAGCCCCCCACATCGACCCGTGGTGCACGGGGGGGAGGGGGGGCGGCCGGCGCAGCCTGAACCGTGGTCTCGGCGGGCGACTCGGGCAACTCCGGTCGCGACACGGGCAGGTCGAATGAGTCGGGAGCCGGTACGTCCCCGGTGGCCAGGCCCGGTTCCCGCCGGGGAAGAGTATGGGCTTTGGACGGGCCTGTCTCGCCCGCGGCTCCGGGAACCCGGACGCTGGCTCCGCACGCCGGACACTCCACCGAGCGGCCGGCATACTTCTGCCCGACGTCGAGCTTCCCTCCACAGGCGTTGCACTGAACTCGGATGGCCATGAGACCCAGACGGCTCCTGTCGTATCAGCGGTCTTTCACGCCGACGAAAAATCGCACTCCCTCCACCTCGTTGACCCCGCGGGCCACTTCCTGCACCGCCCCATGGGTCAACCCGCGCTCTCCCTTGATCACGACATCCGGCCGGCCTTCATTGATCGCCTGCCGCACGGCCGCCTGAATCGCCGGCATCTCCACCGGATTGGTCAGGTCGGGATCGAGAAACATCCGCGGCTTGCCCCCGCCGGGAGTCGCCAGGACCGAGATCACCACCGATTTGTTGGTCTCGACCCCCACTCCATGCTTCGCGAACGGCAGGTTGGCTTCCTGCTGACCGGTCATGTTCGAGGCGACCATGAAGAAGATCAGCAGCTGGAAGACGCAGTCGATCATCGGGGTAATGTCCATTTCCCCGTCGGCCAGCGGTTTCTTCGCACCGCCAAACCCTCCCTCGCCTTCATCAAACAGGCCCATCGATCAAGCCCTTCCCTCGGGGGGGTGACGGGTCGATTCGAACTCTTCGAGGAAGATCCCCGTGTATTGCTGGACATGGTCAAGCAGCCGTCCCATCCGCACCTGGATGAACGAGAGGGCCAAGATCAGGGGAATCGACACCAGCAGCCCCACGGCGGTTGTCACGAGGGCGAAGCTGATGTCGTCGGCCAGCTGCTTGGGATCGACGCCGGTCTGGGTGGCGGAGGCGATCTTGCCGAACGCCGCGATCATCCCGAGCACTGTTCCCAGCAGCCCCAGCATCGGTTCCGACTTGATGACAGTGTTGATCCACGAGATGCGGTACTGCAGGTCCGACAGTACTTCCCGGTCGAAGCTCTCGGTCAACAGGCGGCGGATTGAGCCGATGTCGCGGTCCTGGTTTCCGAGGGCCACCATGATCAGTTGGGGAACCGCCTTGCTCCAGTACGCCGGGGTGTCGCAGAGTGCCGCGACACCGTCGGGGTTCCCCTTGCGCAATTCCTGATGAACCTGTTCGAGAAATTCATCCGCCGCCTTGCCGGTCTTGAACATCTTCGACTTCAGCCGGCGCAGAACCAGGATCACCTGGTAGACACCATACAACGCCAGGAACCCCTGGGCGGGGTAAACCGAGTTGTTGGCGAAGTCGATGAGGTACTGAATGCCTTGCTGGAGATCCATGGGGGAACTGCGGGGTCTCGGTGAAGTTTGGGGCGGTGAAGATTCGGGAAGCGGCCAACCGGGGGGGACAGTCTCTGGGGACGCGGGAACAGACGCCTGGGGGGTTACTTCAGGTAGGTTTGACGAACCACCTCGAATTCGTACCCCGCCCGCGACTGCTGGACTTCGAAAAACGTGCGGCGAATCTCGCTGGCCTTCCGGTTCTTGTAGCGGAATTCAAGCGTGGCCATCAGGTCTTCGGTCTTCTTGGGATAGAAATGCAGGATAGGGGCGTTGCCGATGTCGAGTCCCGCCTTGCGGAACAACTGCACGTCGGCCTGCTTTCGGTTACCCCCCTGCCAGGTGAAATACAGCCGGGTTTCATCCTTGCCTGCCGAGGCGGTCCGCACGGCGGGGCGGGCGTTCGACAACTGCGAGATGTAAGTCAGCTTGCCATTCAGGACAGCCCCCAGCTCGATTCCGAAGAAATCGAGCTGCTTCGCATATTCCTCAATGCTCCCCAGTGTCGAGAATCGCACGTACCAGCGGTCTTCGCGGGGAAATCCCCCCTTGCCATTGCCCCGTCCGAGGGGACGTCGCCCGGTTCCCGATGCACTGCCGGGTTTCCCGGTGGTCTGCACCCCACTGTCGAACTGCGCTTCGGTCTGGGTGACTGCCTGCTCGGCCAATTCCAGCACACTTTCGAACGACTGTTCGACCTGTCGTTCCTCGGCCTCCACCTCGGCCGGGGTGGCGTCGGACACTTCGGGGAGCGGTGCGTCCACCCGCAGGGTCTCGTCGGGGGCTCCGTCTTCCGAGCCGCCGGGATCCTCCACCAGCTCGATGATGACCGGATCGCGCATCACGGGCCGTTGCACCGAGAACCAGGCCACCGCGAGTAACATCACCAGCAGGCCCAGGGCCCCCAGGAATGAAATCAGCCCCGAACTGACCGTCTCGTACGAGGTGGTCTTCATGTAAGGGCGATGAATGACGGGTTTGGTTCCTGCCTTGTTCGTCGCCGCGGGGCCCGCCGGAGCGGATTTGGGAGGGGCGGCACTCATGGAAGCTTCTCCCGCAGATCCTGCAGGTCATCCCGCTCGGCATAGGGGCGGACCGAGAGGTACCACTTGCGGGCTTCCCGAGAAATGGCCGCCAACTCTTCCGGAGTGGGGGTTTCCGACAGCTCGAGGAAATTCGGCTTGCGGGTCATGAACCGCAGGGCATTCCGCGCTTCGATGATCACCGACAGGTCGACATCTTCGAGGCGTTCGAGCAGGTAGGGAATCGATGCCAGATTATTGGTTCTTCCCACGGCCCAGGTTGCCGTGCGCCGGACTTCGACCCGACGGTCGCGGGAGAGATTCTTAAGCCGCTCCTGCTGACCCACCAGCGCTTCCGGATCCTCGCTCACAACCGTGTCTACAATAGCCTACTGCACCGCCTCGATCTGGGTGGGATCGAGCTTTTCCAGTTCCCCCAGAAGTTCGTCGACCGCCCCCTTGACCTTCCGCGGCTTCGGCC
>JBKDUK010000281.1:0-15016 GCA_046339535.1 Planctomycetaceae bacterium | reverse complement strand
TCAAGGGAGGAATTGCGGATGGGCCAGGAAGTTTTCACCGGAGCTGCGGTCGATGCCCAGGGAGAGCCGTTCCAGTATTCGCAGCATTGGCAATTTCACGAACTGAAAGCTGAGATCCGGAGGGGAGAGGATCGGGGGGGGCGGTCCGGGGTTGAACCTGAACGGGTCCGGTTCGGCGAAGTGGCTGATCGAATTCCTGCGGAACCCCGGGGAGAAGCGGTTTTACGGCAAGCAAAACGTGTTGCCCGCCTTTGACACCGAGCTGCTGCCCGAGCGGGAATTGCGGCTGCTGATCGTCGGGATGCGGGGGAATGGCAGGGAGCCCGGGAGGGGGCCGAGAGAGAGTCGATTGCTCCTTGACAGTCTGAATTGCTCCCCCGTACACTAGCCTTACGCGCCGGGCAAGCGACCGGTGCAAACCATTCACGGGATCGTGGAGAGAAGGATGGATTTATCCTTCGAGGCGGCAGTCCCCTTTTGAGTTTCGAGTCAGAGTTTCCATGGCCGTACCCAAGCGACGTCAGTCCCACTCGCGCACCGCCAAGCGGCGGAGTCATAATGCGATCAAGGGCATTCAATTGACCACCTGTCCGAAGTGCAGTACCCAGCACCCCAGCCACGTGGTCTGCCCCACCTGCGGCACCTATTTGGGTCGCACGGTGGTCGATGTGCGGGCAGGAGAATAGCGCTGCATGCGGATTGCCCTGGATGCGATGGGGGGCGACTTCGCCCCGGGTCCGAATGTGCATGGGGCCATCGCGGCAGTTCAGCAGAATCCCGGGCTGGTAGTGCTTCTGGTCGGCGATCAGGCCGAATTGGAGCGACTGCTGGCTGAAGCCGGCTACAGCGGAAAGCAGATTGTGGTGATTCCCTCGGAGGGAGTTGCCGGGATGGACGAGAAGCCGATGGAAGCGCTTCTCAAGAAACCCAACTGCTCGATTGCTGTGTGCTGGAAGTTGATGGCGGGCCGCGAAGCGGACGCCGTTGTCAGCGCCGGGAGCACTGGGGCCGTGGTGGGAGCCGGGCTGCGCACGCGGCTGTTTCTCAAGGGGGTTCGTCGACCCGGAATTGGGGTGGTGCTCCCCACGATGTCGGGCCAGACGGTGTTGCTGGACGTGGGTGCGAACCCGGGAGCAAAGCCGGAGCACCTTGCCCAGTATGCCGTGATGGGAGACATCTACGCCCGGCAGGTGGTGGGAATTGCCACTCCCCGAATTGGGTTGATGAACATCGGCAGTGAGGAAGGGAAGGGGAACGAGACGGTCCGCGACACCCACAAACTGATCAGCGAGAGCCCGGTCCGGCAGCGCTATTTGGGGAATGTCGAGGGGCGGGATTTGTTCCAGGGGGCCGCGGATGTCATTGTCTGCGAGGGCTTCGTCGGGAATGTGGTGTTGAAGGCCAGTGAGGGCATGGCCGAGATGATGCTGAAGGGACTGGCTCACGAGGTGCTGCAGCACGTCGATCAGGAAAAGCATCTGGTGGGGCGGGCCTTCGAGAATGTGGAACGGAGATTTTCGTACCACGAGTCGGGTGGGGCGCCCTTGTTGGGTGTGGATGGGGTCTGCATGATCTGCCATGGATCAAGCACGGACCGGTCCATTCTCAATGCTCTGCGGCGGGCGGTTGAGTTCCACGAAAGACACATCAATTCCCAGATCATCGAGGCTTTGGCCGAAATGCCGGGTGGCTGAGATGCCGTCCGGTTGGACTCGCGGTCGACTGCTTCTGCGGTTGACTCGGATCCCCGTCAACCCGAATGCTTGGGCGGCCTGTTGGCCGCGGCGTGGAGTTGGTGGAAAGGCAGACGCTGGCTGCGCTGGTGTCGACTTTCTGATTGATGTCGCCGGATGGTGTGTGTGGATTTTAGCCCGGCTCGACTCTCTGTGGAGCAGGGCCTGAGGTGCAGGGTGTGGCAGAAGTTCCACTCAGCGGGTTGTCTGCGGGAAGGTTGGTTGGATGGGGCGCAACTGGCTTCAGTTGGTTGCCGGAAGAACTGGTGCCCTGGATGAGGCTGGTCGGATTGTGGGGGCGGTTGCGGCAACACGGTTGAGGCAAGGGCGTGGGCAGGCTGCTGCCAGGAGGTTCCAGAGTGGCTCGAACAGCGTTTTTGTTCCCCGGACAGGGGGCCCAGTTCGTGGGGATGGGGCGGACAGCGGTCAGCCAATCACCTGCGGCCGCCCGGTTGTTTGCCGAAGCGTCGGAGGTCTTGGGGTACGACCTGTTGCAGGTTTGCCTGGAGGGGCCGAAAGATCGCCTGGATTCGACGGCCGTCAGTCAACCGGCGATTTACGTCGCCAGCCTCGCGGCCCTCGAACAGTTGCGGCAAGAGTCTCCCGACGTGGTGGCCGGGGTGGAATATTCTGCCGGGCTGAGCCTCGGTGAGTACACCGCACTGACGTTTGCCGGGGCTCTGTCGTTCGCAGACGGGGTGCGGCTGGTTCAGCGTCGCGGGGCGGCAATGCAGGCGGCGGCGGATGCGAATCCCTCGGGAATGGTCAGTATCCTGATGCTGGATCGGCCCCAGGTCGAAGCCCTGTGTGGGCAGGCCCGGGATACGGGGCCCCTGTGGGTGGCCAATTATCTGTGTCCGGGGAACACCGTACTGTCCGGTTCGAAAGAAGGCTGTGCGCGGGCTTTGGCGCTGGCCGAAGAACAGGGGGCCAAGACCGCCACTCTGGCGGTGGCGGGGGCGTTTCACACCGAGTTGATGCGCCCGGCCGATGAGAGGTTGGCCGAGGCACTGCGGGAGACCAGGTTTGAGGCGGCCCGGATCCCGGTCTTTTCAAATGTGGACGCCCAGCCCCACCAGGCGGCGGGAGATTTTCCTGGTCTGCTGGTCAAGCAGGTGCTGGCCCCGGTACTTTGGGAAGACTGTGTGCGGGGGCTGTTGACCGCGGGGGTCGACAAATTCTACGAGATTGGTCCCGGCAAAGTGCTCAAGGGGCTGTTGAAGCGGATCGACCGCAAGGTCGAATGTGTGACGGTCGGGGGAGATGGATAGCCTGTATCAATCCCTCAGGGTTGCAGTTTACACACTTCTGCAAACGCGATATATCTTGCCCGAGTTCGGCAGGGTGTTTGCAGTTCACGAGGACAAGGGAGGAGGCTTGCGTGGCCACTGAGTTGAGCAAGGAGAAGATTGCGGAAAAAGTGCTGGCGATTGTAGCGGAGCAGCTGCAGGTGCCGAAGGAAGAGATTACGAACGACAAATCGTTCATCACTGACCTTCAGGCTGACTCGCTGGACATCGTCGAACTGGTCATGGAGTTCGAGGACGAGTTCAAAATCGGGATTCCTGACGAAGACTACGAGAAGATCAAGACCGTGGGAGACGCGGTCAAGTACATCGAGGACAAGAGCGGCAGCCAACAATGACGAGGCGTGTTGTAGTCACCGGTGTCGGGGTCGTGACTGCGCTGGGGAATAACGTCTCGGAATTCTGGGACAATCTCTGCGCAGGGAAGAGTGGCGTCAGTCACCTCCAACGGTTCGATCCCACCGATTTCAAGGTGCGGTTTGGCGGCGAGATCAAAGATTTCTCGGCTGAGGAGTGCATCCCGGCCAAAGAAGTCAAACGTCTCGACCGCTTCTGCCAGTTCGCCATGTTTGGGGCCGCCAAAGCCATCCAGCAGGCGGGAATCGATTTCGAGCAGGGAGATCCGTATCGCCACGGTGTCGTCACCGGAAGCGGGATCGGGGGACTGCACGAGATCGAGGAGCAGCACTGCGCCCTGTTCGACCGGGGACCCAACCGCGTCTCCCCCTTCATGATTCCCAAGCTGATGGTGAATGCCGCCAGCGGGAACATTTCGGTGTTCTGGGGTCTGAAGGGCCCCAATACCGCCGTGGCAACCGCCTGTGCGTCGGCCTCGAATGCCATTGGCGACGCCTTCGATCTGATTCGTGCGAATCGGGCCGATGTGATCGTCACCGGAGGGAGCGAGGCCGCGATCACCCCCATGGGGCTGTCGGGATTCGCCCGGATGAGCGCTCTCTCCACCCGGAACGATGATCCGCAGCGGGCCAGCCGGCCGTTTGACCGCGATCGTGATGGCTTCGTCATCGCCGAGGGGGCCGGAATGGCCGTCCTCGAAGAATACGAGCACGCCAAACGCCGTGGTGCGAACATCCTCGCCGAGGTGGTGGGATATGGTCTGAGTGCAGACGGCAACCATATGACGGCGCCCGATCCGGAAGGGCGGGGGGCGGCCCGGGCGATGATTTTCGCCCTGCAGGATGCCCGTCTGAATACTTCGCATGTCGACTACATCAACGCTCACGGCACCAGTACCCCCCTGGGAGACAAGGCCGAGACGGCGGCGATCAAGTCGGTCTTCAATGGACACAGCCGGTCCGTGGCGGTTTCCAGCACGAAGAGCCAACTGGGGCATCTTTTGGGTGCGTCGGGTGGTGTCGAGTTCGTCGTGTCGGTGCTCGCTCTGCAGCACGGCGTGATGCCTCCGACCATCAACCTCGACAATCCCGATCCCGACTGCGATCTCGACTATGTGCCTCACGAGGCCCGCACCAAGGGTCTGAAGTACGTGATGTCGAACAGCTTCGGGTTTGGTGGCCACAACGCCTGCCTGGTCCTCGCGAAGGCCCCCTGAACGATTGCCTGACATCCGAATTCAACACGGGCTCCACCAACCCTGGAGCCCGTTGTCATTATTTGCCCGTTGTCTTCATTGCGGGGAGCGTTTCAGGCCGTGGTGGGAAGTGCTTCGACCACGCGTGCATTCCGAACAGGCCGTCTCCGGTTTTTCTCCGCGCGTCCTCTCTCTGCCGACCGGTCAGTCTGCGGCGGTGAGATGACAGGGCAGGTCGGAGCCGCGAATTTTCTGCTGGCCGGACTCAGCCTGGCTGCAGCGCGGCGGTCGGGTTTCCACCAGCGACCAATTCGGCCCATTGTTCGGGTGTGTAGAGCACCTCGCGGGCCTGGGATCCGTTGTAGTCCCCCACAATGCCATCCTCGGCCATGTAGTCGATAAGGCGGGCTGCCCGCCCATATCCAATTCCAAGCGCCCGCTGCAGCAGTGACACGCTCCCCCGCCCTTCGCGGACGACGACGTCGATCGCCTGCTCGTACATTTCATCCCGGCTGCGGATGGCATCGATGCCGCTTTTTCCTTTGCCGCGTGTGCTCAGTTGCGCCAATTCGCGGCTGTATTCGGGCTCACAGTCTCCGAAGAACTCAATCACCGAGTTGACCTCATTGTCGGAAACATAGGTCCCCTGCGCCCGGGTCATTTTGCTCGTCCCGGGAATCAGGTACAGCATGTCTCCATTCCCCAGCAGACGCTCCGCCCCCATTTCGTCCAGAACCACCCGGCTGTCGACCCGGCTGGCGACCTGGAAGGCGATGCGTGCCGGCAAATTGGATTTGATCAGCCCGGTAATGACATCCACCGTCGGCTTTTGCGTCGCCAGGACCAGATGAATGCCCACCGCCCGCGACTTCTGCGCCAACCGGATGATGAATCCTTCCACCTCCTTGCCCGAGGTCATCATCATGTCGGCCATTTCGTCGGCGATGATGACGATATAGGGCATCCGCTCGGGGACCTGGTCGGCCTCTTCCGAGTTGGGGTCCAGCCCCAGTTTCCTCAGAATGGTGTCACGTCCCAACTCGTTGTAGCTGTCGAGGTGACGAACCCCGCAGCGGGCCAGCAGGTCGTACCGCTCCTCCATTTTGTCGACCGCCCAGCCCAGCACCGCCTCGGCCTTCTTCATGTCGGTGATGACCGGATGCATCAGGTGCGGCACCCTCTTGTAGGGGCTGAGTTCGACCATCTTGGGGTCGATCATCAGCATCTTGACTTCCTCGGGAGTGCGGGTCATCAGGATCGACAGGATGAGCGCGTTCAGGCAGACGCTCTTGCCGGTCCCTGTTCGCCCGGCGATCAGCAGGTGAGGCATCTTCGCCAGATCGACCACCAGCGGACGGCCGCTGACATCCTTCCCCAGGAAGACGGGGATCCGCTTCTTGTCTCCCGCGTCGGGAGAGGCCTCGATCAGCTCCCGCAACCGCACCATCACCTGGCGGTCATTGGGGACCTCGACTCCCACCGTGTTCTTTCCCGGAATGGGGGCCACCACCCGCACACTGGGGACCCGCAGGGCAATGGCCAGGTCGTCGGCGAGAGCCGTAACCTTGTTGAGCCGCAGGCCCGCCTCGAGCTCCAGTTCGAACTGGGTGATGACCGGGCCGGTGTCGATCTCGACGACCCGGACGTTGAGTCCGAACTCCTGAAAAGTCCGTTCGAGAATGGCCGCGGCCCCCCGGGCCTTCTCGGCCAGCGCTTCGAAGGGGAATGGTTCTGCCGGTTCGAGCAGCGCGGCAGTCGGCAGGTTGTATTCCCGCGGAGGAATGGGCGGGCTGACCCGCGCCCCCTGGTGCAGCGAGAGATCGCGGGGAGGATTGATGCGAATCGGCGCAGGCGTGGTCGCCGTCGGGGGGGATGCGGAAAGTTCGTCGTCGACAGAGTCCGGCGACGCAAGTGGCTCCTCTTCGGGGTTTGACCCAGCGGCCGACGCGAGATCGCGGACGACTCCAATCGGGGGCTCGACCAGTTTGGGAGGGCCTTCGAGTGACGGAAGCGTCTCTTCCGCGGCGGCCGCGCTGGCGGGAGTCCGGGTTTCGAACGAAGAAACCGGAAGGTCCTCACCAGGAGTTGCCACCGGGCTGTGCTGAATCGAAGGTGTGATGCCCACCGGCAGTTGCAAAGAAGGAGGCTCCGCGGCCCGGGACGCACCGGAGAGTATCGGCTCGGCCACACGGACGGGAATCGCCTCCCGAACCGCCGCGACAGCGACGGGTGTCGGGACGGGTGCCGTGGGTGGACTGGCCGCAGGAACGGTGGTGTCGGACCAGGCCGGAGTTCGAGCCGGTTCGACCGGATTGGCGGCGTGCTCGTCCGCCAGGCCAAAACCGAGCTTTTGGAACAGGAGGTAGGGGCCCACAATGAGGGCCAACAGGCTGCGGGCCGTCCAGCGGTCGAACACCAGAATCACCCCCGCCGCCGTCAGGGTCGACAGCAGCAGAGTAATTCCCGGTTCCTGAAAACGGGGGTACAGCGTGGCCCAGATCCAGGCACCGAGGAGGCCGCCGCTTCCCATCAGGGGGGAACCGGACAGGTCGGGGGCGAGCGCCCGGAGGGTGGTGCAACCGACGCCCACCAACAGAATCCAGCCGGCGAGCGGCTGCAACGGCCGATCATGCTCGTTGCGCATCAGCCAGCTGATCCCACAGGACCCCAGCGACAGAGGAACGAGCCAGGCCCCCCAACCCAGCAGGTTGCGCAGGTTGTTGGCCACCACAGCGCCCCCGCCTCCCATCAGGTTCGTCACCTCGTCGGACGGAGGATACACCGCGTCCCCGGGAGGATCGGCAGGATCGAAACTCCAGAGCGCAAGACCCACGAATACCACGAGGCCCAGTAATCCCAGGGCCAACAGGTCAATCGGCAGGCGGCGGCGGTTGATCATCAGACAGTCTCCCGGTGGGAGACTAGCACCCGTCAGCCCGCAGGCGGCCGAATTCGCGTTGCCCGGTATCGTTTCGTTTCAGCGAGTTTGCCGGTTGTGAGTGTTCTGACGACGACGCCCGGTTCAACCATCCGGCCAGCGGTCATTCGGTGACAGCCCCAAATCGCGTGGTGATCCAGTCGATCAACCGGCGTCCCAGCTCTTTTTTGGTCCCTTGCCAGAGCCCGCGGAGCATCCCATCGCTGGTCAGCAGTTCGATTTCGTTGTCGTCCGAATTGATGGCCGAGACATGGTTCAGAACAATCGCGTCGCAATTCTTGACACGCATCTTGCGCAGGGCATTGGGCCGGGCATCCTGCGATTCGAGGGCGAACCCGATCAGGAATCGGGACCCTTTCAGCCGTCCCAGTTCGGCCAGCACATCGATCGTTTCGACCAGCTCCAACAGCCGCGAACCACCGGTCTTTTTGAGTTTGCCGGTGGATCGTTGGAGGGGGCGGTAATCACACACGGCGGCCGCGGCAATCGCCCCGTCGCACTGGGGCCAGGCGGCGAGGCAGGCCTGATGCATTTCTTCTGTCGTTTCGACGGGGACGAAATTACACCCCGCGGGAGGAGTCAACGCGACCGGACCACAAATCAGCGTCACCTGGTGGCCGAGATCCCGAGCCGCCTCGGCCAATGCGAATCCCATGCGCCCACTGCTCGCATTGGAGAGAAACCGCACATCGTCGATGTATTCCCGGGTGGGGCCCGCGGTAATCAGCAGTCGCATGCCACTGGACGCATCTGGAGTTCAAGGGAGAGGGGAAGAGGGAGACCGCTCACGACGCTGGGCCGGTTGCGGCAGCGGATTGCCCGCCGGGGGCAACGTACCATGCAGATCACTGTAGGAAAACATGGCGGTCCCCAGGCGACGCAGGTTGTCCTGGGTCTGAATGCGGCGAGCGGCATCACGGGTTCGCTGGATCCATGGAATCACCACGGCGCACGCCACCAGGCAGACCAGCAGCCCCACCCCCCATGCGACAGGATCACGGGCCGTCAGCCAGCGAGCGCCCCGGGCAATCCGTTCTGGCATCGTGGGCATACGGCAACTCGGGCAGGGACCTGACAACAACAGAGCAATCAGTAAGAATTCTACGGCGTGGAGTGCCGGAAACCCAACTGGAACAATCTCTCGCCCACCACCCGCGGTGTCGATTGGGAACTCCCCCGCGGGGGAACGACTCACGCCGGCAGCAACTCCAGCGTCTGCCACAAGGAAGGATCGAGGTCGTAGGGGAATTCGGGACCGACCGAGAGCACCTGATGCCCAAATTCCGCATCCCGCAGGTCATAATAAAAGCCCAGTCGCGGCTGATCAGCGGGGGAATAGCCCGTCAGGCATTCCGCCGGGATCCACGTCTCGCAGCGATAGCCCCCCTTCAGAGGGTACAGCCTGGTTTGCAGAAGGTCGGCCCGGCTGAGATCGCAGTTCTCGCGGGCCCGGTCGATTGCGTACTGCTCGGCGCGTGGCCCGGGATTGGTCCCGGGCCCCTGGGCGGCATGCACCACGATCGCATGGCAGAATCGGCTCGCACGATGAATGTTCTGCGTGTTGCGGGTGTCGATCCAGAGACGCAGCCGGTCCCCCAGTGATCCTGCCGCTCCCCGCGCGATGGGTCGTTGCTTCCCTTCGATCTGCCAGGAAACCGCCAATCCCCGGGGGTTCCAGGCCAGCCGAACGTCGGCGAATGGTTGTCTGTCCCCCAGAGAAACCGCGGGGAGCTGGCAGCGAGGGTCCAGGTTCCAGGTCGACTCCCCCAAGCCTGGCAGTGCCGACACATGCGGCACCCGCAGACAGAATCGAAAGAGAAAACCGGGGGGAATGAGTGGTTCGGCCATGAACTGCTGCGGACGCGTACCGGCGTCGATCCGAAGGTGAATGAAGGGGGAAGGGAGCCGGAAGACGGAGTGGGTGTTTGAAGGGCAGCGGCGAGATGCAGGTTCCCAAGGGGACAGGGCCCCGCAGCATCACCACATCCCGCTGCATTCCTGACCCGCAGCGTACGGGCCGATGCAGTGGACGTCCAGCAGCCCATGGGGAAGGGACTCGATCGGCTGCATTCCCATCGAGCCTGCGGGGGCATGTCTGACCGTTCTCAGGGGGCCTTTCAATCAATCGATCGCGAGTGTACGGCTCGCGGTTCTTCCTCGCTCCCTTTCGACAGAAGCAAAAGGTTCAGGACAAAATACCCCGCACCACTTCTCCATGGACGTCGGTGAGCCGAAAATCCCGGCCCTGGAACCGGTGGGTCAGGCGGGTGTGATCAATTCCCAGAAGATGCAAGATCGTCGCATTCAGATCATGGATGTGAACCCCATCCCGCGCGATGTTGTAGCCGTAGTCGTCGGTCTCGCCCCAGGTGCAGCCCCCTTTGATGCCCGCACCTGCCAAGAGCACGCTGAAGCAGCGGGGGTGGTGGTCCCGTCCGTAATCAGTGGGAGACAACGCCCCCTGTGAATACACCGTGCGCCCAACCTCGCCCCCCCAGACCAACAGTGTGTCCTTCAGCAGGTCCCGCTGGCGCAGATCGTTGATGAGTGCCGCGGTGGCCTGATCGGTATCCCGGCACTGGCCTCGAATGGCGTTGGGCAATCCCCCGTGATGGTCCCACCCCATGTGGAACAGCTGCACGAAACGGACATCGCGCTCGGCCAGCCGACGAGCCAGCAGGCAATTCGCGGCATAACTTCCCGGACGGTTCACATCGGGGCCGTAGGCCTCGAGCACATGCCGGGGTTCGTTTGAAATCTGCAGCAGTTCGGGAACGCTCGCCTGCATGCGGAACGCCATCTCATACTGCGCGATGCGGGTCTGGATCTCGGGATCTCCGACCTGCCGATGTCGCAGTGTGTTGAGTGACTGCAGCCGGTCGAGCACACCCCGCCGTGCGGCACGGTCCACTCCGGGAGGATCCGAGAGATACAAGACCGCATCCCCTTTGTTGCGGAACTTGACCCCCTGATGACGCGAGGGAAGGAAACCGGCTCCCCACAAGCGGTCGTAGAGGGGTTGGTCGTCGGGGCGTCCGCTGCCAAACGAGGTCAGCACCACGTAAGCCGGAAGGTCTTGATTGACGCTTCCCAGTCCATAAGCGACCCAGGCTCCAATGCTGGGACGCCCCGCCAATTGCGCGCCCGTCTGGGCGAAGGTGATGGCCGGGTCATGGTTGATCGCCTCGGTGTGCAGCGTACGGATCTGGCACCAATCATTGGCGAGACCGGCCATGTGCGGCAGGATCTCGCTGAACCACATTCCCGAGTCCCCGTGCTGGGCGAACTGGAACATCGAGGGAGCGACCGGAAAGTTCGCCTGGCCCGAGGTCATGGTGGTCAGTCGCTGCCCCTGACGGATCGATTCGGGCAGATTCTCACCCCGCCGCGTTTCCAGCCCCGGCTTGGGGTCGAACAGGTCCAGTTGCGAGGGGGCCCCTGACTGGTACAGGTAGATCACCCGCTTCGCGCGGGGAGTGAAATGGGGCAGCCCGGGTTGCCCCAGAGCGGGGGTGGCCTGGGCATCGTCTGGCGCATCATTCGCGGTGGCGGTTTGGGCCAACAACGAGGCGAGGGCGGCGACCCCCACGGCCCCCACTCCAGCCGATCCTTCCAGAAACATCCGGCGGTTGAAAGCCTGCACGTGCGACAGGGGAGACAGCGGGATGTCATTCACGGGTGGTGACCTCATCGAGATTCAGCAGCGTGTTGGCGGTGAGTGTCCAGGCAGCGAGCTCTTCGGTCGCCAGCCCGGCCGTCGGGGGGGACATGCCGAACGAAACCAGTTTCGATGCCTGTTCGGGAGCTGCCCGAAAACGATCCCGATCGACGGCCAACCCCCGCTGCAGCAGGTCGAGTTCCTCGGATGTGGGACGCCGCGCGGTGGCGAGCCTGAACCCCAGCCGCAGACGGTCTTCATCGGTGGCCCCCCCTTCCAGCAGCATCCGTTCGGCCAGCTTCCGCGCCGCTTCGACGTAGGTGACTTCGTTGAGCAGGGCGAGGGCCTGCAGGGGAGTGTTGGTCCGCGACCGTCGAACCGTACAGACTTCCCGGTTGGGGGCATCGAACAGCAGCATGGTCGGGGGAGCGGCCGTCCGTTTCCAGATCGTGTACAGGGTCCGGCGATACAGCCCCGAGGGACCATCGGCCTTGTAGTTCAGCAGGTCACCGTAGCGGCTGGTTTCGTCCCACACCCCCTCCGGCATGTAAGGGCGCACGCTGGGCCCCCCCACGGTGTCCCGCAGCAGTCCGCTGACGGCCAGCGCCTGATCGCGCAGGGCTTCGGCTGACAGGCGGAACCGCGGGCCCCGCGCCAGCAGACGGTTGTCGGGATCCCGCTCCAACAGTTGCGGGGTGACCGCCGAAGACTGCCGATACGCCTGGCTGGTCACCAACAGTTTCACAAACGCCTTCATGTCCCAGGGACGGGGAGCCTGCTGACCCACCGCAGGGGTCTGGGTGGGCTGCATGAATTCGCAGGCCAGCCCGTCGAGCAGCTCGGGATGGCTGGGATACTCGGCCTGCGAGCCCAGATTCTCGCTCGTCTTGACCAAGCCGGTTCCGAAGAACCGTTCCCAGGCGCGATTCACCCAGACGCGGGCTGTCAGGGGATGTTGGGGACTGACCATCCAGCGCGCAAGCGCAAGGCGGTTGACCGGAACCCCCTCGGGGAGCGACGGCAGCACTGCGGGAACACCGGCGGTCACGACCTCGCCGGGCTGGTCGTACTGACCCCGCCGCAAGACTCGCGTCTCCCGCAAAGGGCCCTCGACCATCACCATCACGTTGGGAAAGCTCTTGGGCAACTCCTGCAATTCCTGGCGGATCGCGGCGGCCCGCACATCGGCCTGGCGCACGGGACTGTCGACCGTGGCCCGGAAATAGGCCCGCAGTTCCACCTCCTGTTCCGGACGGCGCTGCTCGGGGGCGATCGCGACAATCTGGCGGATCGAGTCGGGAATCTGCGGGCCATCGAGTGTGACCGTGGCGGGGGTCAATCCGGTCGTCGACAGGCGGAACCGGCCAATGTTGTGCTGATTGATCGCTTCATGAAACAGTCGGATGGTCAGCATCGCTTCCGCAGGCACGCTCACTTCGGTCTCGACCAGGAACATCGCCTTGCGTGGTTCCCGGCGGGTCGGGCCATCGACCGCCCACCCCTTCGAGCGGTCACCGGACAGCACCAGACCGATCTCCCACCCCGACTGCGAGTAATCGGCCGCCACCTTGTGGAACTTCACACGCACCGGCTCCGTCAGGCTCGGGGCGGTGATTTCGGCCTCCACCCGACTCAGCACATAGTTGCCATTCGGAAACCGTCCCACGCTCTGCATGGGGAGGGACGGATCCGGGAATGTTTCGAGCAGCAGTCCCGAGAACGGGCCCGGCAGCAGCGGGCCAGACACCTCGTAGGTGTCGTGGGCGGGGTTGTCTCCCGACGCCAGCCAGGTGGCGTCTGGCTGGCGGGTGAGGGTCGCCCCACCCAGTGATTTGACCGATTTGGGCTGCAGCGGGACCCACGCGGCGGGATTGTCGCTCAGTTGTTTCCGGAACCCGGGTTCCCAGTCCCGGACCAGTTCGGGCAGTTTCTCCGCCAAACGGGTCGCCTCGTCTTCGGCCTTGGTCAATTGACCGGCGAGTTCGGCCAGACGGGCCGTGTGGGCCGCGGTGGGGACCGGCTGCACCGGCTCGGTGTTCCGCGATTCGCCCTGCAAGGTCCCGCTCTCGGGGACGTTGTTGAAGAATGAAAACAGGCTGTAGAACTCCCGCTGGCTGATGGGGTCGTACTTGTGGTCGTGGCAGCGGCAGCAGTTGAGCGTCAGGCCCAGCCAGGTGAGGCCCACCGTTTCGACGCGGTCGATAACGGTTTCGACCCGCCATTCCTCGGCAATAATCCCCCCTTCTCCATTGAGGCGATGATTGCGCAGAAAGCCGGTGGCAACCTTTTGGCTGGTTTGGGAGTCGGGCAGCAGATCGCCGGCCAGTTGCTCGATGGTGAACTGGTCAAACGGGAGGTTGCGGTTGTAGGCCTCGATGACCCAGTCGCGCCAGGGCCACATCTGCCGACTGCTGTCGATCTGGAATCCATTGCTGTCGGCATAGCGGGCGAAGTCGAGCCAGGTCTGCGCGAAGTGCTCCCCAAACCGGGGTGACGCCAGCAACCGGTCGACCAGGATGCTCCACGCCCCGGGAGAACTGTCCGCCAGGAAGGCGTCCACCTCGGACGGGGTGGGGGGCAGCCCGGTGAGATCGAGGGTCACCCGCCGGATGAGGGTCGTCCGGTCGGCCTCGGGGGCTGGCGACAGTCCTTCCCGCTGCAGCCGGCTGACCAGGAAGCGATCCACGGGATGCGTGATCCCCAGGCCGGCCTCCAGGGTCGGCAGGTCGGGACGGACGGGAGGGCTGAAGGCCCAGTGTCCCGTTGTAGAGGCTCCTTCGGCGATCCAGCGTTCGATCAGTTCGATTTGTGCCGGTGTGAGTTGCTTCCCCGAGTTGGGTGGGGGCATCTGCTCGTGCGGATCGGTGCTGCGCAGCCGGACCAACAATTCACTCTCGGAGGGCTTCGAAGAAGCGATGGCCAGGGCTCCCGAATCTCCCCGGGCCCGCGACCAGTCGACCTGGTCGAGCCTCAGCCCTCCCCGGCGCTGCTGCTCATCGGGTCCATGACACTGGAAACAGGCATCCGACAGCAGCGGCCGGATGTCGCGATTGAAATTGACGGGAGCCGCCGCAGGCAGGCTGGAGGCACAGCTCAGCCACAAGAAAAGGACGGGCAGGCAGCGGAATGCAGGCCCCCTCTGAAAGGGGAACAGCCGGGGAAGAGCAGACATCGCGGCGATCATTCCGGAGTGAATTCGTCCAGACGGAGGTCGGAGGCACAGACAGACTGGCCGACCAGTTGAGTTTCCAATCCCGATTGTATCGCGGGAGCGCCGCAGAGGGGACTGCCGGATCAGAATCCCCACCGCTGTCATCTGAGCGGAAGTTCGGGATCGACTCTCTTCGCAGCCGGAATTCCCATTGCACACGACACGGTAACATGAGCCGTGAGTTCGCTCGGCCCCGCGCAATTGCGAAAACGAGCCCTCTCGCCACATCCTCCCGCGATCCGCCTCATTGCAGACCACCGCCGGTATTGCCTCCCCCACCACCTCCCGGGTTTCCGCCTGTCCCGCCCCCCCCGGAACTCAGGAAGGAGAAGGTGAAGACGTCGTTGATGGCTGAGAACAGCGGTGCCATCGAAAGCCGCACGTAGCGCCGATCGGCCGAGACGATGCCAAACACGGTGTTCGAGAGCCCCTCGGGCAGGATGGTGATGACGGGCTGATAGCCCGCCTGGCCCGCGGCAAACCGGCGATTGCGGGCGTTGAGGCGATCGCGGGCGGCCCGCTCTGCGCGTCCCTGGCCGCGGGCCTCGCCCCCGGCCCCCTGCGGACGCTCTTCACGTCGCATCAGGGGGACCCAGCCCAGTTCGTTGAGACGTCCC
>JBKDUK010000280.1:0-7909 GCA_046339535.1 Planctomycetaceae bacterium | reverse complement strand
GGGAAGAACGGCGTCGACGGCAAGCAGGGCCCCGCAGGCCCGGCTGGCAAAGATGGCCGCAACGGCCTTGACGGGAAGCCTGGTGCTGTTGGTCCTGCGGGCCCCCCGGGCCCTCCGGGAGTGTCGCACGAGCTGCGTGCGAGTGGTGCCCGCGACATCACCACCTTGTTGAAATTGCCAGGCGATTCCCGGCTCGACTCCGCCATTCTGCGCCGGGTGGGGAAGACTGTGGAATTGTCGCTCCATGGCCTGCGTGGCAAATCGGCCATCAATGGCATTCTCGGGCGGATTCCTGACGGGTTCCGTCCCGCGCATCACCAGAGCCTGGTGACCAGCGATGCCGATTTCCGGATGGCCAAGGTCGATGTCGCGGCGGCCAATACGGCGGAACTGTCGGTCCGGCAGCCCAAGGGGACAGACGGTCTGTCGCCGACGGCCACCTCGCTGGTCTGGCTGACCGAAGACGATTGGCCGGTTAAACTCCCCGGTCGTGAGATCCGCTAAAGCGGACGGTCTGTCGTGGAGTGAGTGAACAAAACGGGCGTGATCTGCCAGGATCACGCCCGTTTTTGCATTTGGCCGGACGGTGCTTTTTCGTGACGAAGGCCTGCGGCCGGTCCCGGCAAGTCGCCCGCGCCGTGGGACCCTCGACAGCGGGGCGACGACCGGTCATGCTCCTGGGCGAAACGCCCGGGGGACAGAGAGGGACAGCCGTGTCTCAATCCATGGTTGTCCCCAAGAACAGACTGGACGCACTGCTTGTCATGAAACGGATTTCAGAAGATCCGCCTCGCGCCGTTGCGGACGTTGAGCCGCGAGGGATGAACAGCGGAGCATTCTGGCAATTTGCTGCCGGGGTCCTCGTGGTTGGAGGGATTATTGTCGCGGCCGATCTGGGTTGGCTGACTTCCGTATCCAGGTGGGTCCATGCCCTGCCGCTGGGAGACAAACTGGTCCATGCGTTGGCCATGGGGGGACTGTGCAAGTTGGCCGATCGGGCCTTTCCCAGCCGGACCCTGGGGCGTCCGTTCGGCTGGCTGCGGCTGACACCGCTGATCGTCACTCTGGTGGTGATCGGCGAGGAGATCTCGCAGCGGTGGATTCCCGGACGGAACTTCGATCTGGGAGACCTGGCCGCCGATCTGCTGGGGATCGGGGTCGTTCTCTGGTGGCGGCGGCAGCGGGCCGGTCTCCGCTGAGGCGGCCCGTTCCAGACACTCGGGCCCGTCAGCTCCCTCCCTTGTTGATCCCCATCACCCGCCTCGGCGGCTCCCTTCTCGGGAGTTCTACACTTAGAGGTGATGAACGGTCCCCTGCTGCAGGTGACTGACCGCGGCTTGTACTGTGAAGCAGGGGATTTCTTCATCGATCCCTGGCGACCGGTCGAGCGGGCAGTCATTACCCATGCCCACTCCGATCATGCCCGTCGTGGGCACGCGCGAATGCTCTGCGCCCCGGATGGAGTGGACGTGCTGCGCACCCGCATGTTACCTGGTGCGGTGATTGACACCGTCCCCTACGGAGAACCGGTGATCCATCAGGGGGTGCGGGTCTCGCTCCATCCGGCCGGACACATCCTCGGTTCCGCACAAATCCGGGTGGAGTGGCGAGGTGAGGTGTGGGTGGTTTCGGGGGACTACAAGCTCTCTCCCGATCCGACTTGCCGACCATTTGAGCCGGTCCGCTGTCAGACCTTCATCACCGAATGCACGTTCGGCCTCCCCATCTACCGCTGGGCTCCGCAAACCCGGGTTGCCGATGAGCTGAATTCGTGGTGGCGAAGCAATCGGGACGCGGGACGGCACACCGTGGTGTTTGCGTATGCCCTGGGCAAGTCGCAGCGTCTGTTGGCCGCCGCCGACCCCTCACTGGGCCCCATCGTCTGCCATGGAGCCGTCGAGCGGGTGAATGCTGAATATCGCGCGGGAGGGATCGAACTTCCCCCGACGCGACGGGTCACCGATTTGACCCGCGAAGAATTGGCACGGGGGGGCGTGTTGGTGATCGCACCCCCCTCGGCACAGGGAACCCCCTGGTTGCGGCGGTTCCAGCCGTGTGAGACGGCGTTCGCCTCGGGCTGGATGCTGGTCCGGGGAACGCGCCGCCGCCGAGGCGTCGACCGGGGATTGGTCCTTTCGGATCACGCCGACTGGCCCGGTCTGCTGACGGCGATCGAGGCCACCGGCTGCCAGCGGGTGCTGGCGACCCATGGTCACACCGCCGTGCTGGTTCGCTATCTGCGCGACCGGGGTTACGAGGCGGACAGCCTCCACACCGAGTTTGTCGGCGAAGGGGATGACAGCGAACAAGAAGCGCCCGAATCCCCAACCGAGAACCCGACTGAGGCACGGACGTCGGAGTTGTCAGCCACCGATCCGGCGAACCCAGAGCCGGTGGGAGAGACCCCGTGAAGCTCTTCGCCGAGCTTTATTCTCAGTTGGATGGAACCACCCGGACCGCCCGCAAGGTGGCGGCTCTGGTCCGCTTCTTTCGTGAGTGCGATCCCGCCAGCGGCGCCTGGGGGGTCTGGTTTTTGTCGGGCCGACGGCTGAAACGGCTGGTCCCCGTGCGGTTCCTCCAGGAGTGTTGTTGCCGCAGTGCCCAGCTCGATGAGTGGCTGTTCACCGAGTGCTATTCGTCGGTTGGAGATTTGGCCGAGACGATGGCTCTGCTGCTGCCGGAGAGTCCGCGTGGTTCGACGGGAACCCTGGCCGAGTGGGTCACCAATCGCATCGAGCCGCTGGCCCGGCAGACACCGGTTGAGCGCGAGGCGACCATCTCGGCCGCCTGGGCCGAACTCGACTCGCGCGAGCGGTTTGTCTTCAATAAATTGGTGACCGGGGGGCTGCGGGTGGGGGTCTCGCAGGGACTGGTCATGCGGGCGCTGGCCGAAGTGGCGGGCGTCCCCACCAACACCATTGCCCAGCGCCTGATGGGAACCTGGGAACCAACTGCGGCGTTTTTCGAACGGCTGCTCTCGACCGACACGGTGGATGATGATCCCGGGCGGCCCTATCCCTTCTGTCTGGCTCACGCCCTGTCGGAACCAGTCGAATCGCTGGGGCCAATCGCCGATTGGGTCATTGAGTCGAAGTGGGATGGCATTCGGGCGCAACTCATCCGCCGCGATGGACCGCCGGTATTGTGGTCGCGCGGCGAAGAGCCGATGCTCGAGCGGTTTCCGGAACTGCAGGCGACCGCCCACGCGCTGCCGGTGGGGACTGTTCTGGATGGCGAAGTACTGGGCTGGAATGAGGCGGGGGTGATGCCCTTCGCCGCGTTGCAGAAACGGATCAACCGTAAGACGGTGGGCAGGAAACTGCTGGTCGAGGTGCCGGTGAGGTATGTTGTCTTCGATCTGCTGGAGTGGCAGGGGACCGATCTGCGCAGTCGGCCCTTGCATGAGCGCCGTCAATTGCTGGAAGAGTCGTTGTTTCGGGCGGGACCCTGGGCCGGTCTGCAGGTGGCCGAGACATTGCGCCCCGCCACATGGTCTGACTGCGCCGTCCTGCAGGCCGATTGCCGGACGCGGGGCGTGGAGGGCTTGATGCTGAAGCGGGCCGCGGGAGAGTATGGCGTGGGCCGGACCACCGGGTTGTGGTGGAAATGGAAGGTGCAGCCGATGACCTGCGATGCCGTGCTGATTTACGCCCAGAAGGGGCACGGTCGGCGCGCCAGCCTGTTCACTGATTACACTTTCGCAGTCTGGAATGAAGGGCACCTGGTTCCGTTCGCCAAGGCGTACTCGGGCCTGTCGGATGCCGAGATCCGTGAGGTTGATCGCTTTATCCGCGAGCACACTCAGGAAACTTTCGGCCCCGTGCGCTCGGTGACTCCCGAACTGGTGTTCGAACTGGCGTTCGAGGGAATCCAGCCCTCTCCCCGCCACAAGTCGGGAATTGCCGTGCGATTCCCCCGCATGCTGCGGTGGCGGCGTGACAAACGGGCCGATCAGGCCGATTCCCTGCAGACATTGCGGCAACTGTTGGCGGGAGTGTCGCGATGATCCGGGCCACACGCCGAGGACGGGCGAAACCGCCGGAGCAGACCGGACCTTTGGGGCCGGAGGGGGCGTGGCAGCGGGTTGGCGAACTGTTCGCCCAACGGGGCTGGCAACCGTTCGATTTCCAGCAGCAGGCGTGGCGCAGCTACCTGGCGGGGGAGAGCGGGTTGATCCATGCCGGCACTGGCATGGGAAAGACCTGGGGGGCGTGGTTGGGGCCGGTGCTCGAAGCTCTGGCGGAACGCCCCAGTGCACCGGCAGGAGAAGCCGTTGTCGAGCGGGTGCGGCGACAGAGCCGGATGGCGGTGCCCGGGTTGCGGGTGCTGTGGATTACCCCGTTACGCGCTCTGGCGGCCGACACCCTGCAGGCCCTGCAGGAACCGCTTGACCGTCTGGGGCTCCCCTGGCTGGTGGAATCTCGCACTTCCGATACCTCGGCGAGTGTCCGTCAGAAGCAGCGCGAACGGCTGCCGACGGTGCTGGTCACCACTCCCGAGAGCCTCACGCTGCTGCTCACCCGCCCCGATGCCGGGGCCCTCATCGAAGATCTGCGCTGCGTCATTGTCGATGAGTGGCACGAACTGTTGGGCTCGAAGCGGGGCGTGCAGACCGAGCTGGCGCTCGCCCGACTGCGAAGATTGGTCCCTCCCCTGCGGGTCTGGGGGCTCTCCGCCACTCTGGGGAATCTGCCTCTCGCGCTGCAGACGCTGCTGGGAGCGCCCACCGACGATGTGGCCAGACCCGAAAATGGTCCTCCGTCCACCCCGGTCGCTCCCCGGGGGCGGATCATCGCGGGGCTTTCGCGGCGGTCCGTCACCATCGACAGCATTCTTCCTGAAAATGTCGAACGGTTTCCCTGGGCGGGACACCTGGGGCTGAAACTGCTTCCCGAAGTGGTGGCCGAAGTCGACCGCGCCCAGACGTCCCTCATCTTCACCAACACCCGGTCGCAGACCGAGCAGTGGTACCAGGCGCTGTTGACCGCCCGTCCCGACTGGGCGGGTTGGATCGCCCTGCATCATGGCTCGCTCGAACGGGAGACCCGCTCCTGGGTCGAGCAGGGGCTGCGGAGCGGTCAGCTCAAATGCGTGGTCTGCACTTCGACACTCGACCTGGGAGTCGATTTTGCTCCGGTGGAGCGGGTGTTCCAGGTGGGAAGCCCCAAGGGAATCGCCCGGCTGTTGCAGCGGGCCGGACGCAGCGGTCACGCGCCGGGGCGCCCGAGTCGCATCACGTGCGTTCCCACACACGCCTGGGAACTGGTCGAGGCGGCCGCGGCCCGTGAGGCCAGCGTGCAAAACGAGCTCGAATGCCGGGGGGAAGTGGCTGCACCGCTCGACGTGCTCACCCAGCATGTGGTCAGCATGGCCCTGGCGGGCGGGTTCGAGGCCGACGCGCTGTTTGCCGAGATCCGCGGCACCTACAGCTACCGCCACCTCGATCGGGCCGACTTCGACTGGGTCCTCGACTTTGTGACCACGGGTGGAGAGTCGCTGCGGGCGTACCCCGATTATCACCGTGTCCAACGCACCGCCGAAGGACGCTACGAACTGACCGACCCGCGTCTCGCCCGTCAACATCGCGTCTCGGTCGGCACGATTGTCGGCGAGGCGGCACTCACCGTGCAGTTCGTCCGCGGAGCCCGGTTGGGGACGGTCGAAGAATCGTTCATCGCCCGGCTCAAGCCCGGGGACGAATTCATCTTCGCCGGCCGGCGGGTTGAGCTGGTGCGTGTGCAGGACAACCGGGCGTGGGTCCGGAAGTCAGCCAAGTCGGGCAGTGTGGGGGTCCCCCGTTGGATGGGGGGCCGCCTGCCCCTGTCCACCGAACTCTCGGCCGCCGTTCTGCGGCAACTGGCCCGGGCCGCCCGCGGACAGTTCGACAGTCCCGAATTGCGTCGGGCCCGTCCGTTGATCGAGCTGCAGTGCCGCTGGTCGCACCTGCCCCAACCGGGGGAATTCCTCATCGAACGGATTCATTCCCGCGAAGGCTGGCATTTGTTCTGCTATCCGTTTGCCGGCCGGTTGGTGCACGAGGGGCTGGCCGCGCTGTTCGCCTGCCGCCTGTCGCGGCAGCAACCGCTGTCGTGCAGCATGGCGGTGAACGACTACGGGTTCGAACTGTTGCTGAGCGCCGAGCCCCAGTGGATTCCGGGACTGGTCGATCAACTGTTGGCCGCCGAGCAGGTGACGGCTGACATCCTGCAGTGTCTGAACAGCACCGAGATGGGCAAGCGGCAATTCCGCGAGGTGGCGCAGATCTCGGGGTTGGTCTTCACGGGGTATCCGCAGGACCGCAAATCGGCCCGGCAGGTCCAGGCGTCGACCGGGCTGCTGTACGATGTGTTCACAAACTATGACCCGGCGAACCGCCTGCTGCTGCAGGCCCGTGAGGAGGTGCTCGAACGGCAACTCGAGAAATCGCGGTTGCTGGAGACCCTCGCGCGATTGCGAACCTGCCGGGTGGTGATCCGCGATCTCCCGCGGTTTTCCCCACTCTGCTTTCCGCTGCTGGTGGATCGGCTGCGCGAACGCCTGACGAGTGAGAAGCTGGGGGAACGGATCCGTCGGCTCCAGTCCCAACTGGAACGCTCGGCGGGGGACGGCGCTGAGGCGGCCCGATGAGTCTGCCCGGTTTTCGATTGACCCTCGCGGGACTGGATCTGCACCTGTTGCCGGGCCGGGCTGTCTGGTGGCCTGGGGAACACACACTCTTCGTCGCCGATCTGCACTGGGGGAAGGAGGCGACCTTTCGGCAACGGGGGGGGATGCCGATTCCTGACATCACCCGGCATGAACTCGACCGGCTCGAACGGCTGCTGCTGGAGACCGATTGCCGGCGGTTGGTGCTGCTGGGAGACCTGGTGCACTCCTCGGCCGGGCGGTCCCCCACGGTCAGTCCCCAGGTGGAGCAGTGGCGTCATGCCATCGCCGGGAAACGGCCGGGGCTGGATTTCGTGCTGATTGAGGGGAACCACGACCAGCGGTCGGGGGCTCTACCCGAGAGTTGGGGGCTGACCCGGCTGGAGGCACCGGTTCAGGTCGGTCCCCTGACCTGTGCCCACTATCCCGAAGAGGTGGGTCCGGGACCGGGGTTGGCGGGGCATCTGCATCCCCGGATCGATCTGCGGCGGGGGCCCGATCGGCTGCGGCTGCCCTGCTTCTGGCTGCGGGGTCAGCAGTTGACCCTGCCGGCGTTCGCCTGGTTCGCTGGTCACAGTCCGATTGCCCGGGAACCCGGAGACCGGGTGTTTGCCATCGCCGATGAAGAAGTGCTGGAATTGGCCCCCGAACGAGGCGAGTCGTACCGGTCGCGGCGGCCGCGGACCGGGTCTTGATCGGCTTGGGAGCGCCGTCCCTGTCCGATCATCGGGTTGGGCCACTTTCCCGAAGGAACCCGGCCGAAATCTGATTCCCAATTCTCCTGACGGGGGATAAGATTCGAGCCATGAGCACCGCGACCCCCTTCACCCAGCACACCCTGCGGGCCGGCATGATCGGCCTGGGGATGATCTTTGAAGAGACCTACCGGCCGTTTTTCGAGCAGCTGCATCGTCAGCCGCTGGTCGACCGGTCGTTTGGCTGGGTCGACGTCTCCCTGGCGGCCGCGGCTTCGAAGACGGGCAGCCGGGCGGCACGGTATCAGCAGTCTCTCGCCGGCAAAGTGGCGCCGTTCGCGAGCTTCGCCGGGGACGACGCGGTCGGTCAACTGCTGCGATCGGGGGTCGATTTCGCCTGTGTCGCCACTCCCGATGACCGCCATTTTGAGGCGGCTCGCCAGATTCTCGAGGCCGGGGTGCACCTGCTGATCGAGAAGCCCTCGGTCCTCACCCTGCAGCAACTTGATGAGTTGGTGGCCCTGGCCGAGCGCCGGCGGGTGCTGGCCAAAGTGGTCTACCACAAGCTG
>JBKDUK010000279.1:0-6929 GCA_046339535.1 Planctomycetaceae bacterium | reverse complement strand
GGGTAACGCGGGCGGATCACCTGCAGTCCGTCGACCACTGCGCGAGCGGGAATCTGCGACAACGGCTAGGAGCGGGGGAACAGCTTCAGCGGGGGGAACCAGGGGGTGGGAGACACCACCCGCATGTCGAATTCACCCCGGGCGGCGACCGCCTTGACCCGTTCTTTCACGAAGACCCCGTGGATCGGCTGGATCGCCGACGGGAAGGTCGAGGCCAGCACGAGGATCCGCGGACGTCCCGCCTGTCCTCCAGAGGGGGGTGCCGGGGATTCCTGCCTCACCGTATCCTCCGTCCATAAACCTGTGCCAAGGCTGTTCACCGGGACCTCCCGGCGTGGTCTTGCCGCACGTCAGCCCCCGTTCGCCCGCCGACCCGCCACCAGCATCGCCAGCCCGTTGTCCCCCAGGGCTCCCACTGCCCCCCGCCCACCGGAGCAGCGGCCCCCCAGGCCAGATCACAATCCCAACCGTTTCCACGGATCGACCAGCCCTCGGCGGGCACTCCGCCCGGCCCGACAGAGAGGGAGGCACCGCCTGCTTCGGGCCCGGTTCCGACGACGCAGCCCCCGAGCCGTATGGTGGCCCGCACCTGGCTGTCGGGGGGAGTGAAGGCAAACACCACGACCAGTTCGCCAGGGCAGGTGGCGTGTCCCCGCAGTTGCGTGCCAGGGAACCGTTTCCCGTATTCCACGCCCCGCCAACCCTCCACGCTGTTGGCAGCCCCCCGCAGCACGCTCCACTGAATTGCCCCTTGCGAACTCTTCGCGCCCAGTGGCCAGGGACTGGTGGGGAGCAGTTCGCCAGACTCCAATTGCGGGCCCAGGTCCCGCGCCGCGGTTTCCGAGAGATTGAACGACCAGTCGACCCGCCGCGGTTCGGGCGTCCGGATCTGGTCCGCGAGCCAGAGTCCGACTCCGGGAATCATCAGGACGTACCGGTCGGCAACGACCCCCGGACCGGGCTGACAGCCCAGATGCGCCAGCCAGAGATCGGTCCGATCGGCCGCCTCCAGCCGATGTTGGGGACACACATGCGACCACGCCAGACGGCCCGCATGCCGCGCGACCGGGGCCCCTTCAATCGACAGGGTGTTGTGGGCCCGCACATCGCGGTACCAGTCGACGGCTTCCCGGGGACCCCCATAAGTCGACATTCCCGTGTCGACCAGGAAGGGCTCTCCCCCCACGTGGGCCAGCACCTGCAGCAGATCGGCATGGCCATGGGCGGCGGAGGGGGTCGCGTCGGCGAACAGCCCCCCGGCGATCGGCCCTCCATCCACCAGCAGCCAGTCCCCCGGAACCGCTGCCGAGCGGAACACCGCGTAGCCCGAGTCGGGCAGCCGTCGCACGGTGGCGATGGGGTCCATCGCCGGCAACCGCAGCAGGTCTTCAACGCCGGCGGTCCCCCGCAGCCAGATCAACTCTTCGCCCGGCTGACCCGCCGCCGTCCGCGACGCCTGGTCGGCGAACAACACGGCCCCCACGCCGCACAGCCCCGAGAAATCCCACGGCTCTGCGGGAATGACGGGCAGGGTTCGGGCCGAGTCGATGTCGCCAAAGGGGGGCCACAGCCCATCCGGCTGTTGAAACGCCGCCCCCGCGTTCCAGGCACTTCGCAACAGCGGCTCCAGCGAGGCGAGTTCTCCACCCCCCGGCCCGGCGGCACACCAGGCCAGCGTGAGGAACATCAGCGTGTAGAACTGGTACCCCATCGCCTGCTCGACGCAGCCACCGTCGGCGTGAAACTGCTTCGGGCCATGCTGCAGCAGAATCCCGGCCCCCTGCCGACGCCACTCGGCCGCATGCGGCGAGTCGATCCACAGCCCCAGCAGGTACAGGGCCGCCGCCTCGCCGATCAGGTGGTTGTACGGACTGGAGTAGAGCGAGTAGTGGGCGGAGAGAAAGGTGCCATGCTCTTCCAGAGACTGGGCGATCTGCGCAAGGTCTTCCGGCGACCAGCCGGACCATTCGGAGAGGGCCGCCAGAGTCCACAGCCACGAGATCACCCGCATGCCCGGTTCGAGGGCGCTGGTCCAATGGACCCCCAGGAACAGCGGATTCGCTCCGATCCAGTCGAGCAAAAGTCGCCGTGCCTCGGCTGCGTGACGTTCATCGCCAGTGAGCAGCCAACCCGCCCCCAGCGTGAACAGGAATTGGTGCCGGCCCAATTCCCAGACCGGTTTGACATCCACCCCGTCGGGCAGCTCGTAGATGGGGACATCGTCGTAAAACTCGAGCGGCCAGCGATACCCCGTGACGGGATCGCGGCTCCAGTCGACCGGGCCGCGCAGGTCACACGGCTGCCCCAGGCAGTTCCAGGTTCCCGCAGCGAGCTGGTCAAGCCGTTGCTGGACTCCCTGTTTGAGCCGCTGGTGAACGTCCGGAAACCGCTGCGCCAGACGATCGAGCTCGGCCCGATTCGCTCCCGGGACAAACTGCGCCCCCTTTTGCAGCAGCGAGCGGGCCTGGCTGGTCGGGCCGCTGGGCCGGGAACCCTGCCGGCGCCCCCGGCCGGCCAGCCGACGCTCCCGCGCCATCCGCAGTTTCTCCGAGACCCGCCAAAGGATCTCGTGCGGCGACATGCGCCGAAGCTTGCGGAGTGTACGGATGAGGGGCATTGTGGGGGGAGGAAGAGCAACGGACGGAGAGCGACGGCAGCTTCAGACTGCGAACCCTCCGCAGCGACGGCTGCCCAGAACAGGGAATCCCCAGATCAGAGATGTCTCACACAGGTCACCGCTCGCACAGCCGACCCGGCAGCAGCCAAGAAAACCACGGTTTTTCGACTCTAGTCAGCCCCTGTACCCTGTCGCAAGGGCCGGGTTGACAGTTTGTGAGTGGCCCCGGGAAATGTCGGCCGGTTGTTTCAGGATTGCTGTTTTTTTAGACCCGCATCAGCACAGCCGCGCTGTTTATGGGCGTGCTGCCGACGAACCTGGACCAAGCCCTCCCAGGGCTGGCAAACCGGCATCCCCCCCGCTCGACCCCGAGTCGGTGTCCCTCACTGCCAAACTCTCGTGCGCCAAGGGGATCTCGCTCGCCCCGAACCGCCCCAGAACCCCGCTCTCTTCTCCCTCTGCGACCCGCCGGCCTGGGAAACTTTTTTTCCCGGCCCCTGGCCCGGTTGGCTTGAGGTCAGACAGCCCGTCCCGATCGAAATCCCGACGCCCCTCGCGAACCAAGTCGTCCGCCGCAATCGTCCGAAACCCCGAACCGACGTCGGCCGGACCGGGTTCGGTCGGGTGAGATCCGGACATCGGCGGTCGTCGGGGTTGATGGCTTCAGTCGCGGAACTCGCCCGGTTTGCGGGGGACGATCTTCAGCTCTTTGTAGGCGAAACCACTGTCGGGGGGGTTGTATTTCCCCACGATCGGCATCGGCGATTCGGGATCGATCCGATCCTCGAGACGCAGCCCCCAGTAAACGGCGTTCACCGTCATCCGCCGCAGCCCCTCGTTGGCGAAATCCTGCGCGCTCCCCATCGTGGTGTGAAACACCCGGGCCGTCTTGCCGGTGT
Organism: Planctomycetaceae bacterium; assembly: GCA_046339535.1. Taxonomy (GTDB): domain Bacteria; phylum Planctomycetota; class Planctomycetia; order Planctomycetales; family Planctomycetaceae; genus UBA10511. The sequence continues at coordinate 3,413 of JBKDUK010000279.1, read as the reverse complement.
TTCCCGTCCAGGTCTTCACCCAGGCCACCGGCAGGGGGATCAGTTCGGTATTCACGGCATCGGTGGGCTTCCGCCCGACCAAGGGTTGCCCTTCGACCAGCGGCAGACACTCCTCGGGCAGATGCCCATTCTCTTCGTAGGTGCGATACACATCCGACGGCCCCCAGATGTCTTTGACGCCCCGCAGTACGGGATGGTCGCGGTTCGCCTCGACAATGATCCCCCGCGTCGAGTCCTGCTGCCAGCGGCCGTGGTGATTGCGGAATGTGCCACCCAAGACATCCTCACCAAACCGCACCCGCTTCCCCTCCTTGCGGTAATTGAACTCGATGAAGCCATGGTTGGCCGTACGGATCGCAATCAGTGGCTTCCCCGAGTCGAGGTACGTGTCGATGTGTCGCAGTTGGTCGTCGGGCAACGACAACAGCCGGCTGAAGAGGATCAGCAAGTCGGCTTTTTCGAGGTATTCCAGCCCCGGAATGTTGTGGGTGACCTCTTTGTCTTCCCAGCGGATCTTTTGTGTCGGATCGACGAGGTTGTCGGCATTCAGGCTGAACAGCACGGTGCAATGGAAGCCGTGATGCCGGGAGAGCAGCCGGGCCAACATCGGCAAGGCATGCTCGCTGCGGTATTCCTGATCGGCGGCGATCAGCACGATGTGCCGGCCGTCCCCCGGACCAGGCTCGGCCGGGTAAGTCAGCCAGAGTTCGCTCTCGGGAACGGGATGCTCCCGGGCGACACTTGCCGGGACGAACACTGCCGTCAGCGCCACAACCAACATAACCCCCCTCCACAGTGGGCTCATCCTGGGGCGATGCAACGGACCTGCAGTGATATTCAGCACGCTGGGGAAGCTCATTGGAATTTGTCCGGCTGGGCAGGAAAGGAACAGCTCACGGTCGGCTTCGGCAGAAATCCCGAAGCTGGGGCCGACAGCGAAAGGAGAGTGCGAATCCGCCGCTCGTAACGACGGCCTGGATCAAGGGTTGGGAATCTCGTTGACGGTGTAAAACGCCTGGCGATGCAGCAGCGGCTCGCCGTCGGAGGATTGCAGGGTTGGCAGATCAAACTCATAGACGAAGCCCGGCTTGAGCCGGTCGATCTGGAGGCGGGCCGACAGGCGATCGGCGGCCACCGTCACCCCCGTCACCTCAGCCGTGAACCGGTCGATCTCGGGTCCGCCATAGCCCCCGTGGTACGGATGGGTGAAGGCGGTCAGGCCGTAGGTGCCACTCTGGGCGGCACTCTCGGCACTGACCGGCTTGGTGAACTTCAGACGGAAGCCGTCGGGCTCGATGGTGATGCGCTCGATCTCGAACGGCATCCGGCCATTCCACTCGACCCGTTCGAGAGCGAACGGTTTGATCCCCCGCACTGGCCAGCCCCGGTTGGTCCCCCCGCACAGCAGCTTCCCCCCCGGGGTGAATTCCACGTTCAGAATGCCCGTCGACAGCCCTTCGCGAAAGGGATAACACGCCCCCTGCCAGACGCCGTTCACCTGCTCGGTGGTCGCCCGCATGAGGATCGACAGCGTGTAGTCTCCCAGGAACAACTGGTTCTCAAACGGACCAAACTTTCCTTGTGTGCGGTTCACCCGGAATCCGGTGATCGATCGACCCATCCGGATGTAGGGGAAGATCACCGCGTAAGGAACCAACTGCGGCACCCGCTTGCGCTCGGTCACAATCCGCGAGCCCGACTTGGGCTGGGTCGGGACCTCACCCAGTTCGGGAGCCAAGGGATACCAGTGGAAGCTGGCTGGGTGTCCCTGAAAACTCCCGGGCCTCACGCTCTTGAGACTGCACGAGCAGTTCCATGGCCCCTGGCTCTCGATGTAGAACAGGGCCCCGTGCTCGTCGGGCCCAATCCCGCCGGGACTGCGCAGACCACTCGCGACCGCCTTCGTACGGCCATCGGCCCCCACCTGCAGCACAAACCCGCGAAACAACGCGTACGAGTTGTAAGACTCCGAGAGTCCCAGCGCGACGTACTGGTTCCCCTGGGCGTCGGGAGGCGAGCCAAACGCGTATTCGTGGTAGTTGGCATACCCCCAGGCATCCGACAGCGTGTCGAACCGGTCGGCGACCCCATCGCCATCCTCATCGCTCACCCGCGTCAGCTCGCAGCTCTGGGTCACCCGCAGGGCGTTGTCGTGCCACGCGAGACCGAAGATCTCGTCGAGCCCCTCGGCAAACCGCTGAAACACCGGCTGTGGTTTTGGGGAGTCGAGCCCGTCGATGAAATAGATCTCGCCGCGGCGCGTGCCGACGGCGACGCGGTTGTCGGGCAGCACGGCAAACGCCCCCGACTCGACCACGGTGTCGGCCGGCAGCGGGATGCTCACAATCGGGTAATATTCCCGTTCGCGCTCTTCCGTCCCCCAACGGTCTCCCACTTCCTCGGCATGCGCGGCTGGCCGGGTGAGGGATGTCCCCCAGAGCAACAGCAGACCCAGCCCAATCGAGGCCCTGCGCAGCCACACTCTGCAGTCACTGGCGCGGCAACGGTTCATACTTCAACTCCAGTGAGGATGCTCCCGCGGGCAGGTTCAGTTTCAGCAGCAGTTCCGACCGGGGGCGATCTGGGGGGGGATCGTCGGCGACCTCGCGGACCAATGCTTCCGCAATCGACACCGGCACACTCAGCCGCAGCCGCCCACTCTCGTACTCTCCCTCCGCCGTCTGCCGGATCTCTCCTGTCAGCACCCGAAACCACACGGTCTGAGCCGTGGGTGACTCCCACTGCAACCGGCGTGCGAGCACGTTCCGGGGTTCGTCACCCACGGGGACGGTGCGGTCGGTCACCGCGATGTCGTGCAGGCGATACCGGAACGTCGGCACCCCCTCACGATCCAGCCGGTATCCCTTGAACTGGTACCCGAGGTTCTTCGGGTAGAGGGGATCGGGATTGACCCGGTTGTCTTTGGTCATGACAGGCAGCCGGGGCCAGGGGGTGGGGGGATCGTCCTGCACCAGCAGCGAGACATCCTGGGGCAGCAGCACCGGTTCGGCCGCCGGGTGGAAATCGCCCGAGCCCTGGCCACTCCAGTTGGCCGAGACGAATCCGCCGCGCCACACGGCCGACAGGGTTCCCGTCTCGGCATTGAAGGCGTAATGCAATTGCCCGGGGAAGCCGACGGCAATGCCCCGGTAGCCCGCGACCCGGCTGCGGCCGCGGTGAATGCGGGGCCGGCTGCCGACGGTCAACCGGGTGTCGATGCCCCGCAGTCCGGGAGGATCGGCGGCCGAGGTTCCCAGCGAGAGGTAATACCAGACCGACTGGATCTGCCGGTCAGTGTCCCCATCCAAAATGGTCTTGTGCGACGCGATGCCATTGGCCCACGACTGCGGCATGATGATGCGGGGGCGAAATTGCTGGGGGTTGCGCAGAAAGGCGTTGAACCAGGCGGGCTG
>JBKDUK010000278.1:0-4027 GCA_046339535.1 Planctomycetaceae bacterium | reverse complement strand
ATCTGCTACGACGCGGCGTTTCCCGAGGCCTCGCGGTCGCTGGCCCTGTTGGGTGCCGACCTGATTGCCCTGCCCACCAACTGGCCCCCGGGAGCCGAGTGTACCGCCTGCAGGGTGATCAACGCCCGGGCGTTGGAAAATGCGGTCTATTTCATCGCCGTCAATCGCGTCGGCACCGAGCGGGGCTTCCCGTTCATCGGCATGAGCAAGATCTGCGACACCAACGGTCAGACGCTGGCAGAGTCGAAAACCACCTCGGAAGACATACTCTACGCCGACATGGATCTGGGCCGGGCCCGGCGGAAGCATATCATCCGGGTTCCTGACAAGCACGAGATCGATCGTCTGGCTGACCGGCGGCCCGAAATGTACGGGCTGTTGACTCAACCGCATTCGCTTGCCTCTCCGGGACGTCCTGTTCGACCTCACTGATCGGTTCGATCTCGCTGACCCATACGATCTGACGGGAAGCCAGTCTGAGGTCACCATCCCGGGTATTCCGGACTCAAATGGCCCGGCGGAGGGCAAAAAATGGCTGCTCCCGCAGTTGGGTGCTGGACGGAAATCGACTATCATACGAGAATTCACTCGAACTGGTGTGTGCGACCTCTTCTGAGGAGTTAGGGCGATGATCCATCTGTCTGCGGTGCGGTGGTTGTCTCGGGGGGCGGGACGGGTGCTGCTGAGCCTGGTTCTGCTGGCTGGCGGGTTGGATTGGGGGATGTCGAGCTCGGTGGTGGCCTGCCCGTTCTGTGCCTCTCCCTCGCTGACCCTGGCCGAGCAGTTGGCCAAGTCGGACGCGGGGGTGCTGGTCCAGTGGGTGGATGCCGAGAAGCCGACCAAAGATTCGATTGGCTCAACCACTTACGCCATCGTCGAAATCGCCCGGCAGCCTGGCCAGATGCCGGAGGGCTCCCTGAAAAAGTCGAAGTTCGACATTGAGGGGACTGTTCCCGGAGAGAAACCGAAGGCCGTGGCGGCTCCGAAGCTCGAGAAGGGGAAGAAGATCACCCTCGAGCGTTTCCGTGAGGGAAAGTCGGGCGACCTTTCGCTGCTGCTGGGCAGCCAGACTCCTTCGGGGGTCATTGAGTGGGGGAACCCGCTCGAGGTGACCGAAGCGCTTTACCAGTACATGATTCAGGCACCCTCGCCCGAGACGGCGGGAGAGAAGCGGCTGCCGTACTTTCTGAAGTTCCTGGAAGCGGCCGATCCCACGATTGCCGGGGATGCCTACCAGGAGTTCGCGAACGCTCCCTACAAAGACATCACCACGCTGGCCGACAAGATGCCGCGGGAAAAACTGCGGAAATGGGTGGCCGATCCCAAGACCTCGGCGGGGCGGTTGGGGCTGTACGGTCTGATGCTGGGGCTGTGCGGCACGGCGGAGGACGCCACGGTGATGAAGGAGAAGATTGTTGAGAAGTCGGACGACTACCGGCTGGGAATCGATGGGGTGATGGGGGGCTATCTGCTGTTGACGGGGGAAAAGGGTCTGGAACTGCTTGAAGAGACCAAAATCAAGGATCCCAAAGTTCCGTTCAGCGAGACCTATGCGGCCCGGCAAGCGATCTTGTTCCTGAATTCGTACGGGGCGGGGAAGATTCCCGCCGAGCGGCTGAGGGCCTCGCTGCGGGTCCTGCTGGAGAAGCGTCCCGAGATGGCCGACCTCACCATTGGTGACCTGGGCCGGATGAAGGATTGGGAACTGCAGAGCCGGCTGATGGAACTCTACGGCGAAGATGCCTTCAACGTGCCCGCCGTCAAGCGGTCGATTGTGCGGTTCATGCTCGCCAGCATCCGGGATGTGCCGCAGGGAGGAGGGGAGAAGACCCCGCCGCATGTCGAATCGGCCAAGGCTCACCTCGAGGCCTTGCGGAAGCGCGATCCCAAGCTGGTGGCCGAAGCGGAAAAGTTCTTCTCGCTCGACTGAGATCTGTCCCCGGAAGTACTTTTCATGTTGCTAGAGACCACTGTTGCTCTGCATGGCACCGAATCCCGTCAACGTGCACTGGGACGCAGGAACGGCACCGGATGGGTGGGGATGGGGCTGTTGCTGGCGGCCCTGTTTGGAGGAGGGGGGACGTCGACGGCGACGGGCTGTCCCTTCTGTCCGCAGTCGCTCGCTCCGTCACTGGGCGAGCAAATGGCCAGTGCCCAGGTGGTTGTGGTCGCCACCTGGATGGAATTGGTTCCGGTCGAGAACAGCGAGAAAAAGCACACTCGGTTTGAAATCACCCGCGTCCTGAAGAAGCATCCGCAGGGACCTGCCAGGGGGGAGGCGGCGATTGTTCCCCTGGAACGCCCTGGTCCCAAGGGGGCGATCGAAATCTGGTTCGGCACGGTCAACGACGGGAAGCTGTCGTGGACCTACCGCACCACGGCTACGGGAAGTTCCATTCCCTACCTCGAAAAGGCTCCTGCGGCCGATCTGCCCGTCCCCCGCCGGCTGGAATTCTACGCGGGTTATCTGGAGCACCAGGATGAGTTGTTGGCCGAAGACGCCTTCCGCGAATTTGCCTCGGCCGAGTTCAAGGATGTGAAGGCCGCCGCCAGCAGCTTCAGCTCCGCCAATCTGCGCGAGTGGCTGACCAACGAACGCATTCCCGGAGCCCGCAAGGGGCTGTACGGACTCATGCTGGGATTGTGCGGGACCGCTGAAGATGAGGCGTTCCTGAAGCGGTTGATCGAACCGAATGTGGACGAGATCCGTCTGGGAATCGACGGGGTCATGGGAGGCTATCTCTATCTGACGGCCGGGAAGGGGCTTCCCTTCATTCAGCAAACGAAGATTGCCGATCCCGAAGCGCCGTTTCCCGAAACCTACGCGGCCATGCAGGCGCTGCGGTTTTTGTGGAGCTACGGCGGAGACCGGGTCCCGCGCGAGCAAGTGCTGAAAGTGGTCCGGGGGCTGGTCGAGCGACCGGCGGTGTGCGACATCGTCATCAATGACCTCGCCCGCTGGAAAGACTGGAGTGTGCAGGACCGGCTGATGGCCCTGTACGGCGCGAAAGAATACAACCTGCCCACCATCAAGCGGGCGATCATCCGCTACCAGTTGGCCAGTCTGCGGGATGTGCCCGAAGGGACCGATCCCGGGTCACTGCCGCATGTGGTGGCCGGTCGACGGCATGTCGAGACCTTGCGGGAAAAAGATCCCAAGCGTGTGGCGGAAGTGGAGCGTTTGTTTTTTCCCGAGTGATTCCAGCGGCGGGGGTCTGGATACTGGACTGTTGGGTCCCCGGATTGTGACTGGCGCGGGAAGACAGTTCGAGAACCGGTCAGGGAGGATTTCGGAATGCGATGCGATTTGCAGGCGACGGCGAACAGAGCCTTTCGGATCGTGTGGGACCGTGGTCATACGGCTCGACACGTGGGATTTGAAAATCCGGTCGCATCTGCCGCAACGTGGAATGCGTGGCCCCGTTTCGCGGGCGTGGCGCTGCTGCTGGTGACCCTGGGCTGCATGGTGGTTCCCACATGGGCCTGTGAAATCTGCGGCCAGCCGACGTTGACTCTCGCCGATCGGATCGGCCAGGCGGATGTCGCCCTGCTGGCACGCTGGGTCTCAGCCCGGGCCGAGAAGGGGAACCAGGGGGCCGTCTCGGTCTTTGAGGTGGTCGACGTGGTCGAGGGCTCGGCCGACGTGGTGCAGGCTGGCAAGACCATCTCGCTCCCGGGGTTTCATGGCGGAGAGAAAGGGGCGCTGCGGCTGCTGACCGCCGCTGTGGAAGAAGGCCAGAAGATCCGCTGGGGAGAGCCGCTGGAGATTACCGAGGCGTGCTGGAAGTACGCGATTGAAGCCCCCGATCCGGAGGCAGAGTGGGCTGAGCGGCTGTTGTATTACTTTCAGTTTCTGGAGCATGCCGATGTGTTGATCGCCAACGATGCGCACGCCGAGATTGTGAATGCCCCCACCGACGACATCGCCCGCGCTGCCGCGGAACTGGGCCCCGATCGGATTCGCCGGTGGCTGGAGTCGCCCCGCACGCCGGCTGTGCGCAAGGGGGCCTATTGGGTGCTCTTGGGC
>JBKDUK010000277.1:0-2115 GCA_046339535.1 Planctomycetaceae bacterium | reverse complement strand
CCGTGGTTCAGGACGGTCTGAGTCTCAGACGCTGGGTCGCCGGTGCGGCGTTGTGGAGCGATGCCCCGGAATCGTGGCGCAGGTGAACATCCGCGAGGATGGTCTGTCGTCAGGTTGGGGGAAGTCCCTGGGAGATTGCATGTCAGGTGGGGTCACCTGATGTGGGTCCGTCTGGTCGATTGCTCCTTTCTTCTACCACGAGGAATCACCATGAAGCGTTTGCTGGCTTTTGTTTTGGCGACTGTGGCCCTGTCGGCTCCCGCGTTTGCGGACAACGGGGCTCAGAACTACGCGATCACCATGCACAACACCCGGGTCTTCCGGCACGATCCCGCCTACCGCGGTCCCGAAGTGATCTTCGTGAACGCCGGCGGGGCGGCGACTCCCGAACAGGCGATGGCCGCCTGGCAGAATTCTCCTCCCCACCGGGCCCTGCTGCCGCAGATCCGGTTCATTCGCTGCTACGGTAACTACTGCGTCGGTCGCTGAGCCCTCCGGGAGGCGGGTGGATCGTCCCACCCAGCTTGCCGCTGGATTCAACCGAACAGACGTTTCTGCGAAACCCGTTGGTCGCTGGTGCGGCCAACGGGTTTTTTGTGCGCAGTCGGGACTGACCGCACAGTGCATTCGGAGTTTTGAATCGAGTCAGTCGGGTCTTCCAGGAATTGATGTTCGTGGAATCGCGGAGACTTCGACACGACAAGCAAGTCGATCTGGATGTCAAATCTTCGTGGCCAGTTCCGGATGGCTGTCAGCAGGAGATCGCGGTTGCTGGGCATCACACAGCCCCCTCGACCCAGCCCGCGCAGCGCTTCCCGAAGTTCGAGCAACAGGTGTCGCAATCACGGAACAAGCCTGACGCGAACAGCAGCCAGGCTCGTTCCTGATGCAACCAGCAACGTCTCAAGCAGCGATGTTGCCGGGGGAGATCGATTCAGACCGACCGGCTCAACTGCGGAACCCGATGTCGAGAGGCTGCCACCCCCACACCAACCATTCCGCAAAGAAACAAAGCCCAAGTGGAGGGTTCAGGAACCATTTCAATGTTGATCGAACCCTCGAGATCGACTGAATCCCCGGCGGACAAGGTGAAGCTTGTCACGACTTCGAGATAATTAAAATCCAGTGAATTCTTTCCTTTCGGTCCCTCATTTCCTCCCCCCTCCGAATCATAGAAATAGTAAGGTCCGGGGTCAGTCAAGAGAGTTCCCAACGGCAGAAACTCATTGATCTGCTGGAAATCCTGACCACCATCAGTCGAACGCAAGCCCCGCTGCAGGACCCCATTCCAGGTCGGGGTCAAACTGACCAATCCGTTCAAATCGTCGTCATTAAGCTGGACAAACAAATCATTCCACAGTACCTGGCTGTTGGTTGGAACGATCGGGATTCCAAAAGCAAAATAGAAATACGCATCGGTCGGGGAGTGGTTGACCGCTGTCAGAGTGTAACGGATCCAGGGATCGGTATTGCCTGTGCCGCCAATCGTGATCTGTGGTGGCCCAACCGATCCAGACGTTGTAATAATCTTTCCAGAAACTGTTGTTGTAGGCGATGACGTCGTCGTGTTCGAAACAATTTTGACGGTGGGCTCCCCGGATGTTGTGGGAGATGTTGAGCCTGGACTCGTTTGAGCCCGCAAGTCTCGACCAGAAATGCAGGACATCAGAACGACCAAGCAGACGCACGCTCGCCGCATGAAACTCAACACGAGCAGTTCCTCCTCACAAGGTGAAAATCCATAGAGCCAGGTTCGTTTGTATGTTGCCAAGCGAAGGCCGTGCAACTGGGTGGAGTGTGCGTGCGACCGCCGTTGTTTTTGGCCACCCCCCTCCCGTGCGGGTTGAATCGCCAGTTTTCCGCTGTTTTCCACCCACCATTTCGGGGACAATCGACGCAGGCCGCCAGGCCCATCCTGTGACGCCCGCCTTCCAAGCCGTACTTCGACATTCCGTCACCATGCCCGATCAGCCCGCTTCTTCTCCCGCTGGCCATCCCCCGCATGATCCGCCCCGTCACGGTTCACCGACCGCACGGTTCCGGAGTGCCTGGGAGTCGGGGATTCCCCCCCGTCTGGACGACTACCTGGCGGATCTCGGACTGACCGCATCCATG
>JBKDUK010000276.1:0-4646 GCA_046339535.1 Planctomycetaceae bacterium | reverse complement strand
GGTCAAGGGGGCGGTAAAGGGGGATTTCCCATGTCCGGGCAGGGGGGCATGGGAGGCATGGGCGGGATGATGCCTGGCATGGGGGGCATGGGAGGGGGGATGCCCGGAATGGGGGGGAGTGGTGTCGGCATGCAGGGGCTGTCGAACATCAAGCAGAAGAATCTGGAAGGAAAAGAGCTTCCCCCGCTTCCAGAGTTGAAACTCAGCGAGGATGGGCTTCCTGCGGGCTTCGTTCCCTCCGAGGAACCTCCGGTCTGGATGACAACCGATGATCAGGCTCCTCCCCACCGCTTCGAAGAACTGGAGAAAGATGAGCCCAAGGAGGCGAAGGCACTTCGCAATCGCCTCCAGTCCATTCGCCAGGCGGGGGTGTTCGCCAACGACGAAGAGCGGAAGCTGGTTGAAGAGTATGTCGAGTATCGACTGGCCCAGATGACCCGTCCGGAAAACCGGTTGGGAGGCAAGACCCCGGCGCATGCGTTGCAGGATCAGCTCTACCGGGAGATCAATCCTCCCAATCTCACCAAGTCCGACAAATCGGAAGTCCGACTCTTCATGGCTAATCGGCTGGTGGCCCTGGCCCCGCAGTTTCTGAACAACTACCACTTTGTCCCTCGCCTGCAGACCGCCATTCTGCTCTCGCGGCTCTCCGAACTGGTTGAGACCCCGGGAAGTGGGGCTCAAGGGCAGGACGTGCATTTCACCAAGGCGATGCCCGAACTGCTGAAGGTGGTGCGTCAGGAGAAGAAGGAGACTCCGGCCGGTGTGCGGACATGGGCCATTCTGGGACTGGTCCGGTTGGCCAAGTTGCCCGAGCTGAAGTTGGTGGAGCGGGCGAAAATTGTCGAAACGCTGACCGAACAGCTGAATCAAAGCGCCGATGAGCCATGGTGGAACCAGTATCGTCTGATCGAGGGGTTGAGTGAATTGCGCACGGTCGCCTTGGCTGACAAGCGTCCGATTGTCGCCCAGGCGATGGCCAAAATCCTGGTGGATCCGGAACGGGAGTGGCTGGTCCGCAGCGAAGCGGCCTATGGTCTGGGGCAGTTGAATTACGAATCGGGGGTGGACCTGGGATTGATTGCCCATGAGATTGGTCAGTTGGCCCTCAAGATGAATGAAAAGGTGTTGGAACAGCCGAAGGATCGCCGCTGGCGGCTTTGCTATGTGAAGCTCTATGGCGCGTTCAAACCGCTGGAGACGGGCGGTTTTGGTCTGTTGAAGCAGTGCCAGGAGAAGGGGAGCCTCGCCGCGTATCGCTCTGCCGTGAACGGAGTCTTCGAGAAGTTGGTGCCTGTGATTGGTACCGTGATCAAGAAGCCCGAGAATCTGGCCGGACCTCATGAAGGTTTGAAGGAATTCCTGGCGGCAAATCCCGCCAAGGGGGACCGGATTCATTCCGCTGAAGAGCCGTTGCATTCCAAGTCTCCGCTGGGAGCGGCCGAGTCCCCGGAACCGCCGGCCGCTGGAGGTTGAGGCCGGGCCGGAGGACCGCCAGTTGACTCGAGGGGACAGCTGGAGGCGGTGTGTTGAGTCATTTCCAGTGTCAGAACGGGTGTGTCATGCAGTGTCGTTGGCTGCGGTTGTGGGGGCTGGCTTGTGTCTTGGTCTTGGGAAGTCTCACGCCGGCTTCCGCCCAGGTCCTGATCTGGAATATTCCCGAAACCGACGGATCATGGATTCGTTTTGAGGGGACCTATCGGCAAACCCAGGCCCGCCCGAACGTGGCCACCGGGGATGCACAACTTGAGTGGCGGCAGGAATTGACGATCAGTTCGGTGGGGAACCAGGACGGGGAATACCAGGGACGAACTGTTCCCTGTCGGTGGGTTGAATTCAAATCCGTCACGAAGCCGGCGGGGGTGGATCAGCCTCCCGGACCGGGCGGGGTCATCCTCTACAAAGTGCTGGTCCCTGTGGAAGCCGTGATTGGCAAGCCGATCGACGGCGAATCGGTGCCCGTGACATTTCTGCCTGTGTTGGAGGGACTGCGGAAGGTGGGTGACCGCCCCGTGGAAAAGGTGCAGCCGGGGGCTCTGGCTGTTTACCCGCATATTTCCCAACTGACTTACTATCCCGATCTCGCTCCGGTGTCGAACCAGGCGGAGGAGTTGAATGTCGCCGGTGAATCGGTCGCGGCTCGGGTGCACAAGGGGAAGCGTGAACTTCAGGACAATCGCTCGCGGTCGGTCAACTCGGCGACGCTGTGGCTGGCTCCGAAGCTGCCGTTCGGCATCGGGAAATTCACTGTGAATGTGGAGCGGGACCAGAAGCTGCCCACCGCTCCCGTCGATGATTTTCGACGGGTGACGGTCATCGATGTGGAAATGACCGCGGTCGAGGTGGGACAAAACGCACGCAGCGAGATTGCCGCGGGAGAGTAGTCGCGATCGCTGCGGTCATCGTCCCCGCAGTTGCGGGGGTGGCAAGGCGAACTCTCGTCTGTAGATCACCCGGACCACGCTTTTGGGAGCACAGACTATGTCCTTCCCAGACAGCGATGTTGCAGTGCTCGGAAGGTGAACCCCTCCAGAGGTGTACCCCGCGCGAGTTCGCTTCGGAGTGCTACTCAGAAAGCATCGCGGAGAATCTGCTCGAGTTGCTCCCGGGTGGGACTGATCGGGTTCACGCGCAGAATCCGTTTCACTGCGAAGGCCTTTTCGGCGAACAGGGGTAACTGCTCTTCGCGGACCCCAATGTCGCGCAGGCGGGCCGGGATACCAATCGCTGACTTCAGTTTCTCGACCGCCTGAATCGACCGCTCGGCCGCCGACTCGACAGACAGACCTGTCACGGCTTCTCCCAGCCATTCGGCAATCTTCGCGAACTGCGGCAGTCGGGCGGGGAGATTGAATCTCATGACATAGGGGAGCAACAGCCCGTTCCCGGCCCCGTGGGAACAGTGGACGGCCGCCCCCACCGGATATTCCAGGGCGTGAACCGCCGCGACCCCCACATTCGAAAACGCCAGTCCTCCCAGAGTGGCGGCGAGGGCCATCCCCTCCCGGGCCGCCAGGTTCTGGCCATCGTGAACGGCCGTCTGCAGATGGGTTCCCACCAGGCGGATCGCCTGCTCGGCCAACATGTCGCCGAAGGGATGACGGCCCTGGGAGGTCGTGCGTTCTCCGGTTGGCAGCGGGAAGACCTGGTTATCCACCGCCGTAAAGGCTTCGATGGCATGGGTGAGTGCGTCGATGCCACTGTCAGCCGTTACCTGAGCTGGGCACGACAGGGTCAGGTCGGGGTCGACCAGGGCCACCCGGGGACGTAATCGCTGGCTGAGAATTCCCAGCTTCATCTGCTGGGCGACATCAGTCAGTACGGCAGAACCCGAAACCTCGGAACCTGTTCCGGCAGTCGTGGGTAGACAGAGCAGCGGCAGAATCGGCCCCGGCACCCGGTCTTCTCCGACATAGTCCCGGGGATGACCGCCCTGGGAGACAAGCAGAGCGGCCAGCTTCGCCAGGTCAAGATTGCTGCCACCTCCCAGACCCAGAACGCAGTCGGCCTGAAACGAGCGGGCCCGGTCGGCGCAGGAGATGCCGAGTTCCAGCGGCGGCTCGGGAAACCCCTCGTCGAAGATCTCCACCACACGTTGCTGCGAGCGGCACTGTGCGGCGATCCGCTCGACCAGGCCGACCCGCATCAGGACGGGATCGGTCACCAGAAACAGACGGTGGGCCTTGAGTCGGTCAAGAATCTCCGGGAGCCGTTCGATCGCCCCTGGGCCAAACACAAACTCGCCAGCGGTGTGAAAAGTCCAGGTGGTGCGCATGGTGCAGCAGGGGCCGTCACGGCGGTCTCGAGTTGGGACGGGAGCGCAGGCTTCCGTCCGATCAGGCCAGGATCTCGCTCAGCACGCGCGAGTCGTCGGCTGGGCCGATCAAGCGGTTTTCGAGCCCCTGGAAGGGGAAGGAGAACCGCTTGGCATCGATGCCAAGCAGGTGCAGGATCGTATGCTGGATATCGTGGACGCCGACTTTGTTCTCGGCAACCTGATAGCCAAATTCGTCGGTCTGTCCGAAGTTGAAGCCACCCTTCACGCCGCCGCCCGCCATCCAGAGGGTGAAGCAATGCGGATGATGATCGCGCCCCAGGAACGTGGAGCCTCCGCGGGCCTCATTCATGCTGGTGCGCCCGAATTCCCCACCGCAGATGATGAGGGTTTCATCGAGGGTGCCCCGGTGCTTCAGGTCCTTCACCAGAGCCGCGATCGGTTGGTCGACATCCTTGGTTTTGCGCGGAAGGGCGTTCATGATGTCATCCCCCGGTCCGGTGCCGTGGATGTCCCAGCCCCAATCGAACAACTGCACGTACCGTACCCCCTGTTCGACCAGACGCCGGGCAAGCAGGCAGTTGTTGGCGAAGGCCCCCTGGCCGGGGGTCGCGCCGTATGCCTCAAGCACATGCTTGGGTTCGCGCGCGATGTCCATCACCTCGGGAACGGCGGTCTGCATGCGGAAGGCGAGTTCGTACTGGCTGATGCGGGTGGCGGTCTCGGGGTCGCCAAACTGCTGCTGTTCGAGCTGGTTCAGCTTCTGCAGGGCGTCGAGGCTGCGGCGTCGGGAATCGCGGCTCAGTCCCTTGGGGTCGTTGACGTAGAGAATCGGTTCTCCCGCGCTGCGGCACTGCACCCCCTGGTAGAC
>JBKDUK010000275.1:0-17173 GCA_046339535.1 Planctomycetaceae bacterium | reverse complement strand
GAAGGTGACGGTCTTGCCATGCCGACGGGCGACGTTCCGGATGACGTACTTGTACCACATCATCTGGTCACCCATGGTGAGCAGATCCATGAACTTCATGTCGATTTCGCACTGGCCGGCGGTCGCCACCTCGTGGTGGTGCGCTTCGACGATGATGCCCAGTTTGCGCATCTCGCTGACCATCTCGGCCCGGATGTCTCCCAGGGTGTCGAGCGGCGAGACGGGGAAGTAACCCCCCTTGACGCCGATCTTCGAGGCCAGGTTGGGCTGCTTTGAGCCCAGCAGGGGACCATCGCTCTTGGCGGTGTTCCACGCCCCTTCGGCCGAGTCGACTTCGTAGTACTGGGTGTTCATGCCCGACTTGTAGCGGACATCGTCGAACATGAAGAATTCGGGCTCGGGGCCGATGAAGACGGTATCGGCAATGCCCAGCGACTTCAGATAGGCCACCCCCTTGCGGGCGATGTAGCGGGGATCGCGGGTGTATTCCTGCTTGGTGATCGGATCGACGATGTTGGCGATGACGCTGAGCGTCGGCTTCGCCCAGAACGGATCGACGCGGACCGTGGTGGCGTCGGGAACGGCCAGCATGTCGGAGGCATTGATCGCCTGCCAGCCACGGATCGACGACCCGTCAAACCCCACCCCCTCACTGAACGTCTTTTCATCCCAGGTGTCGATCGGGTAGCTGCAGTGCTGCCAGGTACCGAGCATGTCGACGAACTTCAAATCCACGTGCTCCGCACCGATCTGCTTGGCCAGATCGAAAAAATCCTTGGGGGTTCCCGCCATGTGAGACTCCTGAAACTTCTTGAGGTTGAGCGGCCAGGTTGTAAGTCGGAACGAGCGCGACGGAGTGCCATGAGTTACGACTCTGCTGCTGGCATTTTCAGCAGCAACTGCCCTCGATGTGCGCGAGCGCTTCGCGGAGGTGGCAGATTCTGGCCTGTATCTCCAGCATCGTGGGCAGTGAGGCACAGCATAGGCAAACTGCGTGCCAGACGTCAGGGGAGTCATGGCTGGCCCCCGTTGGACCTCACCCGATGGCAGTCATCGCTGCGGGGAGAGATCTTTGAGTGAAAATCTGTCTATGTGAGACAACCACGCCGATCGGTTGGCTGACCAAGACCTGGGGTCTCTCCGCCCCCCCTCCCACGCTCGGACTTCTCCACTGAGTCTTCCACTCGCGGCCCCGCGAAAACAAAAACCGGTGCCGGGGGATGACGCCCCGGCACCGGTCTCGGTCGAGTCACCCGGAGTGTGCCGGGTGACCGTTCCACGCGCAGTACGGATTACAACGAATCGAACAGTTCCAGCGGCAAATTCACCTCCACCGGCACCGGGGTCAGATCGTCACCCGCGTCGACGGGAAGCTCCGGAGCGGACGGGCATTCGTCCGCAGGAATCACCTCACGAATCTCGGTGGCAACTCCCGGCTGAGCGTCGGTCGCCTCGGGGGCGGGGACCACCACGGAGGGCGCATCGACCGAGGGGGCAATCTCTGGGTCGGCCAGTACTCCCTCCGCGGGAGGCTGACAACCCACGGGAGCTTCGGCCAGCACTTCCGGCAACACGCTCTCCGCCGCCGGGATCTCGCTGATCTCGGGGAGCGGGGGAATCACCTCGTTCGGGGCATCGATCTGCGGGGCTCCCTCCGCCACCGGAGTGGTGTCGAGGTCTTCCGACCGCAAGACTTCAAACACCGACGTTTCGGCGGGAGCTTCCACGGCGGGAGTGGCGGGAATCTCGGCCGGGGTGTCGACAGGCACCACCTCAGAGACGACCGTCGGGCTGACCTCCCCCCGGGGATCGGGGGTCGGATCGACCGCTTCGATCGGGAACGTCGGCAGCGGCAGGAAGTCGGTTTCCTGGGAGATGTCGGTAAAGACCGGCTCGGCCACCGGAGCAATCATCACCGGCTCTTCGCTGACCACCTCTCCCGTCGAGGGGAGGGTGTCGACCACCACAACCGGCTCAGTCACCGTCTCCACAGCCACAGGGGCGGGGACCGTTTCCACCACCGTTTCCACCACCGAATCGACCGCCGGGGTCTCCACGGCGGGAGTCTCCACCGCAGGAGCCGCAGCCACTTCGGGCAGCGTCTCTTCCACGGTCACCGGGGTGGCGGGAACCGCCTCGGCCACCACTTCGGCCGGGGTTTCAACGGCGGGAATCGACTCTTCCACAATCGCCACCGCCGGGGCTTCCGGCAGCGCTTCGACCACCGGCTCGACGGCCGCCGTTTCGCCGGGGGCGGTTTCGACCACAGGGGTCTCGACCGCAGGAGCCGCGGCCACTTCGGGCAACGTCTCCTCCACCAGCACGGGGGCGGCGGGTATCGCCTCGGCCACCACGTCAGCCGGGGTTTCGACGGCGGGAATCGACTCTTCCACAATCGCCACCACCGGGGCTTCCGGCAGGGCATCGATGACCGGTTCGGTCGCGGCCGGGGTCGGCAGACCGATTTCGGAAACGGGCAGTTCCTCGGGGGTCGGGATGTCGACGATCAGCGGTTCGGGCTGGTCCGGCAGGGTCTGATCGGCCGGGGTGTAGCCAATTTCCTCGGCGGGGGCGGCGGGGGCTGCGATGGAAGCGGGTTCGGCATTGAGGGTCTCGGCCAGCACCGGAACTTCACCCACCACTTCGGCCTCGGGAGCGACGAACGTGGGCAGGACCGCTTCCTCAGCGGCGGGGGTCGCCGGGGTGGGGAGCGCGGGCGCATCCACTGTCACCGGCAGTGCCGGGGCTTCGGGTTGCAGTTGATCCAGCGCCAGCGACGGATCGACTTCGACAACCGGAGCGACGGCCGCCTCGATGGTCTCGATGACGGCAGGGGGTGCGGCCTCATCCGCACGCAGGTTGCCGGTGGCGTGGGTCAGCACCCAGGAAGAACCGGCGAGGCACAACAAAAGAGCGGTACGCGGCACAATCGGAAGCATGCGCGGATCCTGTTTTATCACGGAGGAATCGTGGGGAAGGCCTCTCGACGCGGGCCTTCACACACACGCTTGAAAAAAGGAAGAGGCTGCGTTGACTGTGCAGCCGCGGCTACTTCTCGGAGACTTTTGATCTGGTAAAGAGGAAGTCTTGGAAAAAATAGAGCGGTTGTGCCGCTTCGATAGCGCAGGCAGGCTGTTGCGCCTGTCTGTGTGAGGATTGCGAGATATATCGAGCTTGTCGGTTTCTCCCGGGAAAAACCCGTTGGGAGGCCGCCCCGGGGGGAGGCTTGGGGCGGGCACTTGCCGGCGGCGGCAGGGGGCCTACGATTCCGCGATTTTCGCCCCCCCCGTTTTCCGCCCCGATTTCCCGAAGGTGCTGACATGACTGAAGCCGCTGCCGACTGGCCTGCCGAGGGCTCCAAAGCTCCCGATTTCAACCTGGTTGCGACCGATGGCAAGAAGGTCAAGCTCTCGGCCCTCAAGGGGAAGCCGGTGGTGGTCTACTTCTACCCCAAGGATGACACCCCTGGGTGTACCCGCGAGGCGTGTGCCTTCCGCGATCAGCACAAACAGCTCGAGAAGCTGGGGGCGGTGGTCTTGGGAATCAGCCCCGACGACAACGCCAGCCACCAGAAATTCAGCACCAAGTTCGAGCTGAACTTCCCCCTGCTGTCAGACACCGATCACGCCGTGGCCGAGAAATTTGGGGCCTGGCGCGAAAAGAACATGTATGGCAAGAAGTCGATGGGCATCCAGCGGTCGACCTTCCTGATCGATGCCCAGGGAAAGATCGCCAAAGTCTGGAAGAAGGTGAATGTCGACGGCCACGATGAACAGGTCCTGGAGGCCTTGAAGGCGCTGCCCAAAGCCTGAGAAACCGATCCCGATCGGTTCTGCCGTGACATGGCGGAGGATCTGGTTGACTGACCAGACCCGCCAGGAGCGCCAATTGGCGATCCCCAGCGAGCCGCCGCGGCAGGGGCTCACCCGGTGCCGGCCGGTTGACTCCGCAGTTGGTTCACGACCCGGGCCACCCAGTAGCTGGCGAAGTCGATTTCTTCGGCGGTGTTGAAACGGCTGAGGCCGAATCGCAGGGTGGCCAAAGCCAGCCGCTCGGGAACCCCCATGGCCCGCAGCACGTGGCTCGGCTCGGGATCGGCCGAGCTGCATGCCGACCCCGAGCTGACCGCAATTTCGGTCATTGCGGCCAGCAGCCTGTCGCCGGGAACGCCCTCGAAGCTCACGTTCAGATTGCCCGGCAGGCTGTGCCGGGGATCTCCATTGCGGTGGATGCCCTCCAGACGCTCGGTCAGTCCCTGCCAGAGCCGGTCACGCAGGTGCGCGAGGCGTAACCCCTCAGCCGGCAGGTCTTCGCCGCACGCTTCGCAGGCCGCCCCCAGTCCCACAATCAGCGGGACCGGCAACGTTCCCGGGCGCAGGCGGTATTCTTGCCCTCCCCCCTCGAACAGCGGTTCGAGAGGCAGCCGAGGTTCGCTGCGGCGGACGTAAAGGGCTCCCACCCCCTGGGGGCCGTGCAGCTTGTGGGCCGAGAGACTCAACAGGTCGACCGGCAGTTGCCGCAGGTCGAGAGGAATCTTCCCCACGGCCTGCGCAGCGTCGCAGTGCAGCCAGATTCCCCGTTCCCGGCAGATGGCTCCCGCCTCGGCAATGGGGTTGATGGTTCCCACTTCATTGTTGGCCAGGATCAGCGAGACCAGCCGGGTCTGGGGAGTGAGGCTGTCGCGGAACCGGTCGAGGTCGATGGCTCCCTGGCGGGTGACCGGGACGAAGACCACCTCGGTTCCGCGGCGGGCCAGACGGCGGGCGGGATCGAGAATCGCCCGATGTTCCACCAGGCTGGTCACCAGGCCCCAGCCCTTGGCACGAGGGGCCTGCAGAATGCCCTTCAGCGCCAGGTTGTTGGCCTCGGTGGCACCGCTGGTGAAGATCAGTTCGTGCGGCTCGCAATTCAGCAGCCGGGCCACCTGCTGCCGGGCCCGCTCAACCCCTTCGGCCGCCCGCCAGCCATAGCGGTGGCTGGTGCTGGAGGCATTGCACGGCACCAGCAGCCAGGGCCACATCGCCTCCCGCACCCGGGGATCAAGCAGGGTGGTGGCGTGGCTGTCGAGATAGAGGGGAGGCCGGGTTTCGGAGAGCGACATGCAGGGGCCGTGGTCAAAGAACGCAGCCGGAGGAGAGCCGTTCTGAACAGCTCTCCTCCGGGCGAGTATAACCGCAACCGTGGGTCAGGCGGGGCTTAGAAGTCCCAGGCCAGTCCGAAGTTGAGGGTCTTGATGCTGAAGTTCTGCCGCTTGGTCTTCAGGTCGATCACATCGACGTTGTACTGCAGCACCTGAGCGGGCCGCGAGAGGGCCCCAATCAGGGTGTAGTCGTATCCGAGGCGGAACTTCGAGAGGTTGATGATCGGAATCTGCTTGATGAGGGGGAGGTAGCTCATGAAGCCGAACTCGCCATTGATTCCGGTCTGGAACACCGGGGTGATGTAGGTGTGTTCGCGGGTCCGGCTGCTGGTGGGGCCAGGGCCGTAGATCGACTGCAGCACCTGGGGCCGCACGTTCTGGCTCCAGACCGTCGAGGTCTCCATGTTCGCGAGGGCACCAAACTTCAACTGACCCCAGATCTTGAACTTGTCGCCGCCGAGGTCGGCCCGGGCACCAATCATGGGCCCCACCAGGTTGCTCGTCACCTGCGAATTGATGGTGGTGACGAACGGATCGATGAAGCTGAACAGGGCTCCGTCCGGGAACAGGGGGAGCGGAGGGGGCTCGGGGGTGATGGTTCCGTCTTCGGCGTTGTACTGGTAGTCGAGACCACTGTCACCCGCCTGCATCCGGAACTGTTCCTTGATGTAGAGGTACTTCACCCCCAACTCCATGCGGACCATGAAGTTTTTCGAATCGTAGAAGGGGGAAGACCAGTAGTCGAAGTCGATTCCATAGACCTGCTGACGGTACCGCAGGTCGAGGAAACTGTCGTAGGGGATTGTGGTCCCGAACTCGGTTCCGTCGTACAACGGCAGCCGGAAAATGTTGAGATCGATGTCGTCCGCCGTGCGATCGCCACCATAGTTGGTGAACTGCTGGGTCGCCTCGAACAGGGCGAAACCGCTCACCTGGAACTCCTGGTGGTCGTAGATTTCCCACCCGAAGTTCGCCCGGATGCCGTTCATGCACAGGTCGCCGAACCAGTTGGTAAACCGGGCCGGCCAGAAGGGAAAGGGCTGTGCCTCGCCAAAGTCGGCATTCGTCAGACGGGTGAACGGAATGTCGAATTCATCGTCGGTCGGGTAGGCGTGCAGGTAGGCGTTCGGATCGCCAATCAGCACCTGCGGCCCGGGCTTCACGCCCCAGCCCTGGATGTAATCGATGCCGAACTTGTACTTCCGGCGCTGGTCCCGGTTGTCTTCGTACTCCCAGATCCCGCGTTCGTTCGCGAGACGTTCGTAATTGCCCGCGGGGTAGGGGTTGACCCCCGGCCAGGCGTTGGGAGGAGGACCTTCGGCACTGCCGTAGATCCCCGGGCCGAGCATTGGCTCAGCCATGGCCTCCGCCCCGGCCACATAGCCAGGGGGGTAGGCCCCTTGAGGAGGCAGGGCGTCCTGAGCGGCCGCCGGGCCCCCGAACGTCGCGATTGACCCACAGAATGCCGCGCTGAGCAGGCCGTGAACCAGAGCTTTCCAGGATGGAATCCGCATCAGAGTATCCTTCGCTATCTGGGAGTCCCACCGAGGCATCCCTTCCGAAGATTCCTGCCGGACACGTCGCGCAGGAAAATGGACCTAGCTAAGATATCGGCGTGCGGATCGGGCAGACTGTAGCGATTGTGCCTGAAATTTCTGGAATGCCGGGCGTGTGGCCCGGGCCATAAATCGAATCGCAAGTCGTTTTCTGAAATGGCTTTACAACACGAGACCCGGTTTCTCCCCGGCGATTCTCCGGGGCCTGCGCTTCCGGCAGGCGTCTCGCGCAGCAACGCAAGCCCCCCAGGTTGCCACGGGTTGCGTCCTCCGAATGAGGGGCCCCCAACAACCCTCTCTCCCGGCCGGTTCCCAAGCCATCGGGTGCGAAACCCCCGCCGCGAGCCGCCCGGGAAATCAAAGACGAAGGGCACCCCCCGTCGGGTGTCGGGGGGTGCCCTGGAACTGACTCTCTGAAAGGTGGTGGGGGCTGTTCGTCCTGTCGAGGGCGGACCGACCGTCAGCCTTCGAAGGGGGGAGTGGGGTCGAGTCAGGCGGCCCGGCGGACCATCGGCTCCGCCGCCGAGTCGTGGAGGTCGACCACAGACAGCTTCTTGAGATAGTGCAGATCGGCCACCAGCGGCTTGTGCTTGTATTGGGTCTCGTTGGCCCCGCGTCCCTGCACTTCGGCCTCGATCAGCCGGGTCCACGACCCCGGCTCCAGCCGCACCAAGAGCGGAGCCCCCAGGATCCGGTTGTTGCGGGTGTTGCCATAAATCAGCACGGTCCGGCGCAGTTCCTGATCGAAGGCCCGCACCAGCCGCAGTCCCTGGTCGAGATCAGGAACCTCATTCTGTTCAATCAGCACCGCGTAACGGGGGAGTTCCTGGGGACGCCGCAAGGGGGCCACGGTGAAGTGCCGGAGCGACAGGCCGGCTTGCTGTTCCGCCGCGGCCATCGCGGCACAGACGGTGTGGGCCGAGAGTTTTTCCCCTTCGAGGTCGCAGTACCCCCCGGATTTCTGGAGGAATTCCAGCACCGGGGCCTCGCCGTACCAACCCCGGCAACGGACGATGTCGCCGATGTCGTAGCGGTAGAGCCCGCCGAAGGTCGAGAAGATCAGTTGGTAGTCCTGCCCTTCCTCCAGTTCATGCGGTTCGAGCACCACGGGCTGGGCCGACCCGGCCTCGCGGACGGGGATGAACTCGTAGAAGTTGGCGTCGACGGTAAGGGGGCCAAACGGGACCCCGTCGGCGAGCGGGAGGGTGTGCCGGCCTTCGGACGAGAGCAGCCCCTGGTCGCGCAGCGGCGCGGGCCCCCAGACCTCGGGAATGCGGGCCGACTGCAACCCCGCCGTCCCCCCCAGCCAGCACGAAATGAGCTTGGGAGCCCAAATGTCGCGCGGCAAAAGCTGCCCGTTCGCCTTCAGGATGTCGGCCAGTTCGGCGGCCCGCCGGGG
This sequence comes from Planctomycetaceae bacterium, assembly GCA_046339535.1. Lineage (GTDB taxonomy): Bacteria > Planctomycetota > Planctomycetia > Planctomycetales > Planctomycetaceae > UBA10511. The sequence goes on along the minus strand of JBKDUK010000275.1, from coordinate 9,078 downwards.
CATCGGCCGGGCGACCAGGCGTTCCAGCACCGGGCGAATCTCGGCTGGAATGTCGAATGCCCGGTCGAGGGTTCCGTGTTGCAGATCGTGCACCAACTGCGGGGCAAACTCGCGCACGCAGTCGGCAATCCGCAGGAAGAGGGACGGGGTGACGGTGCTCATCAGTCCGATGGGACCCATCGCGGCGATCCGGGCAATCGTATAACCGCGGGCGTTGGAGTCTTTAATCTGGGTGACCTGCGGAGGCAGGGCATAATGCTTGCGGACGAAGTGGCTTTGATAGCGCTCGATCAGGGCACTGCTGACCGAAATATTGTGGCCACCCGACGTCGTTCCCAGCTTCCACGAGGTGCTGAGCTGCAGGATGGGCAACCCGAACATGTCGGGATGATCGGTGAAGGCCTGCACGCCCCAGACATCCCAACCCCGCTGGTAATACTGGAACCAGGTGCGGTTGGCGGGGAAGAGCTTGGGCTTCCCGGTGGTGGCGCTGGTCTGCACGAACGTGAGAATTTCTTCCTGGGCCGGGAAGAGGGCCGAGGTTTCTCCCGCTGCCACGCGATCAATATAGGGAACGAAGTGATCGTAACCGGCGATGGGGAGTTGACGGCGGAAGTCGGCCACCGAGCGGACGTGGCCCAGGCCGAAGTCACGTCCCAGAGCGGATTCACCGCCGAAATGCACCAGTTTCTGCAGCAGGTCGAGTTGCACCCGGCGGGCCGACAGGCAGCGCTGTTCGAACTGTAGTGCCTGTCGGCGGTGCAGAATGGGCAAAACAGCATGCCGGGCGATGCGGTTGGCAATCCACGACCGGATGGGACGATAGGCCATCGCACGAGCCTCCCTGCTCGCTGGGTGAAACCGGGGCGCGTTCCGCTGCGGGACGAGACCTTCCACAGGCGCAGCCGCCACGCCTTTCGTTCAGCATCGTCGCTGTCCCCCGGTGAACGTGGGGAAGTTCGACGAAGCCCCCTGAAGCTGCGTAGGTTTCCCAGATTGACGGCGACCGAAAGTCGGCCAGCGTGTGCGCGACGGGAAGGGCAGCTGTCGTCGGGGTAACGGCCGTCGATTCCCGAGACCGCAGGCCGCGATTGGATGCGTGAACCCCGCAGCTCTATTTGGAAGCGGAGGCCGGTGTCTTGCCGCTGTTGGCCGCGGGTTTGGTCCCGGGCGCCCCCTTCTCGGCCGCGGGGGCGGGTTTCGGCTCCGGGGTTGTCGGGGCGGGCTTGGCGGTGTTGTCGGGCAAGGTCCACAACGCACCACAGGCGGGACAGCGGCAGTGCAGTTTGCCCCCCGCCCGGCGATAGATCTTGCCCCGATGCGATTCGTCATTTGGGCAGACCGGGCCGCTCTCATTGGATGCTTCCGCCTTTCCCCCTCTGCCGCCGGTCACACCCTTGGATCCGCGTGCCGCCTGGGAGGGGGAGTCGCCCGCTCCCGCACCATGATCGAGCACGTCCTGCTCCTGGTTGTTCCCCAACATCACCAGTTGACGGGTCGCCTCCTTGACCACTTTGGGGTCACCCGTTCCCACAGCGAGACGAATCCTGGGAGCAAACACGCAATTGCGGATGAACACTCCATTCGGCGGTTGCCAGGGGCCCTGCCCGGATCCGCGCCTGTAGCCGAGGAACATCAGATGCAACTTGCAGTCCCGAATGCGACAGTCGTCAACCGACAACTCCGGAATGAGCGCGTCAGGTCCCTCCCGCAGATCTTCAAAACGCAACGCGACACCACACTTGCTGAAGTCGCAGTCCTCCATGTGGACGATCAGCGGCGATCCCCGTCGCACCGCGGCGAACCGGGTTCCAATCTGCGACCGCTCCACGGTGCAGCCCTGGACCGTGACCTCGACATTCTCCTTGAGATTCAACGCCGCCCAGTTGCCCTGCTGAGTCGACCCGTCGAACCCCCACATGCGGCACTTCTCCATCAACACCTTCCCCCGGGGGAGATTCGAGTCCCGTGTCGAGTCGAAGGCGTTTTCTCCCACCAGGTCCCCCTCGGCAAACCCCCCCATCGATTTCGCCAGCGGTTCCAGCCACATGTCGCAATCGACGATCTCCACATTCTGCCAGGACCCACGATCGGCCTGAACCGAGTCGCCCGAACAGTTGTTGATCCGACACCGCTCAATCCGCAAGCCGTTCGCATGCAGGGTCACCACACCGTGCGCGTCGGTCCGGATTCCTTCGGCCTTCGAGAGACAGTGATGGATGTGACAGTTCAAAACCAACTGCTCGGCCCCGTCGAGATCGATGCCATGCTTGCCCCAGTAACGAACCTCACAATCCTCAATCCGCAGGTTCCGCGTGGTCTGTTCGCTGCGGATCGCCCGACTGGGGACGAAACCCCCATCGAACACGAGCCCGTTGATCCGCACGCCGTCGGCGCAGACCGTCAGCATCGCGGCGGCGGTGAGGTTTTCGGTCGCATGCAGCTCGGCCCCCGGCTCTCCCGTCAAGGTCACCCCCGCGCGCTCCAGCCGCAACGCCCCCGGAGGTCGGTGAATTCCGGACTTCAGCACGATGCGCCCCCCCTCGGGGACCATCTCGAACGCGGCCTTCAAATCGTCAGCGGGAGAGACCACGATTTCCTGCGGGTCGGCAGATGCCCGCGAGAGTCCACAGCAGAGCACCCCGAGAATCAGTGGACACAGCCAGTGGACCGACAGCCGAATTCCAGTCAACATCGCACTCATCTCAATTCCACCTCACCATGACGGCCCCCGGCCGACGGGTGCCAGGAACACTCGCTCAGATTTCAGAATACCCGCGCTTCGGGAGTGGGTCCAGTTGCGATTCCCCCGGTTCAACCCACTCTCCCGGTGAATTCCCGACCGGATTGGCGATCGGTTCGAGGTCGCCAACCCGTCGCACTTTCCAGCGCGCGCAGGAACGACAGGTCACACCACAGCCGGCCGGCCTGATTCCGCGATACTCACTCGCGAAAACGGCAAAGGGCCAGCCTTTTTCTGATGAACCCGCACCGTCTGCAAGCACGCCGGCCACGTTCCCGCACAGCAATCGCACGGGGCCTGCCGCAGAGAAATCAATTCGCCAAACCACCAGCGGCACCAGCAGACACACGCACTGCGATCTGCCCTGGCGTCAGGACCGACGGGGAGATTCCGTCAACGGACGGTCAGCGAATTGGAGTGGGGCGGGGCCTCGGCACGGAGGGCAAGTCCCTTCAGGCCGGGGGATCGTTGCAGCCGGTTGTGACCAGGGCCACCGCGCGTCTGCTCTTGGGAAGACTCATCTTCAACGCATCAACGCAGAATTGTTGGTCTTGTGAAACAGGTTCAACTCTGGTAACCTCTTTCCTGTGAGTGGAGCTTTGGGGCCGATCGCGGCCCGACTTCCCTCACAGAAACGCTTTGCGAGAGTTGCGACGAATGGCTGAGGGAAAAATCAAGCGGTTGACTGACAAGGGCTTCGGTTTCATCGAGACCGGAACCGACAAGGACATGTTCTTCCATTCGTCGAATGTTGAAGGCGTGCGTTTTGATGATCTGCGTGAAGGCATGCGGGTGACCTACACCCCCGGCCGTGGCCCCAAGGGTCCCCGTGCTGAGAACGTTCGCCCCGCCTAGGGTCGAATTCTGTCTTCCCCACGGATGACACAAACAGCCGACGAGCAATCGTCGGCTGTTTTTTTTCGCCCCCACAAAAAACGCACTGCGGCAACTCGCACACCGCCGGCGGTCGGCCGATCAGTCGTCAGTTCCGCCGGGCCAACACAAACAACCGGTCAAACGGCAGGATCACCCGGCCATCTCCCTGCGGCGGATACGCCCGGACGATCTCCCGGCCATAGTCGCTCAGAAAATCGTGCTGCTCGGCGGCCGACAACAGGTCGAGATACGGCCGCAGCCCCGTCCCCCGATACCACTCCACAATCGCCGCGTGGTCGGGCAGCACATGCAGATACGTCGTCTGCCACAGGTCGAGCTCCGCACTCCGCGGGGCCAGCAGGTCGTAATAGAAGCCCCGGGCCGGCACATGCCACTCCCGGACGCCGCTGTCGGGAAATTTCCCCCGCCACGCCGCTGAGCCCGCCAGCTCGCGCGCCAACCGATGGGCCGGGGCCTGGAGGTCGCACGGCACCTGCATCGCGAACCAGCCCCCCGGGGCCAGCCCGGCCCATAGCCGGGGCAACACCTCGGCATGTTCCGGCACCCACTGCAACGCGGCGTTCGAAAAGAGCAGATCGTACTGCCCCGGCTGCGGCCGCCATGTGCCGAGATCGGCCAACTCGAACGTGGCCGGCACCCCCGACCGCTGCGCCCCCGCGATCATCTCGGGAGAACTGTCGAGCCCCCACAACGCGGCCCCCGGCCACCGCTCGGCCAGGACCCGCGTGCTGTTCCCCGGACCACACCCGAGATCGACGATGCGCTGGGGAGTCAGCAGCGGGATCCGCGCGACCAGGTCCCGGCAGGGGCGCGTCCGCTCGGCTTCAAACTTCAGGTACTGCTGCGAATTCCACGATGGCATGACGCCTGACCCCGGTGAGACACCTCAACGCCGCGAGAACTCGCCACGTTCGAACGACTCAATCGCCTCGGCCACCACGGGCCACAAGATCTCCACAAACTCCGCACTTCCCCGCTCTGTGAGATGACACGGATCGATGAAGATCTCTCCCGTATGGGGCAACCGCTCTTCCATGTCGAGCAGCCGCACCGGTGGGGTCTCGGGTCGATTCTGGGGGGGCTTCTCCGCTGCGGTGCTCGACCTGGTGTGCCAGTCGGCGGCCAGCGCGCGGATCTCGTCGTTCTGCAGGCGCAGGGCGTGGGCCACATACTCGGCCTTCCCCCACAACTCGGCCGCGCAGCGGTTCTTCCCCTGCGGGGCGTAGTCGAGCAGATCATCGCCAAACTTCTGCAGCGTGTACTCGGGGGGAATGTGCCAGGCGAACGTCAGCAGCACCAGCGGATCACCCCGTTCGACCGCCAGGTCGCACAGGGTCGAGAGGTTCGCCCGCAGACAGCGGGGCGTCTGCGGCTGGGCGGCGAATTCCAGCAGCTCGGGTTCGGGTGTCCCCAACCGGTTGCGGTCCAACGCGCTGCGGACCCCCGCCACCGCCACCCGCGACAGCGAGGGGGTGCCCCCCGCCAGTTCCTCGGCAAACTGCCGGTACCAGATGGCGTGGGTGTAGTCGTCGCGGAACAGTTCGGGGGGGCAGCAGTTGAGGCGGGTGTCGTTGATGCCGTCGTAGACCACCACCAGATCGAACCGCTGCCGTGCGAGATGCTGGTACTGCAGCAGGCTGTCGCGCGAGGTGAAGCCCGCCTGGCCGAGGTTGGCCAACCGCCACCGTCCGGGCAGCCGGGATTCGAGCCGGCGTTCCAGCTCGGCCCCGACACTTCCCCACGCCGGGTCGAGCACCGAGCCCCCCAACAGCAGCAGATCGAACCGTTTGTCGGGGCGTGCCGCGGGCTGCTCGACCAGTCCCGCCTGCCGCAGCCGTGGGTAGTAGTGATCCCAGGCACTGGGGCGCTGCGAGAAGGGAACCGCCGAGCCGACCAGCCAAAACAGCCGCACCCCCAGCCAAACGACCCCCCAGCAGAAACCGAGGTACAGGGCCAAGAAGACCAGCCGCCGGCCGGGAGTGCGCGGCAGGCGCGGCCGCCAGCGACTCGCCGTCGGGGACCGCGGTTCGGGCGAAGACGCAAGGGGGGTGTTGGTCAGTTCCAGGTCAGACATCACGACGAAATTCTACCGCAACCCAATCACTCGTTGCACAGCCCATTGCGCCGGGGGGATTCGGACCATTCGGTCTCTGTGGGCTCTGGCCCGGCTGGACGAAAACAGACAGTCCGGGCCATCCATCCCAACGGATCACGACAGGCCGTCGGACCAACCGCATCTTCCAACCAGCTCCTCCCGGCAGCTGTCACCCCGAGAACGCCGGGATTCCGGTGAGGTGTTCTCCCAGGATCAGCAGGTGCATGTCGTCGGTCCCCTCGTAGGTCTTCACGCTTTCGAGATTGTTCATGTGGCGGAACGACTGGTGTTCCCCCAGGATGCCGATGCCTCCCAGCAGCTCGCGCGCGGTCCGGGCAATCTCGAGGGCGGTCTCGACATTGTTCCGCTTGGCCATCGAGATCTGCACGTGCGTGGCGTGCCCCTGCGCCTTCAGTTGCGCGAGCCGAAATGCCAGCAGTTGGGCTTTGGTCAGCTCGGTGGCCATCAGGGCCAGCTTCCGCTGCACCAGCTGGAACGACGCCAGCGGGCGTCCGAACTGGATCCGCCGCAGGGCGTGCTGCCGGGCTTCGTCGTAGCAGGCGACCGCGGCTCCCAGCACTCCCCAGGCAATGCCATAGCGGGCGTGGTTCAGGCACAACAGCGGCGACTTCAACCCGTTCGAGGCGGGCAGCAGCGCCTCGGCAGGCACGTGGCAGTCGGCGAATTCGATGCGGCAGGTCAACGCGGCCCGCATCGACAGCTTCTGCTCGATGAGCGTGGGGTGAAACCCGGGAGTTCCCCGTTCCACCAGAAACCCGCGAATCGCCTTGGGGGACGACGGATCGATGCCGGGTAACCCCGCCACCTTGGCCCAGATCACCGCCACGTCGGCATGGGTCGCCAGCCCGATCCACAGCTTGCGGCCGTTCAGCACATAGCCCCGGTCGGTCTTCGTGGCTGTCGTGGTCATGCCGGCGGGGTTCGAGCCAAAGTCGGGCTCGGTCAGACCGAAGCAGCCCAGCTTCTCTCCCCGGGCCATCGCCGGCAGCCAGCGTTGCTTTTGCTCTTCACTGCCGAACAGATGAATGGCATTCATCGCCAAGGCCCCCTGCACCGAGGCGAGGGTCCGCAGGCCGGTGTCGCCCCGCTCCAGCTCCTGCATCACCAGGCCGTACTGCAACGGCGACAGCCCCGCGCAGCCATACCCGGTGATGTTTCCTCCGAACGCCCCAAACTGGGCGATCTGGAGCGCGCGCTGCAGGGGAAACTCGGCCCGCTCGTTCCACTCGGCAATCTCGGGCAGGTAGTTGGTCTCGACCCAGGTGCGGACCCGTTGCCGCAACGCCCGGTCTTCGGCCGTCAGCAGATCGTCGAGCTGGAACAGGTCGGGGGGCTCAAACACCGTCGGGACAGACATGGCAGTCTCCTGCGCTGGGGAACTCACCTTCCATTTTAGACACTCCCCGCGACGCCGGGCGGCCGTTCACCCCCATTCGCCATCGTTTTCCCAGACCGCGGACCGGGGGAAACCGGCAGGGTGGGTTCGAGAGGGGCCCGGAAATTCCGTCTTGGCAACCCCGGGGACAGATCCCATTCGGTGAAGCCAGGTGACCCGTGCTTTGTCATAGCCAGAAACAGGGACTGTGATCGAAGGGTGGCGATGAGGTCCAAGGCGCCACATGCGGAGGTGTGCGATCCCGGCCCGGAGAGCACGTCCGATGGGGGTTCGATGACGAATTCCCCCAACGGCTCCACAATTCACCTCCTCCCTTGCCCTCCAACCACCCGGCCGAACCATTCCTGAAGGGAATGCATACCCTAGCCCGGGGTTGCCCAGCGCAGCGCCGGGCTACCCCGGGTCCGATCCCCAAGAGCGCTTCATTCCTGAAGGGAATGCATACGGGGGATCTGGCTTCGACTCGGCTCATGAAAACGACTTTCTTCGTGACCGCATGATGCCACCCGCTCCACACGGTCCAGACCCCACGCAACCCGCCGCCGAGCGCCAGCACGCCGTCCGCGGCCTGAGTCCTGTCTGGTCCCGTAACCCGGGGTAGCGACCCACAGAGGCATTTCACGGGGGTCAACCCACGCAACGGTCGACGCCAGACAGACCAGCCCGAGGCCCACGCTTTACAGCGGTTCCCCCTCACAAGACACTGCGGTTTCCTCCCTCCTTTAGTCCCTCCCCGCAGGCCCTCCGGGCCACGAAAGGCAATTGCGAAGCATGCAGACGATCAAGCAACGACTGGCCCAGGGTGAACTGTTGATGGTGGCCGCGGCGGGGCGCATTGTGCACCACAACCTGCTGCAGATGATCGGCATGCATGGGGGGTTCCAGGCGGTCTGGTTTGATCTCGAGCACATGAGCTACTCGACCGAACGGCTCGAGATTGGCACGCTCGCCTGCCGCAGCCAGGGGATGGACACCTTCGCCCGTCTCGCCCCGACCGACTACGCCGCCGTCACCCGCGCCCTCGAGGCGGGGGCCGGGGGGGTGATGGCCGCCCAGATCCGCAACGCCCAGGAGGCCGAGCAGTTTGTCCGCTGGGCGAAGTTCTTCCCGCGCGGCAACCGGGGTCTCAACACCGCCGGCTACGACGCGCGGTTCGCGACCGTTCCCGCCCCGCAGTTCACCGCGCAGGCGAACAAAGAGACCTTCGTGGCGATCCAGATCGAGACGACCGAGGCGCTGGCTGACGTCGACGCGATTGCCGCCATCGACGGCGTCGACCTCATCTTCCTGGGCCCCGCCGACATGAGCCAGAGCCTGGGGGTGACGGGGGACTTCATGAATGCCAAGTGCCTCGCGGCGATCGACCAGATCTCGAAGGCGTGCCAGAAGCACAAGAAGCCCTGGGGAGTCGTCCCCGTCAACCCCGACTATGCCGGGATGTGCGTCGAGAAGGGGTGCAAAATGCTCTCCGTCGGAGCCGACGTGCGAATCATCAATGCCGGGATCGAGGCGGTGAAGAAGAACTACGGCAAGTTCTTCGGCGTCTGATTCGTCGCCGTCTCCACCACCGACTCACAACCCACACCCCGGCCCCCCGGTCTTCCCCGCGGGAGCCGGGGTGTGATCACGCACGGCCCACCCCCCGCCGGTGTCGCGCCGTCGCTCGCATCCCCCATCCCCCCGCAACCAATCCCCCCCATGCCGCCGCGCAAAGGCCCCCTCCCCACCAAGCTCTGCCCCGACTGCCACCGGCCCATCACCTCGCGGAATAAGGGGGAGCGGAGATGGGAGGAGGTGAAGTATTGTTCGGAGGGGTGTAAACGGAAGGGGGGGGCGAGCAGCCGGCCGAAATCCAAGTAAGCCATGTCGGCACAGTGAGACCTCCCTTCCCATCAGCGCCTCAGAGGCTGTCGGGTGTCAGTCCGG